>CAZSOR010000086.1:0-16237 GCA_964608395.1 uncultured Pirellulales bacterium
GATGTCTGGGTGGGAACCTCAAAGGGGCTCGGATGGGCAATCGGTACCGGATATTACAAAGGATTGAGAGAAAGAATCCCAGACAAGCCGGAAAAATCTGATTAAAATAGCTAAAAATTAAACGGAAATATGGTAAAATGGCAGTTAGTTCATTATCCAAATTTATATGGTTGTCATTGCGAGGAGGTCAAAATATGAAACGCTATATAATTCTTCTTTTCGCTGCATTAATCATAGGCGCTCTATCCTGTACCGAGCAGAAAGAGATAAAAACAGAAGCAAAATCATCCACTATCGACATTGACCCTGAAACAACTGAATTGCTTCAGAAAATCAACTCTGCCAGTGCCTATGAAGTCCCTGATTTGGGGCTGCGACAGGATACGATTTATGCAAAGACGGCACAGGATGTCGAGCCATTCCGGCATGTAAAACCCTACAAAGAACACTTTCTGCTGCAAATGGAATATACCGGTCCCGGTCGGGCTAAACCTGAGCCGGAGGACATAGAGACTGTTAAAATTGGATTTATTGGTCCGATTATGTCTACTGTCTCGGTTGCTACCGGCGGGAAAAGCCATGAGGAACCGTTGGGAATTAAGATGCTTCAGGGCGCACGACTTGCCATCGAACAAGCAAACACCGAAGGAGGATATCTCAAGCGTAATATCCCCTTCGAACTGGTCATTAGCAACGATAATGGGCTCTGGGGTGCCTCCGGGAACGAAATCGTCAAACTGGCATATAAAGACAAAGTCTGGGCGATTCTCGGCACAATCGATGGTGCCAACAGCCACATTGCTATCCGCGTTGCGCTAAAGGCCGAAATCGTCATGATGAATTCCGGTGACACGGACCCCACATTCATCGAAACGAATATCCCCTGGGTCTTCCGCTGTATCAGTGACGACCGGCAGCAAAGTTATTTGCTTGTTGATTACATATACAGAAAACTCGGTCTTAAAAGAGTTGGAATCATTCGTGCAAGTAACCGTTATGGTCGCTTTGGTGTTCGTGAAATCAGCGATGGAAGTCGGCGCCTCGGCTATCCGGTTATTCTGGAAATGGCCTATAATCTGGGAATCGACGATTTCTCTTTACAACTGGAACGTCTAAAGGAAGCAAATCTGGATGCAATTATCCATTGGGGCGATGCTCCTGAGGGTGCACAGATTCTTAATCAGATGCGAGCAATGGGGATGGAGCACCCTTATTTTGCCTGTGACCGGTGCCTATTGGACGAGTTTGCCGAAATTGCCGGCGAAAACACCGAAGGAGTCATCTGCACTTCTCCCTGGAATCCCGATAGTAAAAGCAAGAGGTATACTCAATTTTGTGAGGCATTCAAGAAGCGTTTTGGTGAAGAGCCGGAAACCTTTGCAGCTCATGCTTATGATGGAACGAACATGCTTATCTGGGCGGTGCAGGTAGCAGGTCTTAACCGGGCAAAAATCCGAGATGTACTGGCTTACAGAACTGTACCATTGAAAGGTGTAACAGGTGACGTTGTCCTGAGCGCCTGTCTCGATGACGTTGGTGATGTGTACTTAGCAAAACGAGAAAACGACAAATGGAATTACTATAGCCGAGAAGACCTTAAAATCCCACGAGGATATATTCCTCTTCGTGATAGAGTCAATCGACCCCTGGCGGCTGAGCGTTAATGCTGAGTCTCCGAAAGGATAAAACGACACAGATGTCCAGGATTCTCTATACGAGTTTCATGATTTTTGCCCTGTCTTCTATGATATGGGCGGGGGACACTCACTTCCCAAAACGCTCATCTCACGGAGCATTTTTTGAGGCAAGAACCCGCCAAGCAGAATACGCGGGTCCGGGCCGCGAGAAGAGCCCTCCCACCGATGTCAAAGAAGTGCTGATTGGATACTTCGGCCCCGGTACAGCATGTCATCCGCAAGGAGGTGATATGTGGAATGCAGCGAACCTGGCCGTTGAACATGCCAACCAGGCCGGCGGTTATAATGGTCTGCCATTTCGATTGGTTGCGGGCTGGTCGGACAATCCCTGGGGCTCGGGTGTCACGGAAGTAACCCGTATGGCCTACGTTCACAAAGTCTGGGCGATCATCGGCGGAATCGACGGGCCATCGACACATCTGGCAGAACAGGTAGTTGCGAAGGCCCGCTTGACCTTGCTTAGTCCTGCAAGCACGGATAAGACGGTAAATCTTGCTAATGTGCCATGGATGTTTTCGTGCCTGCCGGCTGACCACCTGCAGGCACCGGTTTTAGCGCAGGCGATTGCATCAGAAGTCGGGGATGAATCATTTCTCCTTGTATCGGCCGTGGACCACGATTCACACCTTTTCACGGTCGAGCTGACCAGGTCTTTTATCCGACACAAGTTGGCGCCGTCTTACCACTTTGAGTTTAAGCCTGGGCAAAGGAATTATGGCAGTCTTGTGGAGGAAATTGTGCACACACGGGCACGAGCCCTGGTTCTTATTGCCGCAGCCCGGCAGAGTTCTCAAATTATCTCTGCTGTCCGGCAGAAAGGATTCAAGGGCCTTATTTTCGGCGGGCCATGGATGGGCAACCGAAGTTTTCTTGAACAAGCAGCTAACGCGGTCGAAGGTACAGTCTTCCCATTGTTATATACGCCCGGCAAAGAATCGAGCAGTTTTGAAAAAGAATTCACTGCACGATTTAGGAAAAAACCGGATTATCTTGCCGCCCATACCTACGATGCCGTTAATCTTCTGATTGCAGCGATACGCAAAGCAGGACTTAATCGCGTATTAATTCGTGACGCCATCAGTGAACTATCGCCGTGGAACGGCGTGACCGGCACCATCAAGTGGGACTCGTTAGGTGGCAACAACCGAGCCGTGCGTCTCGGTACGGTCAGGGACGGCCGTGTGATATCCGCTTTAAAGCCTCACGACCTTGACGAGTCGATGCCTCGTTACTCTCGATGGTAATCTTGCCATTGCTGCCCCGGCCGGCTGGATATATCTGATGTTTATAAGCAGTATAGGCCTCAGTTCGCAGGTGAGCTAACATTTGATGTCCGCGGCGGCGCTTCCGTTCGGCGCGCAAGGCGGCCAGGTCGATTGGGCCCACAACGATTTTCTCACCCGTCCCCGGCTCGGTCTGGGCGAGCAAACGGCCATCGTAGTCGATAATCATGCTGCCTCCGGGCCAGCTAAAAGGCGGATAGTTTTGCGGGCTGGCAGCCTGGTTGACTGCGACCACGTAGGCCATATTCTCCAGTGCGCGCACTCGGTTAACTGTTGTCCACCAATCCAAAGGCTGGGCGGTTCCCCAGGGATCCATATAAGCTGATACCCGTATGAGCAGCTCAGCACCACCGAGGCTAAGCTGGCGAATTGCCTCGGGGAACAGCCAATCGTAACAGATGGCGGTGCCGATCTTGCCGATTTCGGTGTCCGCAACAGGAAACATTGGCTCATTGTAATCCGCCAGGTCGTGTGGACTGGTGTGCACTTCCCAGGGCGTCCATGTGTGCACCTTACGGTACTTCGAGACAATACCATCCGGGCCGATCAGGCAGGTCGTGTTAAAGACGTGGCCGGGCCACTGATCGTCCGATTCCAAAAACGAGCCGGTTTGAATGTAGATATTTAACTCGTTGGCTTTTTCCTGATAGCGTTGAGTATGTTCGTTTGGGATCGGAACCGCCAGGCTGTCGAGCAGCTCTTCGACCGTGGGATAAATTGGTGCTGCATGGGCAAACTCCGGAAACACCACGAGTCGTACGTCGAAAAAGGGCTCGTAGCCGGTTACAGCCTGTTCGATAAGCTCCAGCATTCGGTCAACCCGGCTTGCAATTTCGTTGCGGTGCGTGGGATTAGGCATGTCAAGTTGACACGCTGCTACATAATATCTGTCGATGGAACTCTTCATTATCCTTTCCTCTGCCAGGTATAGCTGCGCAGTGCGCATTATTGCGCATGGCCGGAGCCTTCAGTGATTGTTAAAAGCTGATCAACTTCAACATCCTTGAGAATATCGATCCCGCCGCCTATCCAACGGACCTCGATGCGGTCAATTTTGTCACGGTTGCCAAGACCGAAGTGAAGCCGCATGCCGTAATGGCTCTGGTAACCGCGCCCGCTGTGAACTTCGTCTATAAGAGTCAAGTCGCCCGAAACCACTTTAACACGTGCACCTATCCCGTCCCGGTTAGTTTTTACACCTTTCAAATGAACTTGAAGCCAATGATTTTTAGCTGGTGAATCATTTCTCAAAACAGTAGGTTCCCGGCGGGAATTTAATATGACAACATCCACATCGCCGTCGTTATCCAAATCGTCAAAGCCCGCAGCCCGGCTGCGCAATTTTACCTTCATGCCGTTGCCGCCTTGATCCGATACGTCGACGAATTTTCCGTCTCCAGTATTCATCAGGAGCGTATTTTGCACAAAAGAAGTGGTGGTATTATTGTAAAATTCAATATTGTCCTGCAGGTGACCACAGGCAACAAAGATATCGCGGTCGCCATCGTTATCGAAATCGACCATGCTGTTGCCCCATGTGACATATTCCATGGTTCCCGCACCGGCACCAGTGACCATTGTCACATCTTCGAACATACTATCGCCCAGATTTCTATAGAGGGCGGCAAGCTCCTCGGCGTAGGATGTTTGATAGAAGTCGAGCCAGCCGTCATTGTCATAGTCGCCGCTATCTACGCCCATGCTCCCTTGATCGTCGCCGTGCAGGTCATAGGCAAGCCCGGCGATAAGCCCTATTTCATCAAATTTGCCGGTCCCGTCATTCTCGAACAGGAAGTTTGCATAAACGTCGTTGGCGATATAGACATCTGTGTCGCCGTCGTTATCGAAATCGGCGCAGACTCCGCCCATTCCCCATCCTTTGTGCTCGGCCACTCCGGACTCGACGCTTACGTCCGTGAATGTCCCATCCCCATTGTTGCGGAACAAGTTATTCGGCATCGGAGGAAAATCCATCGGCCCCGCGTATTTGGGTATTCCCTTTGAGGTTCTTATCATATGATTCTCGTACGTAAAATCCAGATAGTTGGCAACGAACAAATCAAGATCGCCGTCCTTATCCATATCGAGGAAATGCGTGGCTGCCCCCACCTTGTGGCCGTTGGCCACGCCCGCCTCTGATGTCACGTTGGTAAAAGTTTCATCGCCGTTATTACGGTACAGGACATTCGGGCCGTAGTTGTTCACATAGATATCAAGGTCGCCGTCATTGTCGTAATCGCCCACGGCCACGCCGAGCCCGAATCCGGTATCTCCTACGCCGGCCTGTTCTGTGACATTCGTAAATCTCCAGCCACCTTCGTTGCGATAAAGCTCATTTATAGGCGCCTTGTCGAATTTTGTTCCCTTAAGAGGAGCGCCATTGAGAAAATAGATATCAACGTCGCTGTCTCCATCGTAATCAAAAAGCGCTAATCCAGAGCTTACGGATTCGATGATATATCGTTGACCACTGCTGCCATCGGTGTGTATGAAGGTAATTCCTGTTTCTTTGGTGATATCGCTGAACACGATGGCCCCATCAGCATATGCGCAGGCGGAGATACACAACAACGCCAGCACGTCGACAATAAGCCGTCCGGCACTCAATCCAAAAACTCGATCATCCATAAATATCATTACACTAATACCCCCGTTGGATTTGTTTATACAGACGCGGATATTGTTGATTGCCCGGATCTAACTCAATGGCCCGTTTAACAGTCGGAAGCGCGTTAGTAATATCTCCGTTTGCGTAACAAGCCCAGCTTAATACGAAGTAGTTGGGAGCGTTCGCCTCCAATGCTAACGCTTTTTCAGCAAGTTGCCGGGCTTGAGGGAATTTTTGCCCTGTTTTCAGATATAGTCGGGCAAGCTCTCGATACCCATCGGACTTCTGTGGCGCCAGCGTAATCAATTTCCGGAAGGCTTCTTCTGAATCGTCATACCGCTTTAAATGGGATGACAAAATCCCAATCACAAGGTAAGAAACAGCAGATTCCGGCTGTATATCACGTATCTTTTTGTACATCTGAAGGGCTTTTGATGGCTGTTTGCTTACCTGATATAGCGTTGCCAGCTCCAGAAAGCACACGATGTTTTCCGGATCAAGCCCTGCGGCTTGTTTCAGCAGTTCTTCGGCTTTGACCAACTTCCCATTTTCCCGGTACGCCTGCCCAACATTGATATATGTTATAGCAGCACTTTTTTGTGTCTCAACGAAGTCATCGTACTTGATCTTACGGCCCTTAAGACTTTTACGCTCTTCAGCTTTAAGTTTTTTGAAATTTTCCGAGTATTCCTTCGCTTTATCACGATTGCCGAGTTTGGCATAGACGGAAGCAATGCCATAATATGCATTGGTGTATCCCGGATTGATCTTAATTGCCGCCTCGTAGTTTTCCTTTGCCTTCTCGTATTCTTTCTGCTGCAGATATGCCTGGCCAAGTAAAAAGTAAGCGAACCCAGAGTTTGGTGAAATTTGAATTTCCTTTTCAAGTACCTTGATTGCTTCTTTTGTCTGGCCTGACATCATAAGTGCATGACCCATATTACTGTACACATCGGGAAGCTGGGGTTCTATCTCCAGGGCTTTTAGGAATTGTGCGACCGCATCGGCAAACTTGCCCTTTTTCATAGATGACAAGGCCATGCTTCTGTATACGTCGGACCGCTTCGGGTTTATCTCCAGAGCTTTATTCCAGAATTCCAGTGCCTTAATAACATTGCCGTGCCTATAGCATAAGTTTCCCATTATTACCAGCGAGTCATCACGGCCCGGAAAATCTCTCATTAGTTGTTCAGCAAGCTCCATTTCCTCATTTTTCAGAGCAACGATCTCTTGCTTCGTGCTAAGCGGCTCCCTGACAGGTAGCATCACTAAGTCTTCTGTCTGATTTGAGGATTGCTCTATTCTCCATGGTTGTCCATTTGAGCAAGGTAGGAATCTTACAGAAAAAACGCCGGCTATGACGGCACATATAATCACCAAAATGACTAATGCCCGGACGGCATTTCTTCGAGTTGACAAGAAAGAAGGCTGTGAATTTCCGGAAATTCCTGTTTTACGTTGACCTGTTTTCCTGTCCATGCTCATCACAGACTATCCATCCCCTTGACCTTCAATAAGAGTTACCATCTTATCCACAGCGATATTCTCGAAAACATCGACCGGGCCGCCTATCCAACGGACTTCAACGCGGTCAACTTTTTCATGGTTGCCCAGTCCAAAGTAAAGACGTGAGCCGAAATGGCCTTGGTACCCGCGCCCGCTGTGAACTTCGTCTATTTGAGTCAAATCACCCGCTCCGACCTTTACATGTGCACCTATCCCATCCCGATTGGTTTTCACGCCCCGCAAACGGACTTGTAACCAATGCTCCCTTGAAGGTGAGTCGTTTCTCAAAATAGTAGGTTCCCGGCGTGAATTTAATATCACAACATCCACATCGCCGTCGTTATCCAGGTCATCGAAGCCCGCGCCTCGGCTGCTCAGCTTTATCTTCATGCCGTCGCCGCTTTGGTCGGATATATCTATGAATTTTCCGTCACCGGTATTCAATAGGAGTAAGTTTCGTGCGAAATATGTGGTTGTATCGTCAAATTTTTCGACATTGTCCTGCAGGTGACCGCACGCGACGAAAATGTCTCGAATTCCATTATTATCAAAATCGACGAAACTGTTGCCCCACGTCACATGAGGGAGGGTTCCTGTTCCTGAGCCCGTTACCAGTGTTACGTCCTCGAACATGTCGCTGCCCAGATTCCTGTAGAGCGTGGCAAGCTGCCCCTGGTACGAAGTCACATAGAAGTCCAGCAGTCCGTCGTTGTCATAGTCGCCGCAGCCGACTCCCATGCTTCCCTGCTCGTCACCGTGAAGGTCATAAGCGGCGCCCGTCATTAATCCGACTTCCTCAAACTTGCCCGTCCCGTCATTTTGGAAAAGGAAATTCTCCCCCACATCGTTTCCGATAAAAACATCCGTATCGCCGTCGTTATCGTAATCGCCGCATACAATTCCCATCCCCCATCCCGCATGATTTCCAACCCCGGATGATTTACTTACATCGGTGAACGTGCCGTCGCCATTGTTACGGTATAGAAAATCGGGCATGGGAGGATAAAAGCGGGGATTTGCATACACGGGAAATCCCTTGGTTGTGGTAGTGACATGTTTCTCATAAGAGAAATCAAGATAAATTGAAACATAAAGGTCTAAATCACCATCCTTATCCGCATCGAGAAAGCAGGTACCCGCCCCCACATGAAATCCGTTGTCCACACCCGCTTTCTCAGCGACGTCTGTAAACGTGCCGTCACCATTATTGCGGTACAGGACATTCGGCCCGTAATTATTCAAGTATATATCAAGATCCCCATCATTATCATAGTCACCGACGGTAACGCCCAAACCGTATCCACTGTCACCGACGCCGGCCTGCTCTGTAACATCCGTGAATTTCCATCCGCCTTCGTTGCGATAGAGCGCATTCTTCGGCTTAACGTCAACTTCTGTTCCTTTGAGCGGGGCACCATTTAGAAAATATATATCGACATCCCCGTCATTGTCATAGTCAAAAAGCGCCAATCCCGCACTCACCGTCTCCATTATGTAGTGCCGGCCGGATCCGCCATCGGTGTGCGTGAAGGTTATTGACGTCTCTTTTGTAACATCGCGAAGCAGTATGGGACTATCGGCGAACGCATCGACGGATAGATGCAATACTAAGAGCACAGCCACGAACCAACACCCGATATTCCTCCAATGATCCTGTCTTTCTGCGGAACTAATCGTCTTAATTCTTGCTCTTAATATGCTCATACACATTCCTGTATTTCAAGTTGGCCGGCTCCAGTTGTATTGCCCTTTTTATTGCCTTGATCGCGTTTTGCGAGTCACCGTTCATATCACATGCCCAGCAGAGCACAAAATAATTGAGGGCGGTCGGTTCCAGCGCCACTGCTTTTTCCGCAAGTGCTCTGGCTTCCGGATATCCTCTGCCTGCTCTGAGGTATAGCTGAGCGAGCTCGCGATAACCACCGGAGAACCCCGGAGCCACCTCGATAACGTTGTGGAAAGCTTTTTCTGCTTTTTCCAACTGTTTTAAGCGCATCGAAAGGATTCCGATATTCAAGTGGCATATCGGATCTTTGGGATCAATTTCACTGATTTTTCTGTACAATGAAATCGCATCAGTTATACGGTTGCTCGTTAGATACAAAGATGCCAGCTTTTCAAGGCAAAGGATATTATTCGGATCAAGTGTCGTTGCCCCTTTCAGGAGTTCTTCGGCTTTTTGAAAATCCCCTTCAGCCTGATACATTTGTCCGGCGAGCATATAAGTTTCGGCCGCACCTTTTTGCATCTGAATAAGATCGTCAACGGCTTTATTGCGATCCTTCAGAATCTTCATGTCCTCGGCTTTGAGTTTTTTGAATACCGCCATGTATTCCTTAGCTTTGTCTTGCTGCTTCAATCTGATGGAAAGGGTAAAAAGGCCGTAGTAAGCATTAGTATGGTTGGGCTCAATCTCTATTGCCTTTTCGTAATAGTTTCTGGCCTTCTCATACTCTTTCTGGCGTAGATATAACTGTCCGAGCAGAAAATAACTTAAGCTGGAACGAGGAGAAATTTGAATGTCCTTCTCTAATTCTCCGATTGCCTGGCTTTGTTTGTTCTGCCCCATCAAAGCCAGGGCGATATCATGATGCACACCGGGAGTGTTGGGATCGATTTGAAGTGCCTTTTGCCAATATTCGATTGCCTGCTCGTATTGCTCCTTATTCATGAAAAACCACCCTATGCTTTTATAGACATCGGGCCGCTCCGGATCCTGCTCTAATGCTTTATCGAAGTATTCCAACGCCTTTGTAGCGTCACCGTGCCGTTCCCACAAATTACCCATGTGTATGATCGCATTTATGCTGTCGGGGAAGTCTTTCATGAGCCTTTCGGCAAGTTCCAACTCTTCCTTTTTCAGCACGGCAATTTCTTGTTCCGGCTTTAGTGCAGGACCGGTCGATTCATTTAGCTCGTTCAAATTCGAGGTTGTAACTGTTTTTTGTGAATTTTCGTCAGACTGCGGGAAAGCGGCCACTTGAAATAAATAGCAATTAAAGGCACATACGATGAATCCTGCCAGTAATACCGATAGAGTTTTCTTTGGAGCATGCGAATCGGGCTGTTGCGGTCCTCCGGTATTACCTGTATCCCGCCCCTCAGTTATTGTACACCTCTCCATACAAATAGCCTCGATCAGAGTGTTCATATATGGCGAATTACGCTCTATATCGACCTGTTCTCTCCCTATCATAAAGAATAAGTGACTCTATTGCAAGACACCTCCAATCGGCGATTTTTTAGGACCAACTTCTAAGGCTTGGTACAAATCCTATTCTGTTTTCAAGCCTCCTACCCGCCGGGTATTAAAACGCCTGCGATATTCCCGCCGCTTTTCATCATCAGGATATTTTTCATTCGCACCGTATGGATATGTGCTCATAGAATGAAAGGGAAGCGGTTCTACGGTGTCGGGGTATGCCGAGTAAAGGTCCATGTCCTTGCAGAAGCTGTCGGTTTTGAGGATGAACGAACGGCGGAATCCTTCGGGCGTAGGATTGAAGTCGCCTGCCAAAAAGCGAAGTGTAATTTCTTCTCCCCGCCCCATGATAACGTAACAATCGTCCGCCTTATCCAGAAGCTCCGTCACTTCGCCATAACGGGTGTAATCGCCCTCCATAATTTTCCAGGCAACGGCGCCGCTGACACTATCGTAATCATATAGAGTCGGATGTCGCCCGTCGGGAGAATATTCCTGCGGATAACCCAGGAAATGAAGATCCGCACTTTTCACCGGCAATTCCTGGATTCTGAGTCCCGCGTTCTCAAGGACAGGAGCGACGAAGATCTGGTCCCAATACAGTTCCATATTACTGGAGATGCGAATTCGCCGGTCGCTTGGCAGCAGCTTTCCGGTCACATCGAGAGTCATCATGTGCCGGATACCGGCAGGGTATCCCACCTCGTTAAATAGCTCCAACCACCGGCCATCGCGAAAGACATGGATGCTCGGAGCGTGGCAGCGTAAACCTGCCTGGCTGGCGGCATAGTTCGTCGCAGAATATGGGTACTCGACCCACCCGTGCAGAAACAGCACCAGACGCGATTGAGGCGATACCGCCTGGAGTCTGTCACCGAAGTCAAGCTCTACGATATGGTCTCTGGCCAGTCCTATGAAGCGATGGTCTGGTTCGGTCGCTCCGGCATAACGCCGGTCAACCAGACGTATCTTTTCAGTGACATCGATACCTCTATCATCTACAGCACGTATCGGTTCAATCGGATTGTTGAAGCAGAAAAGCTCGAAGGATACGGGCGGGATACTAATCGCCATCATCTCATGGGGATAAACTTGCGTTCCTTCCGGATGGTCAACCGCGATTAGTTTGGCCTGGTCGAAATAAACGACTTCCTCGATTGGTTCCAGCGCCTGAAAGACATATTCGCCGTCACGCGGCTTAATATTCGGAATGGGCAAATACTCCGTCGGATCAGGCTTGGCGTATTCGTCCGGCGCTACGAGATAACCCATGCCTCCCATACCTCCGAAATCGGATACGAACTCAAAATGCGAACCGTCCCACACAAAGAGATGCGGGCATGAAGAAGTCTTACGCTGCAACTCGGTAATCGTTATCACCTGATCCGCAGGCAGTTCAAGCTCCGCCTGAAGAACGGCATCGGGCCACATTATCCGCAACCAATCGACCTTGGAGTATTGCCCTAAGCCGGCATGAATCCGGTACGGAGGCACGGCCACTTGTCCCGAGGACGTCCCCACTACAAATTGCTGGAAAACAGAACCGGTCTTGATCTCCACGCGAGCTCCGATGGCTGAATTATTTGAGCGGGTTTTCTTATCCTGCTCGCGGGTACCACGAAGGTCAATTTCAATCCAATGGCCGCCCGGCGTTAAATTTTCCACGAGGAAGGGTTTCTCGCCTATTGGGGCCAGAAGAATATCGCAATTCCCATTACCGGTAAAATCCGCCACTACACAACTGGCGTTGCCCGGGTAATTGATGGCCGAGAGCATATTCCCGGGATCAATCTCAAGAGCGTTGATGAAACGACCTTCAGGCCAGTTGTTAATAAGCATTGCCGGGCCCCGGCTGCCGTCGCGTCTGAAAGCGTCGGCGATAACAATATCCAAATCGCCGTCATTATCCATATCAGCAAACTGTCCGCCGGTTCCACCGATCCGGCCGCAGCTCGCGGAAAAATCCGAGTGAGGCTTAAAAACGAATCCGCCCTGGTTTATAAAGAGTCGTATTCCTTGATTGGTAAAAATCAGAAGGTCGCGGTCACCATCCTTGTCAGGATCCCCGGAAGTGGCGCTGAGAACGCCTTGAACCTTAAGGCCGGTTGTTTCGGCATCAAGCACGTGATATTTCAACGCCCGATCGTTCACCCAGCCGATCGTTCCCCCGCGTGATGAAAATATTACCAAATCTAAATCCCGGTCGTTATCGAAATCATCATACACTGTAGCGGTGGCGGGATTATTTTCGAGCGTAAGGCCAAGTTGTCCGGCAATGTCGGCGAATGAACCGTCCCTGTTGTTGTTATATAGACTGCCGCTTGTATTACGAAACGCCAGGAAATCCAAATCGCCGTCGCTGTCGATGTCGACGGTCCTGGCAAAGTGAGTAATGAATTTTCCGCCGGCAACCGTTGCGTCCGGATTCGTTATGAAATTCGCCTTCCCATCGTTTTCAAAATAAATGTCCGGACCCGCGCAGCCAAGCCAAAGATCGAGGTCCCCGTCGTTATCCACATCGCCGAAGCAGGGGCAGATACCCTGCTGCGCCAAAGTTGCATCGTGAGAAAATCCGCCGGTGCCGTCGTTACGCCATAAATATACACTTCCATCGTCGCCGAACGCTGTAATACAAAGATCGAGGTCCCCGTCCTCATCTACGTCGCCGACGGTAATTCCCGGAAGCTCTATATTCCCGCCGGGGAATTTCCATGCTGAAGTGGCGTCGCTTAATGCTTTTAGCTCGGGTGAAAATATAATCCTTTTCTGTGGAAACGCCGCTACAGGCGGCAAAGGCAGATTGTCCGCACCAAGTGCCATATAATATTTCCCCACTGATCCATAAGCCTTGAGAACCGTAAAAGTCCCGCCGGTAAGTTCTGCGTTTTTTAGTTCCTTGAAGCGGGCAAAAAGAGCCCTTGCCTCATCGCGTTTTTGCGTTCGCTGGTATTGGATGGCAAGCCGATATACAGCGGAAATAAAACCCGGATCGAGGGTAACGATCTTTTCGAGCATTTCCGTGCCTTCTTCCGCGGAGCCGAGATTAATAAGGACCTCGGCGTATTTATAAAGAACATAGGGATCTTTGCCATCGGCTTCGTATACTTTCCTGAAACATTCGATCGCCTTTTCGTTTTCACCCTGGTGTTGAAAATATAGACCGAGGCAGAATCGTGCGTGCAGGTGGTTGGGATCGGATTCCAGCACGGCCTCGAACGCCTTTTGTGCCGAATCGAGATAGCTTTGCGCTCCGGGTTTTTCCTGCATATTCAAATAGGCCAGTCCGAGATTAAAGCGTGCCGCGGTCCAGTCGGGCGCCGTGGCTAAAACCGATTCGAACGCTCCGGCCGCTTCGATGTAATTGTACTGTTCGAGAAGGGCCGCGCCGCGATTGAAATTAACAAGTGCTTTAGCGATAGATTCGGATATAGCCGGTTCGGAATCTCTCGAAGCCGAAACCTGATTTGCCTTTTGAGGCTGTTCCGTCCGGTTGCCGCAGCCGAGAAGCATCGAACACAACAAAAGAAAGAATCCGATCTTTCGTGAAACCCTGATCATCCTGAATATTTCCATAAAAGACCTCATTTTTACAGCTTGTGCCCTGAAAGTTTTATATTGTTTCTTTTTGAAGATAGGGCCTTCAGTAATGTTTGTCAACGATGGTGTTTAACGCATCGTATCCTATAGACCATAGTCCGGAGCATTTTCACTTGTATCTGAGGCTGTAAGGTGTTATGATATATTTCATAGCAACAGCGGAAGCGGACTAAAGTATTTCATCAAGGATTGATATATCGGCGAGCGAATCGATTAGCGGCTCTGTGAAATTCAGGTGAGATAAAGGAGATTAAAAATGAACAGATATATTTTATTGATAGCGCTGATGGCAGGTATTTTGTTGGTTATGTTTCCGCAATCGTCGTATGGGCAGGATGGCGAAGATGTTTCCGATCAGAATGATGTGGATTCGATAATAATAGCCCTTACCCGGCTGGATGTGAATGACCTGATCCTTGACGTAAACGACCAAATCCCGGATGTGAATAATCAGCCTTTAGATCCTAACGGCGAGACTTTAAATATAGTCGAGACAACTCTGGAATTACGCTGGAAGATAAAGAACAATTCCGACCAGGATGTTTGGGTCTGCGACAGCGTGGGTTTTATTGAAGATGAATTTGAAGTGTTCTTGGAAGATGACCAAACCCTTCTGATACGCAGACGGCTCGACGTACTGACATTGCCAACGTTTTACATATGGCCCGAAGGTCAGTACGTTCGTTTGCGAGCAGGTGAGAAGATGGTTAAATCCTTGTCGATTACTCTGCCCGTCCATAACCATTGGATCTTCTGGCCCAGAGCGGGGGAACAGGGTGTAATGTATGCCCGGCGCCTGGTTTTAGAGATCGGCTACCACACCAAAGATCTTGCTCAGATAATTTTGGACTTAAAGGGTTCCGATGACGACCCGAATCTATATAATACGGCCATTATATCTTATTTGCACTCAGCCAATGAGGGTGAGCACGTTCTCCGGATAAAAGTGGACGGCGTCCTTATTCCTTACAAAGATGTGTGGGTGCAAGACCCTCAAGGTAATGACGAACTCGGATATTAGTTTTATGAACACTGCTTCAAAGCAGGTTAAATGTACGGCAGGAGTTTTTGTCTGAGGATCGCTTCCAGCTCCGGATCCTGCACGTAATATATGTCAGGTATGTCCAGGCATATTATTTTTTCAGCCGGCTGATGAAATTCCTTTTCCAGGATTTCCTTCATATAGTCCTCCATAAGGAATATAATATCGGCCTTGTCGGCCATCTTTTTCGTCACCCGTCTTACGGCCATCGGATGGATGCCCGCCGATTCGCATTGGATGTCCCTGTTTTCCGCCTGGACCAATTGGCTGCAAACCAACTCCGCGGTCCTGCTGCGGTTCTGATTCACCGCACAGATAAATAAATAATGTTTACCTGCCATTTCAGCCCTTTTTATGTTGCCGGTGTATGCGGCTAAAACTTTACACTGTTTTGCTCGCGGGCACAATAGAGGCCATGCGTAAAACGGTTCTTTCTTGCTAAAATGGGCGGGCGGACTATAATTTTCGGCGTTGTAGAGTTTATCTTATGATATGAAAATCGACAATTTATGGCTTAGCCATCGAAAATCTTTAAATGTATATGCATATCCCGTTAACCAGGATACAAAAGCTGATCGGCCGAAGGATGCTGAAATCCAAGCAGAGCAAGGCCTGCTTTTACCTCGAAGCCAAAGCGGATGTAACCGAGTTGATGGCCCTTCGGCCCAAGCTCCGGAAATCGCTCGGCGTCAGAATAACCACGAACGCCTTTTATATTCACATTCTGGGCCTGGCGGCACAAAAATATCCTCTTGTGGTCGGCCGGCTTCAAGGCGACAGCATAACAATCGCCGAACGTGTTAACGTTGGTTTTGCGGTCAATGCTCCGCAGGGTCTTGTTGTGCCGGTGGTGAAAGATGCCGGGGATAAAACGTTACCTGAGATCGCCCGTGAGGAGAAGCTGCTGACAGATAAAGCACGCGATAATAAACTGACGCTCGAAGAGATCGAAGGCGAGACGATCGCGCTGAGCAATCTCGGCGCGTATGACATCGATTCTTTTCTGGGAATCATCCCGCCGCCGGCCAGCACGATTCTGTCCGTCGGTAACGTCGTGGCCACGGTTGTCTGCAGAGACGGCGAAATAACGGCGCGGAAAATGCTAAGCCTGTCTGTTGCTGCCGACCGCAGAGTG
This sequence comes from uncultured Pirellulales bacterium, assembly GCA_964608395.1. Classification (GTDB taxonomy): domain Bacteria; phylum Planctomycetota; class Phycisphaerae; order Sedimentisphaerales; family Anaerobacaceae; genus JAFGPJ01. The sequence goes on from CAZSOR010000086.1 coordinate 16,071, forward strand.
CTCAGCGAGACTTATGCCGCCGAGTTTCTAAACTTCATTAAAGACCGATTGCAAAATCCGCAGCAGGTGATTTGAAAAAAAGCCGGAATATTAATTTGTTAAGCTTACATATGTAATACCAATTGTGATTAAAATCTGCGCCTCTGTCATCTCGACCGGAGGGCCGC
>CAZSOR010000087.1:0-5622 GCA_964608395.1 uncultured Pirellulales bacterium
CGCTGCATATCTTCGCCTTCTATCGAAAGCTCTTCAAAGAGCTTTTCGCCGGATCTTGGGCCTGTAAAAATCATTTCAATATCTTCGCCGGGCCTGAAGCCGCTGAGCGTAATAAGCTCCCTGGCAAGGGCCACAATTTTCACGGGCTCGCCCATTTCGAGCACAAATATCTCTCCGCCTTTTCCCATAGACGCGGCCTGTAAAACGAGCTGGCTCGCCTCCGGTATGGTCATAAAGTACCGCTTCATTTCGGGATGCGTAACGGTGACGGGACCTCCTTCGGCTATTTGTTTCTTAAAGATGGGCACAACCGAGCCCTCGGAGCCGAGTACATTGCCGAACCGTACGGTCACAAAGTACGTCTTGCTGGTCCTGCTCAGGTCCTGGGTATACATCTCGGCAATTCGCTTGGATGAGCCCATTATGCTCGTTGGATTAACGGCTTTGTCCGTACTGATCATCACGAAGTTAGTAGCGCCGTAGTTGTCTGCTGCGTCGGCAACAATTTGCGTGCCCATAATATTGTTTTTAATAGCTTCGCTGGCATTAAGCTCCATCAAGGGCACGTGCTTATGAGCGGCGGCATGAATAACAACCTGTGGTTTATACTCTCGGAAAACCTCATCCACACGAGTCTTGTCGGTAATGTTGCAGATAATCGCTTTGATATTAACTTCGGCAAATTGCTTACATAATTCCCGTTCTATATAGAACAATGGATTTTCAGCCTGCTCGATAAGCAGAAGCAGCTTCGGATTGAATTTGCATAGCTGCCTGCACATTTCCGAGCCGATGGAGCCTCCGGCACCGGTTACCAGAACGGTCTTATTTTTGGCAAAGGCTTCTATCAGGTCCATATCAAGCTTTACAGCTTCTCTGCCTAACAAATCGTTAATATCAACATCTCGAATCTGAGAGACACGAAGCTTGCCGGAAGCAATATCCGTAATCGAAGGAACGGTACGAAATCGGATTTTGGTCCCTTCGCAAACCTGGATAACGCGCCTTAGCTGTCGGGGGCTCGCCGATGGCATTGCGATGGCAATTTCTTCGATTTTGTGTTCTTCACATATATCAGACAGTTGCTCAACAGTACCAAGAATTGGTATCCCATGAATATGAGTACCCTGTTTGACAAAGTCATCGTCAATCAGGCCGACAACATCATATTGAGTCACGGGCATGCGGAGGATTTCTCGCAGCAGTGCCTCGCCGGCGTTGCCTGCGCCAACTATTAGAAATCGCTTCAACCGACCGGCTTCGGACGTGCGAAACTCCTCAAAATACAGCCTTATAATTATCCTTAACCCGCCAAGCATAAAAACTGTGGCAAACATATCGGCTATACAAACACCCTCGGCGGGTCTCTCCAAACCCGATGGTAAATATATACGAACGGCAGGAATATTGCCTATTGCAAACCATAAAACCACAATAATAAATGTGCTGACAAGTGACGCTCCGAATATCCCGAGAAGATCGGAAATCCCGACATAGCGCCACCAGCCGCGGTATTGCTTGAAGAGACCGAATATCGGTAGCTTTATAAGAAGAAAAAACATCAGCAAAGCGGGATACAATTCAAGCCATTCTCCCCTGAACTGCATATTCTGTACTACAAGAAAAGAAAGCATCAAAGAAGATGCGAAAGCAATTATGTGGGCAAGTACAATCATAGGCCTGCGGACACGAAGCAGTAAGGCCGGCACGGGAGTCGAAAATTGCGGCAGACCTTTATTCTTGTTGTTTGGCTGTATGTTTGTGTTTGTCTCAGGCATATTCTCTCGGCACTACAGTTTCGATTTGTCCGGCATACTCCGACATTCACGCAAAGAGCCCACTATGTCACTGTTGCGTAGATTATTCATCTGGTTGCGATTCTGGCTCCGGCGACGGCGGTTCTTCCTTCGGCAGCAGTTCGCTGGCATCCGGCTCAACATCTGCTTCGTTGAATTGCATATAAATATCCTCAAAAGCAGTATTGTCAACGGTTTTGCGCATAAGCGAATAAATTATCGTATTGGCTGAAAAATAAAAGCTGATGATGAAAGAAACGATAAGTCCGACTATAATAAGTACAAAAATATAAACGAGAAAAACAGCAACCGATTCCGTCCAGTTAGTAGCTATTTGCTGCTTAGAATCGAAAAGAATGCGAAAATCCGGTTTCGGCCAGATTGCCATTAGCTTATTGGCTTCTTGGTTACCATTCTTCGTCCATAGACCAAACCTCAATACCCAGTGTGTAATCCAGAGTGTTAAAAAGCCAAAAACTCGTACAAACATATAACATATCGAACCGTATACTGCTGCTATGGCAGTATAAATAATCATTCGCCAGGGCTTAGCATATACATAACTAAAAGAGCGGCTTATAGAATCAAAGCAGTCAGAGCCATCATAAGCCACAGCAGGGAACATCAAGTTGAATCCAGCAACAGCCCCGATTACAATGACTGCTAAAAGCGAACCTGTAAACAGAGCCATCGGCATACCGAGACCTACTATTAATTCTCCTACTCGGGGAATATTACCTGCCAGACCAAGCAGGAATATGAAAAAACCGATGAAAATAATTATGCCGACCGGTGCCAATGGTGCTGTGAAAAAACTCGTAAATTTCTTTATGCTGTATCGCAGCGCTTCGGTCAAACCCGGTTTTTCTCCCCGGGCAAATTGCAGGGCTGCGATTCGACAGACAGCACCTCCGGAGATGGAAGTCACGGCGAGCATTATTATGAAAAAGATAATACAATAAACCGTATGGTATCTAAGAGCCCATCCCACCGCCTTGAAAAAATCAGTGATATTTCCTATAAGACCTGGCAGGTCCAATGCAAATACGGAATCTACCGCACCATGGAACTGTTTCGCAGCGAAATGCCACATTGTGGAAAATACCCCGCTGCGTTTGTCGCTTTGTTTGAGTTTTTCGATTTCTGACAGTATCTCATCATGGCCAGCACCGGTTATATAAATCTGTAACTCTGTCTTATTAATTTTACCGTTGTCGTCGTACTCAACGGCAACCGTTTTATTAAAGTCCATAATCCAACCTGCAAGGCATATGATGGCCAGCGCAACAGAGGTAATTATCAATTTCGTCGGCTGAATCGACATGCGAAAAGTCTGGAATATTTTCGGAAAGACAAGATCGTCAAGTATTTGAGTTGATTCTTTGCTACTGACCATTTTGCTTCCTTTCAAGAAGGTTACAATTGCCGTTGGGTAAGTAAAGAGCGAATGCAGATATATATAACCTATCACCGGGCGATTTCAACAAATTTTTATCAGATTCTGTTGCTGAAAGCCGTTGTTTATTACTTGTCGGAAGATGTGGGTGTGGATGAGGTACCGTATGGTCCGCCGGATTCCTGCGACTCAGGGCTGGATTCTATTTTATATTCGGCATCAAGCCAGGCACCCAAGTCTACGAGCTTGCACCGCCGGGAGCAAAAGGGAAAGAATCTTGCTTCTTCAGATTTTTCTTGAGTTAATCCTTTAACGGTCTTTTGACAGACCGGACATCTATGTTTCATACTAAAATTTATTCTTCTTGCTCTGCTACAAGTCCCTGTTCCAGTAACCGGGCATGTTCAACACAGAATCTGGCCCAGGGCTGAGCTTCGAGCCGGGCTTTGGATATTGGCTTACTGGTGGCTTCGCAGATACCATAAGTTTTGTTATCAAGACGTCCCAATGCATTGTCAATTTCTCTCAGCAGCTTCCTTTCGCTATCCATTAATCCCAGGGCAAATTCCTGCTCGTAGTTATCCGTTCCAAGGTCAGCCATATGTATCGGCATACTTGACAAATCTCCGGTTGCATCCAAACGGGATTTCCTCAAAGCTTCATCTTCAAACTCGGTAACGTTTTTAAGGATTTCCCTGCGCTTCTCCATCAGCAATTCTCTGAAATGCTTAGCATCGGCGTTTACCAGACCGCGTTTCTTTCTTCTGGTTGAGCTTACTTGCTCTCTTGATGTCTTTTTACGTTTTTGTACCACTTTTTTGTCCACCTTTCTTCTGCCGTACTACTTGAGACATCTGCATGAATAATCATTATAACATCTCAGAGTATAATCCATGCATTGTTTGTATATCGAATAGCCCAATTCAAGCCCGAAAAGTATAGACAACGTAAGGAGATTATTCAAGCTAAATCATTGATTAGTACCTAAATTCTTCTAAAACAAGCATTTACAACCTGATATTTCATGGTTCGTTATTAGTTTTTCTGCTGCTTTTAGCCAATTTGCCTAAAGGAATAAAAAACTTTTCCTGTCCAACTTTGCCCGCAAAGACATCGACGTCAAAGACCTCTTTGATTTTCTCGGGAGACAGAACAGCTTTTGTCTTTCCTATATGGTAACTGCCATCGGCGCCGAGAAGCAGAATTTCGTCACAATATTGACTCGCCAGGTTGATATCGTGTGTTACGGCCACGATTGTTTTACCTTTTTCAACTTGAGCGGTTTTAAGCAAATCATATATGCCAACCTGGTGTTTCAGATCCAGAAAGTTCGTCGGTTCGTCTAAAAGCATGATCAGGCTGTTTTGAGCAAGGGCCCTGGCGATAAAAACACGCTGCCGCTCACCGCTGCTCAGACTTGTGAGCGGGCGGCAGGCAAACCGAGCGGTATCTGTCGCTTCAAGTGCATCATTCGCGATTTCCCTGTCGGCCCGGCCCTCGAATCCCGTTGAGCCATAATAAGGCGTCCTTGCCATCAAAACCGTTTCCATGACCGAAAAACCAAAGATCGGCGCAAGTTCCTGCCTGACAACCGCCACTTTTGCAGCAAGAGCCTGGGTGCCATATGATTCTATCGCCGCTGCGTCAATCCTAATCGTACCCGAGTTCGGCGTCAGGGCTCGACACATCAGGTTCAGCAGCGTGCTCTTGCCTGCCCCGTTCGGGCCGGCTATCGCCACGAATGTCCCCGGCCTGACATTAAAGCTCATACCTTTCAGAATTGTAGTCTCTGATGTATAGCCGAAACTCAAATTATCAACTTCGATAATGCCGCTCATTTCAACCAGCTTACTTTTTTACTGTATTTTACCAATAAAATCAGGAAGAAAGGCCCGCCGACAATGGCCGTCACAACACCAACCGGTAACTGTGCCGGAGCAACGATAATACGAGCCAGTGTATCGGCAATAACCAGGAATATCGCCCCGGTAATTCCGCTCAGCGGGATCAACTGGCGATGGTCGGGGCCGAAAACAAGTCTTACTCCATGCGGAACAACAAGGCCGACAAATCCAATGAGTCCGCTCAAACTGACCGCAACAGCAGTGATTCCCGCTGCGATCCCAAAGGCAATTGTCCGGGTTCGAGCGACGTTCACGCCCATGCTCCTGGCGTCATCGGCGCCGAAGCTCAAAGCGTTGAGCTGCGGGCTGATGAAGAACAATGCCACGATTCCTCCAACGACACATCCAGCCCCGATCCACAGCACAAGAAAATCTCCCTCCGTCAGATTGCCCATCAGCCAGAATATTGTCGCGTAGACTTGATCCGATTTCGCTATCGACGTTAGAAACATCATCAGAGCCGAAAAGAAGGCATTGACCACTACCCCTGCGAGCAGCAGGCCCGTCACATGAAACTTTCCCGTCA
>CAZSOR010000087.1:5722-16096 GCA_964608395.1 uncultured Pirellulales bacterium
GCATTGACCACTACCCCTGCGAGCAGCAGGCCCGTCACATGAAACTTTCCCGTCAGCCGTCCGATGAACCACACGAGCCAGACCGTCCCCAAGGCCCCCGCAAATGCGAAAACCGCGATGGGAGAGCGTCCCCAAAACGTCCAGTTTAACCCGCTGATCACGGCGATAATCGCCCCTAATCCGGCCCCGCTCGATATCCCTAATATATAGGGATCGGCAAGAGGATTCCGCAAAAGAACCTGGAAAACAACTCCCGCACATGCCAGTGCCGCACCCACCAGGCCGGCGAGAATAATTCGCGACAGCCTGAAACCCATGATTTCAAAATCGGGATTTGGTGCTGCCTGCGTACCGGGCCCGGTAAATACCGCTTTCAATGAGACTGTCTCCGTACCAATAAGAGAGCAAACGAACATTACTGCCGCAAGCACCGCAAGGGCTAATCCGATTTTTGTGGTCAGCTTTTTTGGTGTCAACAATTGTTCCATTGCTTCAGTTCTCGAAAAGATGGGGCCTTAAGCATCTGGCAATCGTTTCTGTCCCCTCATATAGCCGCGGTCCAAGCCGTGAGACTGTATCGCCACTAATTACATAAACTCGACGGTTTGCCACTGCAGGCAGGTGCTTAAATTTATTCCAATGCTGCAACGCCCTGTCCCGTTGGTTCTCAATGTCCTCCCTGCCCATTGCCGATTCAATAATAACGTCGGCATTACAGGCAATGACCTGCTCAGAACCTATCGGGGGGTATTTATGCACCGTCGTCCCGATTGCATTTTCGCCGCCCGCCAGTTCGATCATTTCGTTGACAAATGTGTCCCTTCCGGCAACCCGCAGAGGTTCTCTCTGAACGACCCAGAGCACCCTGACTTTGGACTCGGCGTCTACCAGGCTCGCGAGTTGCTGCAACTTTGTCCTGATACGACTCATCAATTCATTTGCCAGTTGCTGTCTGCCGGTCGCGGCCCCGATTCTTTCGATAGCATCGAAAAGATCGCTTACCTTTTCAATATTCACTGTCAGACTGTTATAACCGATTCGTCTCAATCGCTCGGCAAGATTCTTCTGCTGCTCGAATCCAAGCGTAATAATCAGGTCAGGCCTGGCGGCCACCACCGCCTCAATGTCCGGCTGCCAGAAAGTCCCTACTTTCGGTTTTTCCACAGCATCCGGAGGATAATCGCTGTCGAGCGTAACACCGGCAATTTCGTCCCCCAGCCCTATCGCAAAAAGAATTTCGGTAATATTCGGCGCCAAAGAAACAATACTGTCGACCCGGTCCGGCAGGGGGGCGCCACTACTGTCCCGATCTTGCCGGGGGCCAAACATGGCAGTTCCGGCGGCCATCCAGCATGAAATGATCAATAATAGCCACCACCACTTATTCATCAGGTTCTCTTGAACTGCTTTTCCAAATCGCTGATCGAAAACTTTATCGTGGTGGGCCTGCCATGCGGACAGCGACTTGCCGACTCGGCATTTTGCCGATCCGCGAGCAACTGATCAATTTCGCTTTCGGTCAGCTTCTGGCCAGCCTTGATCGCCGCCTTACATGCAGCCATATTCAAAACCTCGTCGAGCAGTCTCTCGGCATCGAGCCCCGCATCCTTACGGTCGAGCAAGTCTATCAAATCCTGAACAAAGTCGAGCGGCTGAACACCCGACAGCAGGGTGGGAAATGCCTGGATAGCCATGGTCCTGGGGCCGAACGGCACAAGCTCGATTCCTAATTTGTCCGTCAGCTCGGCATTGGCTTTCAGGGCCTCCGCCTCGGAGACGGTGACCTCAAAGCTCTCGGGAATCAGCAGTCGTTGCGACTGGAGTTTGTTTTTCCGTATCCGCCTGCACAAATCTTCATACATGATGCGCTCGTGAAGCGCATGCTGATCTATAATGATGAACCCATCTTCGGTTTGTGCCACAATGAAACTATCATGTATCTGCAGATATTTTCTATCGTACTGCGCGGAATTCTCGCGCGATACGGCATGGACTTTGCCCGGCGCCGATGGGCGAAACCCCAGTTGCTGCTGCATTTGAGCAGGCCTGTGCTTTCTGAAGAACTCAGCCATTGCATCGGCAATTCTGCTATCCCGTACCATAGGCGAATGGCGCGACGTGCTTTGAGTGTGTTGCATTTCCGGCAGCTTTGCCGGCATCTCAAGGTTCGTCCCCAGGAGCTTTTCACGCAGCGCTCCGAGAATTTGCGAATGCACCAGATTCGAATTATAGAAACGCACCTCAATTTTCGTCGGATGCACGTTCACATCATAATCTTCAAAGCTCATCCGAAGGAACAAAAAAACGACAGGGAATCGACCGGGCTCCAGAAGCCCGCGATAAGCCTCTTTGATAGCGTGCGAAATGAATTTGTCACGGATGAACCGGCCATTTAGAAACACGTATTGAAAGCGATTGTTTGTCCGTGAAATGAGCGGCTTGCCCATCAGGGCGTGGACGTGCAGGCCTTTTTCACCGCTTTCGGCCTTAATCAGATTCTCGGAAATGTCACTCGATGATATCGGGAACAGTTCGGTTATGCGCCGGCGAAGATCATCTTTGTCCGACAGCCTATAAAGCTCTTTGCCATTTCGTATCAGCGTCAAATCCAGGTTCTCATTCGCAAGTGCGATGCGTGTGAATTGCTCGGTGATATGGCCCATTTCGGTGTTGGCGGTTTTCAGAAATTTACGCCGGGCAGGCAGTTTATAAAAAATGTCCCTGATCTGGACGGTCGTACCGTAATCGGCGCTGCATGGGCCAACGCCGGTCTTGTTTCCGCAATCGATCTCAACGCAGTTGGCACTGGTCGAGTCTTTCGTCCTGCTTACAGCCCGAACTTGTGCTATCGAGGCGATACTTGCCAGTGCTTCGCCTCGAAAGCCGAGTGTTGATATGCCGAGCAAATCCGAGCTGGCCTTGATTTTGCTGGTGGTATGCGGCTCAAAGGCCTGAGCAAGGTCATCTGTGTCCATACCGCAGCCGTTATCGGTGATAGATATGAGCTTTCTGCCGCCGTCCTCGACGGTTAACGTTATCTTTGTCGCCCCCGCGTCGATGCTGTTCTCCACAAGTTCCTTGACCACGCTTGCAGGCCGTTCGATCACCTCGCCGGCAGCAATCATATTAATCATATTCTGGTCAAGTACCCTTATCTGTCCCATAGCTGAATCATTGTACTTGATAGCTTCCGAAATTCCAGTAGTAAGTTAGTAAAGGGTGGTTCGTGAATAAGGAGAGAGGAATTATAAAAGTTAACTACTTTTGTATGCCAATATAAAAAAGGGATTTACAGGTTGTTTCCAAAGGTTTCGAAGTGGCAAGGCAAATTATTTGGATTTGGCAATTTTCAGGGCTTGTTTGGCTGAAACACGGCAGGTCTTGCCGTTACAGATATATACCGAATTTCTATTTTCTCTCCTGAATGATTTCGTAATTGTTTTCTATAACCGCTCTAAACTCGTCTGATATTGCGTGCCAGTCAATTACATCTACGGTCATTGGGATATTGGATGAAGCAAAGGCATCTTTAAGTGATTCTATCCTTCGCCAGTTTAGTTTTTCGCTGCCAACCAGCACAAGGTCGAGATCAGAGAAATCACGCGCCTTGCGTTCGAGACGTGAACCAAAAGCACGAACTTCACAATCAGACACATGTTCGCCCAGAATCCGGCGGATTTCGGCTAAATATTTTTCCTCGATATCAATCATTGCGTTCCAGCAGTCTCTCCATGAGATATTTAGCGTCTTCTCTGAAACCCACTGCTATTTCATATACCGTTTCGGCCTTATCTTCATCATAGGTATGCGATGTCAGATTGCGTGCATCGCCATAAGAAAACCATGAAAGAGGTTCTTTAATCAGGCCGAAACGTGCTGCCAGACGAAAAAGCTCCTTGCGGGTGCGTGGATATTCAGCTTCCTCGACAGCGGCATTTTCTCTGAGCCATCGCCTCATAAACTTCCAGCATAATTCATAGGTAAATTCAAAGTTCTGGATTACTCCTGACTTTATAGCATTTTTAGCATCTTCGTCCAGTCTGGCAGCTAACGTCTTGTTTTCAGCAACTTTTATTGTTTTTTCCAAAGATTCAATAGCTTTTTGGAGACTGCTTAAATCAAGTTTCATAACTATTCACCTGTTATTTCCATGTTCTCCGACATGTCAAAGCCTGCTATTTGGCTTTGGCGATTTTCAATGCTTCTTTAGCTGGAACGCGGCAGGCTTTGCCGTTACGGTTTATAATAACATACTGGCCCAGCAATGCCTTTCGCTGCAATTCTTCCCGTACGGCTTTCTGTAGACATTTGCCGGCTTCTATTGCCATTTTACTGGGTTTTTTTATGCTCATTCGACTGCCCTATTATTCTCTCATATATGTTCTTATCAAAGATATGTAGGTCTTTACCGCTCTTCTCAAAGACGGGAGCATACTTTGGTTTGGAATTATCATAGCAAAGTACTTTATCACAAAGCGGGATATATGTCTTTATCAAATTGTGCATTATACGAGGGAAGCGGCGGTAAATTGTTTCATCGGGGATATCATGTCCGCCGTGCTTAACGCGTTCGCGAATGCGGCTTTTCGAAAAAGCAGCGTCAGGTATCCATAAGAAAAACAACACGATCTTCCAGCCGTCCTGCCTGAGTTTTTTCAGTAGATTAATTTGACTACGACCTGCCAACGTTGTCTCAAAAGCGAAATCTACCCGTTTGTCGATATTTGCGTGTATCTCACGAAGAAAAATCCGGCTGGCCTCATATTGGGCTGATAACGAGTCGAAAGGTGAAAGACCATAAGCAATAAGGTCGGCGTTGACGAAGTTGTGGCAGCCCGCTATTTGAGGTAGATAGCGCAATGCAAATGTCGTCTTTCCCGCGCCGTTGGGGCCTGCAATAATAAAACAGGTTGGTTTTTGTTTTTTTCCCACCAGGTTTTATTTCTAAGGAGTAACCATAGGCTGTTTCTTTTGTAATGCTCTTCGTTTCGTGAGCTTCTTACCCGACGTCTTCAATGTCAGTCTACTATCAGGCTCTGGCCGGTCATTTCTTCAGGCTTCGGCAGGTCCATCATTGCCAGTATGGTTGGGGCTATATCGGCTAATCTGCCGCCCTGGCGCAGTTTGCCGCCTTTTAAGCGTTCGTCGAAGACTATCATCGGCACATCCCCGACGGTGTGGGCCGTGTGCGGCTGATTCTTCGGATAATCCCACATTCTCTCGAAGTTGCCGTGGTCGGCCATGATAATGGCTCCGCCGCCCATACTCTTGACTTTGTCGAGAATTCTGCCGACGCACTCATCCACCACCTCGGCCGCTTTTACTGCTGCCGACAGAACGCCGGTGTGGCCGACCATGTCCGGATTGGCAAAATTTACCACTATCGCATCGTATTTGTTCGAATCCAGCCTTTCCAGCACGACTTCGCAAACCTCGTAAGCGCTCATCTCCGGCTTCAAATCGTATGTGCGGACTCGGGGCGAAGGTACAATTTGCCTGTCCTCGCCGGGGAATGGCTTCTCAGTATAATCGTTAAAGAAGAAGGTTACATGGGCATATTTTTCCGTCTCTGCGCAGCGAAATTGTTTCAATCCCAGTGAGCCCAAATACGCCGCCAGGATATTTTTCATTTTCGGCAGCTTTGGAAACGCCACAGGCGCCGGGATCGTCGCGTCGTATTCTGTCATACAGACAAAATAAATATCCGGCCTGGTCGTCCTTGTAAATTCTTTAAAGTCCGGCCCGACGAGCGCCCGTGTGATTTCACGGGGTCTGTCGCCGCGGAAGTTGAAGAAAATAACGCCGTCGCCGTTGTCGATTGTCGCAATCGGTTCGCTGCCCTTATTGACAATGCAGGTCGGCTCGATAAATTCATCGGTAACTTCCTTTTCGTAGCTGTTGGCGACGGCATCGGCCGCGCTGGCAGCTTTAAAACCCTTTCCTATCGCCAGGCATTCATAAGCCTTCTGTACCCGGTCCCACCGGCTGTCGCGGTCCATCGCGTAAAACCGTCCCATGACCGATGCGATTTTGCCCACACCGATTTCTTTGGCCTTTTTCTCGATATCGGCGATGTATCCGGCCCCGCTGTCCGGCGGCGAATCCCGACCGTCCATGAAGGCATGGATAAAAACGTCCTTGACGTCGTTCCTTTTTGCCAGTTCCAGCAGGCCATAAAGATGGCCCAACAGCGAATGGACGCCAATGTCGCTGCATAGGCCCATCACGTGCATTTTGCCGCTGTTTTTCTTTACAAATTCGATGAGTTTCAGAAACTCCTGCGCCTCGAAGAAAGACCCATCCTTAATGGCTTTACTGATTCTGACGGATTCCTGTGGAACGATCCTGCCTGCCCCGATATTCTGGTGTCCTACTTCACTATTGCCCATCGTTCCGTTCGGCAGGCCCACGTCTTCTCCGCTGGTATGGATTAGGCAGTTCGGATATTCGGCCATCAGCATGTCATCCACCGGTGTATCGGCGCACTTGATAGCATTATATTCGTCTTCGGAGCTGTTCGGATTATAACCCCAGCCGTCACGGATAATCAGCATATATGGCTTATTTTTCAATATCACCTTGTGTTTCGCCATTAAAATACCTTTCAAGTAAATACAACAAAGACGAGGTATTACCTCGTCTATATTTACACTCTGATTTAATTGAGAATATGATACATCCCTGCGATCATTATGTCAAACATTAACATAGCTGCTGTAACAAAATTTCCATTTATGCTAAAAGTTTTTGACAGCAATACTTAGTGTGATATAATCCCTGCCGACCGACATACTATTAACAGTGATAATAAACAGTCAACGCAAAACGGCAAACACGAATTATGACGGAAATCAAGACAAAAGCCAGCAGCGCCCGGCCGGGTCCAAGCCGGGCTTTTTTCAAGCAAATAGCATTCTCGCTGCCGGATGCTAAATCTCATCTTATTTTCTGGTCTTTGATGAGCGGCGGGCTGGCACTGGATTTGTGGACAAAGAAGGCTGTATTCAACTGGCTTGAATCCCACGAAACCTACTCTGTCATAGACGGTTTCTTACGACTGATAATCGCGGTAAATAACGGTGCCGCTTTTAACTTGTTCGCAGGTAAACCCTATTTCCTGGTAATAGTTTCGATAATTGCCATAGTGGGAATCTTGGTCATCTTTCTTTTAAGCGGGGGCATGCAAAAACTGATTCATATCGCCCTGGGCTTTTTCGCCGCCGGTGTTTGCGGAAATCTCTACGACCGGCTTTTTAATAATGGCTCAGTGCGAGACTTTATCGACGTCTATCGGGGTAGCTATCACTGGCCGACCTTCAACGTCGCGGACAGCTTGCTTTGCGTTGGGGTCGGGCTGCTGATTATTTCGACCTTCCTTATTGAGAAGCCTGCTCAAAAACATGATCAGCAACATAAATAGGCGCGTTTGATGCTGCGCAAAGGGCAATCGCATCGGAAGGGCGGGAGTCGATTTCAATTGCGCGCCCGTTCAAGCTCAGGTGCAGCGTCGCATAAAAAACGTGGTGGCGCAAATCGCTAATCACGATTTTTTCAATCTTGGCGCCGAGATCCTCGATTATATTCGCCAACAGGTCGTGTGTCATCGGGCGGGGCGGCTTGATGCCTTTCAGTCGACGGTCGATGGCAAATATTTCGACAATGCCGATCACGATGGGAAAACTTCGATCGCCGTGACGTTCTTTGAGGACTATCACCTGCTGGTCGGACATTTCGTTTATGATGATACGCGACAGTTCAGCTTCCATTTCCATTTTTGCGTCACCTTTATCTAATAGATGCCTGCAGGAACGTCTGAGTTCACTCATCCACTATTTTTAAATTCCGAAAGGTGCTTTTCAACAGTATTTAATTGTTCTACAAGCTGGGCCAGCCTGGCTTTAGCCCGAGCGACGACTTCGGGCTTGGCTTTGGTCACAAAATTCTCGTTCGCCAGCTTGGCTTCTACTGATTCTTTCGCTTTTATTATCTGTTGTTTCTGTTTCTCCAATCGGAGTTGCTCGGCTTCCGGGTCAATCGCTTCATGGACATACACCTCCGTGACGCCTGCAATTGAAACGGCGGCATTTGCAGGTTTTACAATATCCGTCCCGGCGTTAAATTCCATAATACCAGCCAATTGGCTAATAAGCTCTGAATTTCGCTCAAGAATCTTAACAATCTCCTTTTGCGACTTAACGGATACAACCAGTCGTTCTTTCGGCGGTATATTCCGATTGCTTCTGATATCCCGTACGGTACGAACTATGGTCTGTATTATGTCAATTTGTTTCTCAGCGTCCGTATCCCGCAGGGAGTCAACTTTTTGGGGCCATTCGGCTACGACCAGGGCGCCGGCATTTTTCGCCTCCATTAGCCCTTCAAGACGCCTGACCGGAGCGATCTCATTGAGTTTCTGGAATATCCCTTCGGTAATAAACGGGACAAACGGATGTAAAAGACGCAGAGTCTGATCCAGCACAAAAGCCAGGACATTCTGGGCGACTGGCCGTTTCTGCTTATTCTGCATTCGAGGCTTGGCCCACTCAAGATACCAGTCGCAAAAATCGTTCCAGAAGAACCTGTAGAGCAGGGCCAAAGGCTCGCTGTATTTATATCCATCCAGAGACCTGGTTGTCTCTGCAATCGTATCGGTCAAACGGGACAGAATCCACTTGTCGGTAATATCCAATTTGCCCGAATCAAAACCGGCCGGGTCAATACCGTCAAGATTCATCATCGCAAAACGCGAGGCGTTCCAAAGCTTGTTACAGAAATTTCGCCCGATATCGAGCTTCGGCGACGTATTTACCTGGCGCCCGTCGGGCAGGGTCATCGCCGCCACCGGCATCCTTATATCTTGTGTGTCCGTAGCCATGCTGGCCAGCGTAAATCGCATCGCATCGGCCCCGTGGCTGTCGATGGCAACCAGCGGATCGATGCCGTTGCCGAGGCTCTTGGACATCTTGCGCCCCTGGCCATCCTGAATCATCGCGTGGATATAAACATCGCTGAACGGAATATCGCCGGCACAGTATTGTCCCATCATCAGCATACGCGAAACCCACAGCGTGATAATCTCGCGCGCCGTGCAAAGCACATCGCCCGGATAAAACGTTTTCAATTCCGGTGTATCCTCCGGCCAGCCCATCGTACTAAACGGCCAAAGCGCCGAAGAAAACCACGTATCCAGAACATCCTCATCCCGCGTCCAGCCATCGGTTTCAAGCTGCTTCTCAACATCCTCATGTCCCGATCCCACGGAGATATATGTTATCGAGCCATCATCCGAATCCATTGTGACCGAATGCACTTGATCAGCAAACTTCGATAACTCACTTTGCAACTGGTTTTCGTCGCCGGATTTCGACCATATCGGTATACGATGTCCCCACCAAAGCTGGCGGCTGATAGGCCAGTCTCGAAGGTTCTCCAGCCATGTTTGGTATGTCTTTGCGTAGCGTTCCGGGGTAAAACGCAGCCGGCCGTCAAGCAGGGGCTTTAATGCCAGGCCAGCCAAGGAATTCACCGGCACATCCGTGCCCTCGATAAGCCCTTGACCGAATTTTTTTGCCAGATGCCCGATTGGTTTCTTCACGGCGATATACCACTGGTCGGACAGATATGGCTCGATAGGCACGTGGCTGCGATAACTGTGCCCAACTTCGTGGACATATTCCCGAACGTCTTCGAGCAGATTTTCCTGCCGGAACCACTCGACAATAGCCTCACGGGCCTCAAAACGGTCCATTCCGAGCAGAGATTGCGCTTCCGGCTCATCGGCGTCTTCCCAGCCGTACTTGTCGCTTATCGAGCCGTCCGGCGCCATCACGTTAATTACCTGCAATCCGTGTCTTTCACCAATCGCCCAGTCATCGGGATCGTGGGCCGGCGTGACTTTCAAAAAGCCGGTAGAGAATTTTGCCTTTTCGTCTTCACTGTCGGGATCTGGCAGAACGACATGCTCATCGGCAATGATGGGGATAACGCGGCCGACAATCGGAAGTCGGACTTCTTTGCCGAGCAGATACATGGCACGTTTGTCAGCCGGATTCATTGCTACGGCCGTATCACCGAGCATCGTTTCCGGCCGGGTCGTAGCTACGGTGACGTGCTCAAACTGCTCACCGTTGATTTCAACCGGCTCGACGAGCGGATACCTCATATACCAGAAATGTCCCTGAACCGTCTCATGCTCGACTTCGTCGTCGGCCAAAACTGTCTGCGTCGCCGGGTCCCAGTTGACCAGTCTTTTGCCTCGATAGATAAGCCCATCCCTAAAGAGCTTGAAAAACGCGCTGCGAACGGCTTTGACACACATATCGTCCATGGTAAACCGCGTCCGCTGCCAGTCACAGGAGCAGCCCATCGCTTTTA
>CAZSOR010000088.1:0-15938 GCA_964608395.1 uncultured Pirellulales bacterium
CGGACAAAAACCGGGAACCTCTTGAATTTATGACAGTATACTACGCGAGCACCCTATTTCATGCTTTGAGACGGCGAAAAAACAAAGCCAATTCAAAGCCAAACAAAGCCAATATACCGGTCTCTGGACGGAAATCCGAAGCACAAAATCCGAAATCCGAAATCCGACAACTCCGGTTGTGTAGCCGGACGCCTGTTGCCCCGCGTCGGTCGGGAAACAAGACGATGGACGTTTGTAGCTTTAGAAATCAGGCAGAAAATGCTTATAACGCATGCTCAAAATTCAAAAGGCTTGACATATTAGTTGTTAGGCCGTAGGATTCCCGTATAATTTTATTTTTTTGTTAGGATTTTTTCTATGGCTGCGATTAAGCCGAATATAAGCGTTGAGTACGCCGGAAACGCTACGATAATGAGCTTCACCGACGAGAAAATCCTTGAAGAAAAGGACATTAACGCCCTCCAGGAGTCGATCACGTCCGTTATTGAGCAAGCGGAGCGGATAAACCTGATTTTAGACTTCGGCAACGTCCGATTTTTGTCGTCCGCTGTTTTAGGACTTTTAATACGAATCAGCAAAAGGATTTACGAACGCGATGGACAGCTAAGGCTATGCAACATTAATCCGAAAATTTACGAGATTTTCAAAATAACGCGACTGACCAAAACTTTCGATATATATAATAGTATTGAAAGTGCAACGGAAGGTTTATCTGGACCGAATTAGGTAAAGTTTTTTCGCTTTGTAAGTGTATGGCATCAAAAGCATCGATTAACTGCTCAATAGTCGTCGATAGTAAATCATCTGCCGTAGTCGAGGTGTGCAACGAGATTCTGTCGAAGCTCGAAGAGCACAATTTCGATAAAGATGATATTTTCGCCGTACACTTGACTTTAGAAGAGGCTTTTCATAATGCCGTCAAGCATGGCAATAAGATGGATCCAACCAAGAAGGTAAAGATTGACTATTTTGTTAACTCGGAAAAGGTTGAAATTACTATAACAGACGAGGGAACGGGCTTTGAGCCGGAATCCGTTGACGATCCACGATTTGGCACGGGGCTTTACGAGCCCGGAGGCAGAGGATTACTCCTTATGAATTCGTATATGGATATTGTGAAATACAACGAGGATGGAAATAGTGTGTATATGGTCAGATATAAAGAAAAACCACATCTGTCAGAGGACCATAGTCAAAGCCAGGTTTAATCGGAAGCGTATTCTTGCCAACTAAATCGAGAAAAGAATCGGTATCAAATATGAAGAAATATTACAGAATGCCCTGTAAAGCGATGATTTTTTGCAGTTGTTTGCTTATTTTGGTGGGCTGTGCATCCAATTACGATAAAATGCCGGAAATTGTCCATAGCCCAAATATTGAGCCCAAAGTAGTGTCCCCGAAGGTTGTAAAACCAGAGCCCAAACGAATCACCATTCAAAGAGATTTCCCAAAAGAGTGGCTGCCCCCCGCCGAGGCTGAGAAGCAATGGACGGCTATCGTGATACATCACTCAGCGACAGAAAATGGGAATGCCGCTATCTTTGACAGGATGCACAGGGAAGAGAAGCACTGGGAGGGTGTTGGCTACGATTTCGTTATAGGTAACGGGACTAACAGTGGTGATGGTGAGGTTGAAGTAACATTTCGCTGGCGAAGGCAGATGGCCGGCGCCCATTGCGGAGGAACACTTGGTAATTGGGCCAATGTAGACGCTGTAGGAATCTGCCTTGTCGGTAATTTCAATTACACCACACCTACCACTAAACAAATGGAGTCTGTTTTGAAATTGGTCCGCTTTCTCAAAAAACGATATGGAATTTCGAATGGCAGTATTTACGGTCATAAAAATACGCCGGGAGCACATATAACCGATTGTCCGGGACATAAGTTCCCAATGGCCAAACTGAAATGGCTGGCCAGCTCCTGATTTGGCATAGTCGTCCATATCCACGTAAAGCCTATGCTGCGTCCTATAAACTGAGTTCCAGGCTCAGCATTTGCACTTTATCAGCAAAATTAGACCAAAATTTCGCCGCTTAGAAAGTTGCCATGCAATTATACCGAAGTTTCTGCTGATGATATTATTCAAAAGCAAATAAGGAACTGATCGAATGAATCTACACGAGTCGCTCTCTTCTCAGAGTTTTATGCTTAACGAGCAAATCGCACGGCAGGTCTTTGAAGTTTTGCCCGAGCAGGGGCCAATACTGCTTATTATGGACAGGAATGGTCATAGCTGGCCCAGCGATTCGGAAAAATTTGCCAAGTTGAATATGAGCGAGTCGTTTTTGAAAGAGCTTTGTGCCAAGATTGATGATGGTGTCGAACCGGTTGTAACACAAATAAACGATTGCAGTATTGTTGCTGCACAGTTAGCGACCGAGCGGAGCAATTGCGGATATGTGATTATGGCTCTGCCGCAATACAATCCTGAATCAACCTTAATAAATATCGACCTGATCGAAATACTGCTAAGTCAATTCAGCCTGATAGCCAAACTCATCGAGAAGAACAATCTCCTTTATGAAACTCAAATGAAACACTACCGTGCGTTCGATCAGAGCGAAATAGCATCGAATTAACTGACATATTACGCATACCGTATTTCGTAGCACATTTCTGTACTTGATAAAATTAGCCGAAAGCAAAGTTTGGATTGCGTTCTCAGGATTTGACGGCTATAATTTACACCAGTGACCGGGCATAGCAGACAGGCTACAGATTTCTGTACCCGCCTTTGCGGGAATTACAATGCTAAACGCTCCGTTATCAAAATCATGAATGTTATACGCTAATAAGCAAAGGAAAAAAGTGAAATTCCAGATTTTCAGAAACGGTAAGGTTGTTGATAAATTCGCTTTATGTGGTGCCTATCTTTTCGGCGGCGACGGAATAGGTATTCGCAGAGCCCAGATTGCCTTTAAAAACGGCTTTGTCGAGTGCGTAAAGTCAAATCTGGAAACAGCCGGTCTGGCCTTGCTATGGCCTGTCGAAGGTTTTGGTAAGGTTCTTTTACCAACAACCTGCCTGCCCGAGAGAGAACAACCGTATAATTTGAATGTTGAGATAGCACGTGCGAAGCTGATGCAAATCGTTAACAAACGGGAGGACTGGCTGTTTCTGAACAATATAGAAGTTCTGGCGGATTTATTGAAAGAGGCACAGGATCTATTTATTCAAGCAATTCAAAATATTTCTATGCCGTCAAAAGCAGCTAAATTGGCTGATGAATCACTTAAGAAAGCTATAGTTTCCTCTGAAAAGCTGGCAATAAAACAAGCAGAGTCACTTTTTAATACAAGGACGACAAACCACGGCCTTGGCCGAGGCTGCTTCGGCTGCAGTATAGATCCTTTGGAAATTGATAATCCTGTGTATGTTGAAAAACTACTGGAATTGTTCGGCTCTGCAACAATTCCAATAAACTGGGCACAGATAGAACCTCGTAAAGGCGATTTCGATTTTTCGAAGATTGACGTCTGTGTCGAGACCCTCAGTAAAAAGAAACTGACGCTTAGTGCCGGACCGCTGCTTTTTTTCTCAAAAGAGAGTCTACCCAAGTGGCTTCTTCGTAGTGGAGCAGGTTTTGAAAAGATTCGTGAAACGGCGTATCATTTTATTTCGGAGGTGGTTACCCGCTACTCCGGTGCTATTCGAGCGTGGTATGCTATAAGCGGTTTGAATGCTTTTAATCATTTCGGATTCGGATTCGAGCAGATTTTAGAAATGACCCGTGCGGCTAATATGGCTGTAAAACAAGCAAGTGACAGGGCTTTGAAGATTATTGAAGTCAGCAATCCATGGGGTGAATATTATATGACAACACCTAACAGCATCCCGCCATTGGTTTATATGGATATGGTTGTGCAGAGCGGAATCCATTTTGACGCATTTGGACTGCAAGTACGGTTCGGTAAAAATCAGACTGGTTTGCATGTTAGAGATATGATGCAAATATCGGCGATCCTGGATTACTATGGGCCCATCGCCAAACCCTTATATATGACCAATGTGGAGGTTCCAAGTCAGGATGGCGACGGCTTACATGACGGTCAAGTTGCCGGAATCTGGCACGAACAGTGGAACGAATCGCTACAGGGACAATGGATCGAACAGTTCTATAAGATTGCGCTGAGCAAACAATTTGTTAACTCGGTGACTTATTCGAACATCATCGACACCGCGGACAGCACCATCGGCCACAGCGGTCTGTTGACAGACGAACTCGAACCCAAAGAATCGTTTAGAAGCTTGAAGAAATTGCACGACAGCATTTTCAGCCGATAAACAGATCGTAACCGGGGCCTCGCGAATTGTGACTCGCACAGGCAACTCTATGCAATGAATGAGATGAGACAAACCAGGCAAAACAGGATTCAATCATTCGCGTTTGTTATCAGCGTATGCCTGGCGGTTTGTTTTTCATTCGGTTTTGCCTCGAACCTCGGACGAGATGAATTACCTTTTGACCGATGCGATATTGAGTTAGAGGGCCGAATAAATCCAAACAATGCTCCTGTAGAAAGTATGGTAAGATTACCCGGCATGGGTCCGGGACGAGCCGGAGCAATCGTGGAATACCGCGAGAATTTTAGTGGAAAAAACGCTGTAAGTCCAGCCTTTCAAAATTGCGAAGATTTACAGAAAATCAAAGGCATAGGCCCTAAGACAGTGCAAAACATAAATGAATTACTGAAGTTTGATTGAATCAAGCGATTATAATTGGAGAATCTGAGATTCTGATTATGCAGCTTAAGTAAACACGGTAAGATAGATCTCAAAAAGCGATTCTATCAGGTATAACAGGAAAACAGTAATATGGATGAATGGGAAATTAATAAGCCGCTTGGGCAATGTCACGGCACAGAAAGAAAAATAGAATACGGAGAAGAATACTTCGCTGCTCTTATCGAGACTGAGGAGGGCCTGCAGCGGCAGGATTTCTGCGCCGATTATTGGGCGAGCCAGAAGCCGGATGTTTTTTGTTACTGGAAGACCAGGCTGCCCGAGCCAGGCCAGAAGAGGCAGTTGTTTGTTGACGACCAAATGCTGATGGCCTTTTTCGAACGGTTGGGAAAAGAGACCGAGCAGGAAAAAATTAATTTCCGCTTTGTCCTGGCGTTAATTCTGATGCGGAAAAGGATTCTGAAATACGATGAAACAAAAACCGTAGACGATCAGGAACTCTGGCGATTAAGAATCGTAGGTGAGAAACAGATCGTCGAAGTCATAAATCCACATCTCGACGAGGAGCAAATCGAGCAGTTATCGTCGCAGATAGGCGAGATTCTCCAGACGGACTTGTAAACTCGCTTTGTGCAATGCCGAATAAAATTCCCGCTTCGGAGCGAACAATCGGAGATGAGAAACAGATAAGGAGCTTTGAAAAAAATGTTACGAAAATTAATCCCGTACGTTTCGGTAGTAATATTGATTCTTGCCGGCTGTGAATCCAGTATCCGCCAACCTACGGAGATATGTCCGGGCAAAGCTTCCGTAGCCGAAGCATTGGCCGCTCTAAAATCACAATCACAAAATGTGGTGCCGCTGCGGGCTAACGGGCAATGCCGTTTGGAATATCACGTCGAAGGAAAGAAAAAACAGCAGCGGGAAAATTTCAATATGAAACTCTGGGCAAATCCGCCTGTTGAGATTTACCTGCAGGGTGATAAGGCTCTTGTCCCAAAAGCGATAATCCTCGGCTCGAACGAACGTGAGTTCTGGCTTTCGATAAGACCAAAAGAAATCAGCACCCACTGGTGGGGCAATTGGTCTGAGCAGGACTTGTCCGAAGGGCTTGTAATCAATCCCAGAACACTGCTGGAGTCTCTCGGAATCGGGGAAGTAGAAACGCAGCAGGACTGGTCTTTGTCGAACGAAGGCCCTTATGACATAATTGCGAAACGCCAGCAGGGTGTGGTAATCAAAAAAATATACGTTTATAGCTGCGATTATCGAGCCAGGCGAATCGAATTTTTCAATCGGGATGGTCATGTTGTCGCCGGCGCGGAACTGGACAAGTATAAAGAAGTATCCGATGGATTTTTTATTCCATCTCTGATAAAGGTTACAACGTATGCCCAGGATACCGGGGAATCTTCGTTTAGTATTACTCTTGAACTTAAATCGATAAAACCGGCAACAATTACTGAGCCGCGGCGAAATGTGCTTTTCAAGCACACTCCGCCAAAAGGTATCACAACCATCTATAGAGTCGTTAATGGAAAATGGTTCAAACAGGATCAGTAAAAACAGACAAGGAGTTTGCCAATGTCCAGGACAAGTCTGAAAGAAAGAATCAAACAGGAACCGCTCATATTGGACGGTGCAATGGGAACCCAGTTGATTGCTCGCGGGATTCAAGTCGGCAAGTGCAATGAATACCTAAACATTGATTCGGTCGATATCATTTCCGAGATCCACAAGGGCTATCTGCTTGTGGGAAGCGACGCGGTTATTACCAATACATTCGGGGGGAACAAATATGCTCTGACCCGGCACGGATTGGCCGGGGATGCCGCCCGGATTAACAATGCAGGAGCCCAAATTGCCCGGCAGGCGGCGGGAGAAGAAAAATACGTCTTGGGCGATATCGGCCCGAGCGGGGATTTCCTGGAGCCGTTGGGAGCATTAAATCCGGACGAGTTGAGGGATGCTTTTGCCGCTCAAGCTGAGGCACTTTCAACCGGCGGTGTGGACGGTTTCATTATCGAGACAATGACTGCCCTCGATGAAACAGTCATCGCTATTGAGGCGGCAAAATCTATCGCAGGCAACCTGCCGGTGCTCGTATCGATGTCTTTTGACAAGGCCGGCGACAGCTTTAAGACAATGATGGGCGTCGGCGTCGAGGCCGCGGTATCGAAAATAATTCCGCTGAATGTGGACGCGGTCGGTTTCAATTGCGGCAGCCTGTCACTTGATCAATACGTGGCGCTGTCGGATGAATTTGTCGCTGCAGCCAGAGCCCTGTCCGATGATGTGGCGATTTCAGCCGAGCCTAATGCCGGCAAGCCTGAACTGGTCGAAGGCAAAGCCGTTTACAAAGTTACACCGGAAGAATTTGCCGCCGCGGCAGAGAAAATTCATTCAGCCGGCGTGAAAATCATCGGCGGCTGCTGCGGAACCAGCCCGGCACATATCGAAGCCATGGCTAAAAAAATAAGGATGACACCGTAAAATCGTAATCGTAAACGGATCGAATATAATATCCTTACACTGCCGGCCTTATTTGCTCGTGTGCAGAAATTTCTCGATTTGCTCAATACTTCTGGTCGTGGCACCCTGGTTTCTTTTGATGTCTTCCTGTCCGTTTCGGGCGATTTCACGAGCATATTTCGGTTCGAGCAGGCACTTCTGCATCGTCTGCAGCAGCTCGTCAGCATCATTAACTAAGATCGCCCCGTTGCCGGCCAAAAGCGAGTCCACGGTTTGCCTGAAATTGAACGCATGCGGCCCGAAGACCGTGCATTTACCGAGAGCCGCCGCCTCCATCATATCCGAACCGCCCATTGGAACGAGCGATCTGCCCACAAATATTATGGTTGCCAGGCTGTAGAATTTTCGCAGGTCGCCCATCGTGTCACCAAGAATCACCGCCGGCCTTTCCTTATACATGACATCGGTTTTTTTAATCGAACTGTAACGGATAAAATCGAACCCGGCATCGGCGATCGTCCGGGCAACCTCATCGAATCTCTCCGGCTTTCTCGGGACAATGACAAGCCGCAGGTCCTCCAATTTGCCCGACTGTTTAAGATGGGTAAATACGTTGAGAATAATTTGTTCTTCGCCGGGACCGGTCCCGCCCGCAACCCATAATCTTTCGCTGCCGATATTAATCTGTGCCGCAAGAGCATCTGCTCCTTGAACTTTATCGGCAATCTGAGCCGTGTCGTATTTCAGCGAGCTGGTGACGATGACATTGCCGGCACCAATTTCTCTGAAGCGTTGAGCGTATTGGTCCGTCTGGGCAAGGACCAGGCTGATTTTGCCGAATATCTTGTTTGTGAACGGTTTTATTTTCTTATACCCGGCGTAACTTTTGTCGCTGATTCGGCCGTTGACCACAACAACGGGAACTCTTAACCGCTTTGCGAGGCTGATAAAATTAGGCCAGATTTCCAGCTCCATCAGCAGACAGATCGCCGGTCGAATATTGCCGAAGGCACGATGCATCGCCCATGAAAAATCAAAAGGGAAATAGAACACCTGATGATCCTGATTTAAAAGATTGTTTGCGCGGGCAAAGCCGGTATCGGTGGTCGTGCTGATGACAATTTCGAAATCGGCGAACCTGTCCTCAAGCTCCTTGACGACGGTCATGGCCGCGTTCACTTCTCCGACGCTGACGGCATGAAGCCAGATACATTTCTTTTCAGGGCTTCTCCTGCGGATCCTGCCGAAACGCTGGGCCCAGCCGGCACGGTATCGACCATGCCTGATGGCCCGATATACAATCACAGGACTGTAAATAAGCCCGGCAAATAAATACAACAGATCCAAAACATATCTCATCCGGCCATCCTACAAAAAGCAAAGGGATCAAACAATCGGTAGATGATATTTGTAAAAAGTAACTATGTCAAATAATTGCCTTACTGTTTGGGAAAAGAATGTCTGTGCTATGATTGAAAATCCGCATGCCTTTAGGACTGCTCGAACTGGATTTTGGTGCAATTATTGTGCAGCGGAATCAAGCCAATGCTCCGCCAATATGGCAAAATCAAGAAAGTCTATTATGCTGTCCGGGGTAAAACGCGGAGCCAAATTGGCTTTAGAATTCCAGTTGGGTGAAGTAGGTGTGGCAAGCCATGCTTCGGCAAGAGTTATCAAATCCAAGATGTTAACGACGCCGTCACCTTCTTCCGGAGCAATATCTGCAATCAAACGCGCTGGAATCCGCTCGAATTCAAGAGAAGGAGGATCCTGACCGAACAATCCTCCACCACGCAAAACAAGGTTGAACTCCGTAAAGAGATTCATACCTATTATGCCGTCAAGGAATCCACCTTCGGACGAACCGACATCGAGCATGACAACCGGAACGTTTGTGAATCGAAGCCATTCACCAAGAACTGCAATCTCAAGAGAATCGAGATAGAAGCCCGGCTCGATTGTTATATGGCCAGTGGCATCCTGAATATCCACTTCAAAATCAGGATCATTCGGATTTAGTCCAAGGCGTGCCCCAACGTTTGTTCCTACTACGGTTATTTGGGCACCTGTGTCCAGCAAGAAACGGTCCCTGTCAATCGCACTATTTGTTCCATTACGGAGGTCCACGCTGTTTACGAAAAAGCGGCTTTGCAGCAGGCTTCCTATGGTCGAGGAACTGCCGGGTTGGAAAACAAAGTCGAAGATTCCCTCAAGATCCGGAAAGTACTGTACGTCGGCGGCTCCTGCAGGTATCAGATTTAGTGGCACTCTGTTTGCATAATCCGGTATCCGAGAGTCAAAATGATCGTAAAATTTTATATCGGGTGACGTATAATTATTGCCATCATATATTACTGAAACCGGATGTTCGTTGGAAATGGTCGTAACAAAGTATACACTCACAGGTGTTCCTATAACAGTAGGCAAGCCCGGCTCGTTGGGCTCGGAAATATCTCCTACAATAACAGATACGTTGCTTTGTCCGACCATATTCGAGTCGTCCAACGTCATTGTATTTTGGTCAATTGCAGCAAGACCATCCATAAAGACGCCTAAAGGCTGGCTTACGTTGCCGAAAACAGAACTCGTCGCGCCTCCAATCTCAGTGATGTTCGGTGTTAATAAATCAGAAGAATAGATACCTGTACGCATAGCCCCGGCGTTACTTATGATATTAATAGAAGCACCGGTATCGAATAGGCCGATGATAAAGTCTGTTGCTGGATTTTCTGTTAAATACCTTCCTACGACGGACATATGTGGTTCTGCTACCCAGTCAGTATCATCTGATCGCCTATCTGTCACAGCTATAGCAATAAGGGGAGTAAAACCGGCTGTGGGAGGAGAATCGATAGTATTAAGAGTCTGTAATTCGCCGGATTCCAAAGAAAAGAGCTTGAAATTAGGGGCTGATTCAGATGTTGGCTCTTTTCCTTTTAAATATCTTATTTCTTTTATACGTCCAGCCGGACCAGCGAGCCAATCCACCTTTTCTATCTGCCGGCCGGATTGTTCAGCTTGTACATAAGTCCCTAATACAGAAGAAATTATAAGTAGAGCTAAACAAAAATGCTTCAAGTTGTAGAACCTCATATATCGACCTTCCATTCCATTCATAATTTACATTATTATAACATAATCAGGCATTATTTACACGTGGAAAAAGGGCACATTCTTCCGTCTTCTTTATATAATCCGAAGGCCTCTTTATCGAGACTATCCAACGTATATTTTTTCTATACAGTAGTTCCTTTCGACCATGCTAATGTTACGTGAAAAACAGCAAATAATCGAAATAATGCATAAAACGGCTATATTCTTGACATGACGGCTATTTTTGTATATTTGTAGTATATTATAGAGAAGTTTCTATTTTCGTCCCCGTAGCTCAATTGGA
Source organism: uncultured Pirellulales bacterium (assembly GCA_964608395.1). GTDB lineage: Bacteria > Planctomycetota > Phycisphaerae > Sedimentisphaerales > Anaerobacaceae > JAFGPJ01. The sequence goes on from CAZSOR010000088.1 coordinate 10,556, forward strand.
TAGAGCGTTGGCCTCCGGAGCCAGAGGTTGAAGGTTCGAATCCTTCCGGGGATATTCATTAACTTTCTGGCTGTCGAGAGTTTATGCAGGGTGGCCAACATTTGCTTTTGGGCATCTCAGGAGTTCTTTCATATTCAATGGCGAAGCTAAAAAGCAACAAACGGAAAAGCCCAGCTTCCTGAGAATTTTCTTGCCTTTCGGATAGCCGAGTTTAGAATTTGATAATTCGATATTAAGTATTGTAGACATCTGTTTTTTTGGAAATCTCGGATTAATGTGGGGAATTGCAACATGGCTTCTTCAGCCGAGTCTGAAATGACGAGTTATATGGCATAATAGATAAAAAACAATCCGTTTTCACGTTGTCTAAACTCAAAGTTATTCAATACCCAATTAATAAAGGATTATTATGATGAGAGTATTTACCAAATTCCCACTTTTCTGCTTGTTCTTAATGTTGTCGATTTTTTGTTCTTTTACTACCGGTGCTGATGTGCAGCCCCATGGCGGCATGATGCGTTACCCGGATGTCAGCTCGACGCATATCGTATTTGTCTATGCTGACGATATCTGGGTGGTTCCGCGATCGGGCGGTACAGCCTCCCCGCTGGCAAGTCCACCCGGCGGAGAAGCGTTCCCTCGATTCAGTCCGGATGGACGCACTATTGCATTCAACGGTAACTATGACGGTAACCTAGATATCTACACGGTAGCTACAGATGGAGGAATCCCGCAACGGGTAACTTATCATTCCAGCGGCGAGCGTCTGTGCGACTTCTCTTTCGACAACCAGCTCCTGTTTGCAATGAACGGACTGGGAGGGCTGGGAAGGCAGGCTCAATTGTTCACCGTGCAGCAGGCCGGCGGTCTGCCGAAACGGTTGCCGGTGCCTTATGGCGGTTACGGTACCATTTCTGGTGACGGCCAATGGCTCGCTTACACGCCGCGAAATCGCGATTTCAGAACATGGAAACGTTACCGCGGCGGCTGGGCTTCGGACATCTGGCTTTTCCACTTAGGTAATCATACTTCGAAAAAAATCACTGATTGGGAAGGCACCGATACCATTCCCATGTGGCACGGCAAAAAAATCTATTACCTTTCGGATGCCGGTCAGAATCATCGTCTTAATATTTGGTGCTATAATATAGAGACGAGCGAAAGAAAACAGGTTACGAATTTCAAGGATTACGATGTAAAATGGCCTTCCAACGGCCCCGGCCCGAACGGCGAAGGTGAGATTATCTTCGAATACAATACCAAACTTTACCTGCTGAACCTCACCGGCGAGCAGGCGATTCCCGTTAATATCTCGATCCCCGGCGCCCGTCCGAAGCTCCGTCCGATTCGCAAGGACGTTAGCAGGCGGCTTTCGGACTGGTATCTCTCTCCCAATGCCAAACGTGTACTGGTTGAAAGTCGCGGCGATATCTGGTCGATGCCGGCAAAGAACGGTACACCGCGAAACCTTACCCGCACGAGCGGTTTCGCGGAACGCGAGCCTTCGTGGAGTCCCGATGGAAAATGGATTACATACTTGTCGGACGAATCCGGCGAAAACGAGCTTGTTATTCGGCCTACCGATGGACAAGGCAAACCGGAAACTGTTACGTCCATGGGAGCCGGCTATCGCTATCAACCTATCTGGTCACCTGATTCGAAGTGGATGGTGCTGGTTGATCATGAGAGCAAGTTTTATCTCTTCGATGTCGAGCAGCGTCAAGTCCGTTATTTCGACCGCATCAACATAACAGGGTGGAATTGGGGTGTTCCCATGCACTTCAGTTGGTCGTCCGACTCCCAGTGGCTAACCTATAATAAACCCAACATGGACAATATGAACGTGATCATGATTTATAATGTCTTGAAGGATGAATCCCACCAGGTCACCGGCGGCATGTTCATGGATTATCTGCCTACGTTCGATCGCAAGGGAGACTTCCTGTACTTCTTCAGTCAACGAGAAATCTCACAACCCAAATATGCAGATACGGGCCTGACCTTTACATACCAGGACACAGCAGTGTTGCATGCCGTTCCGCTGCGAAAGGATGTATCGAATCCATTCAAAGCAAAGAGTGACGAGGAAGAGGCGGATAAAGACGAAAAAGACAAAGAGAAGGGTAAGGGCAAAGACGACGACTCCGGCGAAAAACATGAGGGCGAAGATCCCAACGATGTGGACAGCAAAGAGTCTGAGAATAATAGCAGTGATGATGAAAAATCGTGCGAGTCTGCTGACCCGAACGATGAGAAGGAAAATGAAAAGAAGGATAAAGACAAGGAGAAACCCAAACCGGTAGAAATCGACCTGGAAAATATGGAGATTCGTGCTTTCCGCATTCCCATTAAACGCGGACAGTTCGGATATATCGGCGTCAACGATAAGAACCACATAATTTACCTCCGACGCGGAGAAGAAAGTGCCTTGCAGTCCTTCGATCCCAACAGCGAAAAACGCGAGGAGAAAACGATTCTCAAAAAGGTAAATTTCGTTCAAATAACGCCGGACGGTAAGAAGCTTCTCGTTCGCAGTGAGGGTAAGACGGGCATTATCGACGCCAAACCCGACCAAAAGCTTGAGAACCTGGTTGTGACCAAACCAATGAACGTAACGATTCAACCACGACAGGAATGGCGGCAAATATTTGTTGATGCGTGGCGTTTTATGCGTGACTACTTCTACGATCCCCACATGCACCGGGTGGACTGGCCCGCGGTACGCAAACAGTATGAGGCCATGCTGGATGACTGCGTATCCCGCCGCGATGTCGGCTATGTTATCGCGGAAATGATTAGTGAAGTCAACGCCGGTCATACTTATTACGGCGGCGGCGATATAGACTCCGGCCCCTCCCAATCGATCGGATATCTCGGAGTGGACTTCGAGCTCGACCAGGGATACTATCGCATTAGCAAGTTATACGAGGGCGGCATCTGGGACACCGACGCACGTTCCGTGCTGCACAATCTGGATGTGAAGGAAAAGGAGCAATGTAAATATCTGTTCAAAGTCAACGGTATCCCGGTCGATACATCAAGGGCGCCCTGGGCGGCTTTCGAAGGCCTGGCCGGGCAAACCGTGACACTCACCGTCGGAGCTGATCCCAACCCCGAAGAGGCGACGAATGTCGTTGTAAAACTGTTGGGTTCCGAATCCAATTTGCGTTATCGGCATTGGATTGAGAGTAATCGTCAGCATGTCGAAAAAGAATCCGGCGGCAGGATCGGATACATACACGTACCGGACACCGCTAACCGGGGACAACGCGAACTTTTCCGCCAGTTCTACGGCCAGATGAACAAGGGGGCGCTAATCATCGATGAGCGATGGAACGGGGGCGGGAATATCGCAGACCGCTTTATCGAACTCCTGAACCGTCCCATTTACCTCCATCTTTTCGAACGTTACGAGAACGACTGGCGTGTCCCGACCCTCAGCCATCAGGGCCCCAAATGCATGTTAATCAACGGCGAATCCGGCTCCGGCGGGGACATCTTTCCATACCTCTTCCGCAAAGCCGGCCTTGGAAAACTTATCGGCATGCGAACCTGGGGCGGCGTTATCGGAATCTCCAGGAATCCTTCGCTGATCGACGGCGCGCGATTAACCGTGCCGTTTATCACCTTCTATGAAACCGACGGAACGCTCACAATGGAAGGTCACGGCGTGGACCCGGATATTGAGGTTATCGACGACCCGGAGTTAATGGTCGACGGGGGCGATCCGCAGCTTGATGCCGCCATAAAACACATGCTTGATGAGATCGAGAAAAACCCCTACGTGCCGGCCAAACGGCCGCTTTACCCGGACCGCAGCGGAATGGGTATACTTGAGGAGCAAAAATAGTAAAATCCGATTAAAGCACAATTCCAGGATGCGGCAGCAGCTCTATTTGTAATAGCGCCCGACGTATTCTACGATGGTCTTTTTAAGTTCGAGCGGCTCTATCAATCCCAGCCTGCGATAAATGACTTTGCCGCCCGGCTCTATTAAAAGCGTACAGGGGACACCGCCAAGCAGATTCTTATCGACCGCTTCCATGAGCCGGTAAATATCGCCCTCGGCGAATAAATAATTTTTGCAGGATGCCTGCTGTTTTTTCAAAGCGGAAAGAACCTGCTGCTCTTTCGCGGGCGAATCTGCACTTATGGTAATCAGCTCGAAATCACGCTGGCGATACATCCGGTTCGCGATAACGAACTGCTCAATTTGCCTGACGCTCGGTTCGCTCCAGGTTGCCCAGACATTGATCAGCCTTAGCTTTGCCGTATCGTTTTTAACAAGCTCGCTAACTTCTTTTGCATTTATCGTCGTCAGGGTGACTTTTTCCCTCGCCCAGGATACTAAAGCGGCTTTCGCCGAGGCTCGTTTGTTGGCCCATTTAATCGAACAGCCCAATGCCATAGCCTTCTCAACAGGTATTTTTTTGCCGGCCAATATCGTCTCGATTGCGTTAATCGCATCGCTGGATTTAACCTGTTTTGGTGTTTTTTCCGAATCGTCGAATCGCCCGGCGTAGCGCAGCTTCTGCTGATTGTCAAAGATGAACAAGTGCGGCGTAGCAACCGCCCCATAAGCAGTGGTGACAGCCTGCGTCTTTCCGTCATAAAGATATGGAAAATTATAGCTTTTATCCTTAACGCGAATTTTCGTTTCTTCAAATGTATCGCCCATATCCGAATAGCCAAGTTCATCGAGACGCACCGCTTGGGGGTCATTCGGCGAAATGGCGACTACGGCAACACCTTTGTTTTTTGTAATCGGAGGTCAGCTTCTTGATTCTGTCCTCGTAAGCCTGGGCAGTGGGACAGTGGTTACAGGTAAAAACGACCACGAGAATCTTCGCATTCGTAAAATCCGCCAGCCGGTAATTGCGCCCGTCCACGCCGGGAAGATTAAAATCAGGCGCCTGCCGGCCGATTTCCAACGTTTCGACCTTCTGCTGTGCCGACCGGCTAAATTCCGGAGCGATAAATAACACGACGATTGCCGCTAAAATACCCAGACTATGTTTACCCATAATTGAATCTCCTTCCTTCCCAATGCTACCTGATTTACTTATTTTCATGCCGCTTACGCCAGCCGGTTGCTTCGATTCTCTTGAACTCTTTCTCGATATCTGTGCCCTCATAAAACGAAAGCCACCCGCGCAGCCGGTATGTCTGGCCCGGCACTAAATCAGGAAACTTCGGGTCCGAATGAAAGCATGGGCATTTCTCATTGCCCCACGGATTGTGGCAGTTTTCCCAGGCAGTGATAATCCATCGCTTGCCATCGACGGACCGGCAGGCCGCGTATGGATTTTTGAAGAGCTTATTATCACCGGTTTGCTGCTCGAAACCCGCCGCCATCTTCGTCATTACGCAGTTTTGTATCCGC
>CAZSOR010000089.1:0-15910 GCA_964608395.1 uncultured Pirellulales bacterium
ACACGCTCGGCCCGTCCGAAGGAACCGTCGTCAGCGACAACATCTTTCACGATGTCTATTCCTACTCCTATGGCGGCTGGGGACTCTACACCGACGAGGGCAGCACCGGAATCGTAATGGAGAACAACCTCGTTTACAACACCAGGACCGGCGGTTTTCACCAGCATTACGGCAAGGAAAATATTATCCGCAACAACATCCTCGCTTTCAGCAAGCTGCACCAGATTCAGGCCACACGCGTCGAGGAGCATCTGTCGTTTACCTTCGAGAACAATATCGTCTACTGGACCACAGGTCCCTTGCTGGCCGGCCGCTGGAAGGAAATAAACATTGTAATGGACAAGAACTGCTTCTGGAACACCGCCGGCGAGGATATCAAGCCGGCCGGGATGTCGCTCGAACAGTGGCGTCAATTGGGCCGCGATAAGAACTCGATTATCGCCGACCCGATGTTTGTCGATCCGGACAGATACGACTTTCGCATAGACCCAAACTCCCCTGCTATAAAGCTCGGTTTCAAACCGTTCGATTATACCAAAGCGGGAGTTTACGGCGACCGCCGCTGGGTAAGAAAGGCCGTCAGCGTGAGATTCCCGAAGCTTCAAATCGCGCCCGATCCACCGCCCGTATCTATCAACGATAACTTCGAGACGATTCCCGCCGGGCAGCAGCCGGGCAGCGCCCAGTGCAACGTCGAGAACAGGGGCGATGCCATCGTTGTCACCGACGAGACAGCCGCCAGCGGCAGCAAAAGCCTCAAGATTCTCGATGCGGCCGGCCTGCAGCAGGCGTACAATCCGCATTATGTTTACGCGCCCAATTACAGCAGCGGCACGGCACGCTGCGCATTCGATATCCGCATCGGCAAAGACGTGCAGATCAATCACGAATGGCGAGATTGGCGCACTTCGCCCTACGGCGTCGGACCGAGTTTCCGGATTGACGGCAGGCAGTTAAAAGTCGCCGGCAAGACTCTGCTGGAATTGCCTGTCGATAAATGGGTGCACTTCGAAATTACCGCCGGCCTGGGCAAGGGAAACGGCAGCAACTGGGACATGGCCGTGACAATGCCGGACAGCCCGGCCAGAAAATTCAGAGGGCTGAAAGACGGAAACGCCAAATTCAACAGGCTCACCTGGCTCGGCTTCTCCAGCAACGCCACAAAAAAAACAGTCTTCTACCTCGACAACCTCAAACTCACAAACAAAGTATAGCTTTTTGTGAGGTGTAATCGTGCGCAGGAACGGTTTTACACTCATCGAGCTGCTGGTAGTCATTGCGATTATTGGCCTGCTGATGGCGATTATCATGCCGGCCCTGAATTTGGCCAGAGACCAGGGCCGCAGAGCATCCTGCATGAGCAATATGCGCCAGGTGGGCCTTGCTCTGGCGCTTTATCAGAATGAGTACGAGAAGACTCCCCCGAAAACGCATGCGGTTTACGACTACGCCACCCCCGCCGCTCCGGACAATGTCCTGAAACTGCTGCGCCCCTTTGTTTACGCCGAGGACCCAAACCGGCCAACCCCCGTGTATGCCTGCCCGGCTCTGAGGCCGAATCCGAATCCGGCCTACGCACCTTCCCGCGTGAGTTGCACCGGCTACTTAGTCAATTCTGTCGTGATGGGCCGGGCGGTAGCGTCGATACCCAGCCCCGGCAGAATCATCGCCATACAGGAAGGCTGGTCACTTTCCAACCATCTCTGGGTGCAGCCCGAACCGAACAATCGCACCATTGCCGCTCTGCAGGGACGCCAGTCCACCCGTTATCAGGAATGGCACATGTTCGCCAGTCAAAGCGATCACCCGTCCTGGTTTACGAAAGAACGCCGCGAGCAGACTGCCAATGTTCACAGCAAGGGCGGCAACTTTGTCTTTTGTGACGGCCATGCCGGCTACAGAAAATACTGGGACCGCGAAAGCGGAGACTACGGCCTTATTCATCCCTTCACAAAAGCCAGTGTTCCCTACGAACCAACCCGGGCCAGCACCACCATGACTCTGGAGGCGGCGTTTTAACTTATATGCGATTTAATTACTCTATCAAATTCTTCGATCCTGGTTTCTGCCTGCGTAGGTCTGTATGACCTGCCGAAAATTCAGTTGCTGTTATAAACCTTTTTCCACTATTTCTATCGTTTCCATGCGAAAAGGAAGCTCAGCTAATCTCCCCTGTGCTTACAGTTCCAGAATAGCGAATCTGAATAATCCTGTTTAGGTCGTCGTATTCGTACTCGAACAGAACTACTCCGTCATGAATGACCCGGATCAAGTTGCCGCTTTCGTCGTAAACATATGAGGTAACTGTTCCGTCAGGACTCGTCACCGTCTGCAATTGACTATTTGCATTGTACTCATAGCCGTAGGAGCGACGTGCGTCAGGGTCACCGTAGATTATCGAATGCAGGCGGTCCTGGGCATCGTATGTTAACTCGACATAGCCGACTTCTGTCGCTACTGCCGTCAAATTGTCTCCATCATCATAGTCGAACGAGACCGCATGTCCTATTTCGTTACGTACTTCGACTAAGCGCGAATTTCCGTCGTAGTAGTAATCCGTACAATAACCTTCACCGTTCAGGAATCGCATCGCATTGCCGCCATCTGCATAATCGAAACCATGCTCCTTTTGTCGAGCGTCAATGACCTTCGCCAGAATCCCGGTACCGGCATACTCAAATTCTGCAGTGACGAAACCGGATAACTTGCCACCTCCAATCCAGTGGTGATTTGGGTCGAAGTTATCTTCAAAATCCTGGCCCGATTCGGTCCAGAAGAATTGATGGGGATATCCATGTTCGTTGCGTATAACCGCATCAATGCGTTCATTAGGCCACTTAACTGCCATGAGACGTTTGCCCCAGTCGTAGTAGAACTCGGCTGTATATCCTTCGGCATTCGTCTCCGATATAACTTCCTGATGGTCGTTGTACTTCCACGTCGTCACATGTCCTTGCGAGTCCGTCAGATATGCCGAATTCGAGTTCGGATCATGCTGGACCACGATGGAGAATTCTTCCGGACCGGTTACGCGAGTCGTGTGATCATCTGAGTCATGCTCTACGAGGACTCCCGTGTCTGTCAGCAAATGAGTGGCTGCCTTCACTTGATCCACTTCGTTATACTCAAACTCCGCAAGCGACTGATCCATCACGTCTTCCACTTTGACTACACGATGGTCCTTATCATACCCGTAGTCTATCGCTGTTCCTGAAAACGCCTCCGCCTGTGCCGCCACATTCATCAGTCTGAGTGTACGGACATTCCCGTTTTCCAGATCCCGGACTGCTATCAGATCATTTGTGAAGGCATCATATGTATAGGCAACCCTTTTCACTCCGGGAGCTTCTGTAGTTGTGACTCGGCCTTTGTCGTCATATGAGAGTAAGATGCACCTGCTCGACATAGGATCACTGATATTGATCAGTCGGCCAGCGTCATACAGAAAGCTGACTTCACTACCTCTTGGATCCTCGATACGAATAAGCTGCCCAGAAGAATCGAAATCGAGCAAGACTCCTCTGTCTTGTCGCATGGTGAAAGTGCCGTCACTGCCCACAAAAAGCTTTGCTGCTTCAGAGTGTGTCTCATTTACATATACAAATATCTCTTCGTCAACTCCGAAGTGCGCCGCAATGTCGGGCGGATCTATACTTTCGCTGTAGCGCCGAGCGATTAAGTATTTCGAGGATGTACCCGTTGTACGATCAATGTACCACACAAACCAATGGCCAACAAAAGTCCGCCCATTCAGGTTCAAGGGAAAGGGTACGGAAGCTAGTCGCAACTCAAACGGGACCGCCTGCCAGCCCCATCCAAAGATGGTTGGTCCGACATCAAACGAATTGAAATATCGCCTAAGTGCCAGAGGGAAAGCATCGTTACCACCGAGTTCAATGTCCGTATGCGACAAATGCAGCCCTTCGGTAGCAACCCGCTCAACCAAGGGAATTGCAGCAGCGTTGTACTCGGTGTTCTCAACATCAATTGTCCATGGTACCCGAGTATCATCTGGCCGTGCCGCCAGAATCATGCTCTCAGATCCCTCCGACGCATCCTCGATGGTCAAATCCTGGGCATACGTTACGCCGCCTGCTACTCCGATGAGGCGTACCTGACCGGTGTCCTTGTCAAGCCAGCTCTGACAAACGTTGGACATCGGCGTTATGAAAGGCGTGTCATAGTGAGTTGGTTCATACGTAGAGAGGGCCGCGAGGTCCAGGGGCAGATCATTCTCAGCAATCCACCTTAGGACAGCCACAATCTTCGCTAGTTGTCGTAGTTCTGCAAAGATAGGAAATTCTTCTGCGAATTCATCATAGTGCTCGTTGAAGTGCTGAGCAAAATCCTCGGCTGCAGGGTCATGGAATGTCTCATCTGAGTAGTATTTCGATTCTGTGTCCAGACGCATGGTGACTTCTGAGAACACCATGGATTTGCCGTCGAGTGACGGAACCAATCTAATCACTTCCGGCCTGAACCAGAACCGGGCATAGAAGCTATCCTCTGATCCAGGGTGTTCTCGTCGGCGTTGTAGCATTGTCTTGAAATTCGGCACATTGGATGTAACAGGCTCGCAGGTTTCATTATCTACTCCCTGAGTCAGCGTTTTGAGCACACGATCGGCTTCAAACATAACCCAGCCAAAATGTGTTCCGGAAGCAATGTCGTAAGTAACAGGCTCACCGGTTTCAGCATCCAGTATAATAGGACCATATCTAACCGTGGCACAGATGCCTTCGTTACAGCCAGTATCCTCACAGGACACATACGGTGGCTCTATACTGACTTCCGGTGCCAGGTTGGGATTAAGGCTTATAGCTCGGGCCGCCACAACAAAATCATCCAGGTTCATCGGGGGCAAATTGATGTCTTTCTCACCATAAAGGACGAGTTCCCCTGTTGTCTTGTCATATATTACGCCCTTAATATCATTGATCTCTGTTAGAATGTCGGCTGTTTTGTCAAACGTTACACCACCAACCAAGGAAACGCCCCCCCCTACAGGTTCGGGCGGAAGAGGTGGCAAGAATCCGTATTGGTGGAAATTCCAAAAACTAAACTGAAGCGCATCCGGATCAATGCGAAGATTATCGTTAGAATCGTTCGGGTCGTTGGGATCGATCGGGGCATTTGGATCCAAAGGCCAATTCGGATCGTTCGGGTCCAGGAACCAATTGGGGTCGATGACGTCTTTAATGTCTCCCATCTCAGTGTCATCCAACACTGGTGTAGTCGGAACTCTAATCAGTTCGAAGGCCATACGCCAAACAAAACTCCTCGGGGATATTGTGATGCCTTTTTGCTTCGCCCAGTCTGATAATTTCAACCACACACTAGTAACCGTCGCAGCAGTACCGCCTAGGATAATATTGCCTCCGGTGACTGTCGTGGCGACCAGAAAGACTAAAAGGACGGACCAGTTCTCCGCAGACTTCCTCGCTGCGAGATCCACATCGCTCAATGGGGCCACGCCGTGGAGAAAGTCTCTTGTCTCAATGTAGAGATTGAAGGCGGACACTCCTGCGTCCAGTGTGTGGAACCAACCCCCGATTCTCGCCGCGGCGAGTCCCAAGGCCTTTGTATTCACTGCACCCAAGGCTTCTGTGATGGGCCCGAGGGCAAGGATAGCGGGCAGGATCGTCATACCAACATCTCCAAGGGTTGAAGGCTGATGAAACGGCGGTTTTAGACCGCCAGCATCATCTCCCGTAATTGCGTACTGGTTCTCCAGTCCAGGTAGGGAAATGCCTCTTGTCAATGATCGGCCTAGGACAGGATCGTAATACTGGGTTGACAAGTATAGCAGTCCTGTGGCGTCGTCCTGGCTTCGTCCGAGGAACTGATAATCGTTAGCGATACTCTCATTGGCAAAGATCGGTGATCCAAAGGCATCATACTCATACCTGTTAGCTACGTCACCCCTACTATCGATAATGTGAGACACACTTCCGTGCGTTGCGTCGCGAAGATAGTGATAACTCTGCTCGTTGTGACTCTTTCGTGTACTCTGAAGCTCATCGCCCCATGTATAGTTGCGAGCAGGTAATCCGGAGTCGTCAATTTCAGCCAAGACTCTATAGATATCTGAACTCGCGTCGTTCAGGAAGTCCGTCTGATCACCGTTAATACTCTTGCTCACGCGCTGGCCAATTCCATTATAGGTATACTCAACAATATTCGTGCCATCGTTATAGCGAATAAGGCGGTTTTCATGATCGTACGCATAGTCAATCTGCATGTTTTCGTCCGGACCGGTGCGCCTGATTAGATTGCCTATGGCATCATAGAAGAACTGCTCGTCTTTGACATCGTTGACTGTAGTATACAACAAGCGACTGTCCGAATCGTACTCGTACTCCGTTATCGTTGTCATCTCATGGGCGACCTCTGTCATCTTTTTTCGATTGCCGAAGCTGTCATAGTCGTAGTCCACGGTGCGTTCATCGGGATAGCTCACTTTAACCAGCCGGTCAAGCACATCGTAAGTGTACATCGTGGTTTTTGAACCAGCAGGTGTGGTTTCAACTACTTTTACACGGTTTCCGATACTGTTCAGTGTGTATTCGTATTTTGCAATTAGTCCATTACCGGCATTCCGGTTATCGACCTCAATAAGACGGCCATCCGCATCGTAGCCATAAAGTATATAACACCCATTCGGCAGGTCGCACCGGGTTAGATTTCCCGCTTTATCGTAAGCATAAGAAGTTGTCTCATTGGACAAGTAGTCCGTCACGCTGCTAATGTGGTTGTCAGAATCGTAGGTAATATCAACAACGTAATAGGCAGGGAGATTGGCATCTGAAAAAACCACATGACTGAAAGGATAACCTTCGACATTCTGTCTACCACACGCTATCCTAATGATGTTGCCTGCGTTGTCATAGAAATAGAGGATCGTGTTTCCACATGAGTCATCCACTCTGGTTAGCTGATTTAGGATATCATAGGTGTATTGCGTTGTTCCCGTCCAATCGGTCATGCTGGTGAGATTGCCGTTACTGTCATAGGTAAAGCGCACTTCCGGCCCATCACCACCTGGATAGTCGATGCTCTTTAACTTATTGATCTTATCATGTTCATACTCCGTCCGGTTACCATTGCCGTCAACTCGGGCGACAACGTTGCCGCTGCCGTCGTACTCAAAGTTAGTTGTGACTGGTAGAGAAGGTGACGAGGAATCCTGTTGGACTTTCGCCGCTCTCAACTTTTGGATCGGCAAGCTAACCAATAGCACGGCCAAGCAGAGTAGTGCTGATATGGTCTTACCGAATAAAGTGTTATGCAGATTTGTCATTTTCCATCTCCTTTGTAAATGATTGCCCATTAATCATTATACATATTCATACTGCTTTTTTTCTCTCGCTACCTTGCATTCCTCCGAACATAATCCAGCCGTAAAATTTTTAATACCCGGATATGTAATCGGCTTCTAACGATACCTCATGCTTGATACCTTTTGCTCCTCATACAAAGCCCGCGACCTGTTAAGGTTACCGGAGAATATTGTAGCAAAGACTGTCTCCCTGTCAAGAGAAAATTAGGTAAATTTCGGGCTATCAGATGTCTCTTCCGGCCTGACGGGGCCAATTCGACGATTGTACTGGCTAAATGGGTACTGGCACGGCCACGCACATTACAGAGATATTAAAAGGGATCATTGGCGAGACCTGAAAATATTTTATCGTCCCCTTTCAGCAGAATATCGTTTGCCTTTCGAGCGAACGATTGGGTTGTGCATCTATTTGCCGCTGAGCCAGGTTGGGCCGTGGTTGATATCGACTTTGAGCGGGACGTCGAGCTTTATGGCGCCGGTCATTTGCTCGGCGATCCATTTGGCGTGCCTGTCGGCTTCGGCGGTGGGTAGCTCGAATAACAGCTCGTCGTGGATTTGCAGCAGCATTGATACAGGCAGTTTTTCGGCGTCAATTTTACGCTGAATTGCGATCATAGCGAGCTTTATAAGATCGGCTGCTGAGCCCTGGACTACGGTATTTACGGCCAGTCGCTCGGCTTGGGAACGTTTGTTGCCGTTGTTGCTGCTGATGTTCTGGATTTTTCGCCGGCGGTGCAGAATCGTCTCGGCGTAGCCGGTCTGCCTGGCGCGAGCGATGCAGTCGTCCATAAATTTCCGGATGGATTTATAGCGGGCAAAATAATCGTCGATGAACTTTTTCGCCTCAGCCCGGCCTATCCCGATCGAGCGCGAAAGCCCAAACGCCCCCTGGCCGTAAATGATGCCGAAGTTGACCGCTTTCGATCGCGACCGCATCTCGCTCGTGACCTGCTCGATCGGCACACCATAAATCTGCGAAGCGACGAAACGGTGGATGTCACGGTCGGCGGCAAAAGCTTCCATTAGCATCTCGTCTTTCGAAAAATCCGCCAGCAGGCGAAGCTCGATTTGTGAATAATCCGCGCTCAGGATGCAGTCGTTTTTTTTGCCCGGCACGAACGCCGAGCGGACCTTGCTGCCCAAATCGGTGCGGATAGGAATATTCTGCAGGTTCGGACTGCTGGAGCTGAGTCGGCCGGTCGCTGTAATGGTCTGATTGAACGAAGCATGAACCCGCCCCGTTCGCGGATTGATCAGCAAGCCCAGCTTGTCGACGTATGTATTTTGCAGCTTACTCAGACCGCGGTACTGCAGAATCTGTTCAATCGCGGGATGCTGGTCGGAAAGCTGTTCGAGCACGCCGGCGTCCGTGCTGCGGCCACGAACCGGGACCAGGCCGAGCTTATCGAAAAGAACCTCGCCGAGCTGCTTCGGCGAATCGAGATTGAAAACCGTGTCGGTCTGCTCGTAAATCTGCTCGGTGACGGTTTTGAGCGTCTCGGAAATCTCGCCGGACATCTTTCGCAGCACCTTCGTATCGAGCGAGACGCCGCTATATTCCATCTCCGCCAGCACTGGCACCAGCAGTATTTCCACCTCTTCGAAAAGTTTTTCGATCAGCGGCTCTTTTTCGAGGCGCTCTTTCAGATACAGATAAAGCCGCCAGGTGACATCCGCGTCCTCGGCGGCATATTCGCACGCAGTGGCCGTATCGACCATATCGAACGTGAGCTGATTTTTGCCCTTGCCGATAAGCGATGAAATCGGAATGCACTCGTGACCCAGGAAATCGGCCGCCATGTTGTTCATCGAATGGCTTCGCCCCGGGTCAAGGCAATACGACGCAACCATCGTATCGAAGTGGACCCCTTTTATCGGCATTTGTGCATTTCGCAGAACGAGCATATCGTACTTGATATTCTGCCCAATCTTTTTAAAAGTTTCATCCGCAAGTATCGGCGCTAGTTTCTGCCGGACCGCTTCGATTTCCAGATGTTTAGAGCCGAGCGGCACTTTGATCGGCAGATAAAACCCTTGCCCCTGCTGCCACGAAAAACTCATGCCGACCAGGTCCGCCCGCATCGCGTGGATCGATGTTGTTTCGGTGTCTATTGCGAAGAGTTTCTGCTTTTTCAGCTCGTCAAAAAACTTTTCGAACTTCTCCTGCGTATCTACAAGCTGATATTCGTGATCGGCCGTCTTCGTTAACGTGGGCTCCTCGGATGACGTCGTTTCGGCGGGCGAGGATTCGGCCGTCATGCCCAACTGCATGAGCAGGCGATTGAAACCCAACTCGGTAAAGATTTCTCTCAGTTTCGCTTCGTTGTATTTGCTAAGCTCGAAATTTTCGTAATCGACGTCCACCGGGACATTGCAGTCGATTGTCACTAACTTTTTACTCAATTCAGCCTGCTCTTTGAACTTGCGGAGATTGTCGCCCCGCTTGCCCTTGATTTCATCGACGTGCTCGTAGAGGTTTTCAAGCGAGCCGTACTTCTGTATCCATCCGAGCGCCGTTTTAGGCCCGACGTCCGGCACGCCCGGCACGTTGTCCGAAGTGTCACCCTGCAAAGCCAGGCAGTCGATAAACTGCTCCGGCCTGATTCCCATTCTCTCGAACATCGCCTTGACATCGGTAAGCGTATCGGTCTTGATATCGAATGTGCTGATGTGTTCATCTATCAATTGCAGCAGGTCTTTATCTTTCGAGCATAACAGGCATTCGTAACCGTCGGCGCCGGCCTTTTTAGCCAGGGTCCCGATGATATCGTCCGCCTCGAAGCCGTCCAGGCGGAGCATCGGGATATTCATCGCTTCTAAAATCTGCTCAATCCGGCCGATCTGCCCCGGCAGGTCTTCGGGCATTTCCTTGCGGTTCGCCTTATACTCGGCGTACATCTCCTTCCTGAAAGTCGGGGCCTTGCTGTCCATCGCGACGACGAGCATTTCCGGATTACGTCGCTGGATCAGCCCCAGGATGGCCATCGTGAAGATATAAGCCGCCTTGGTCGGCTCGCCGGATGGGCCGGTCAATTGCCCGCCCATCGGGGCGTAATAGGCCGCATAAATATGCGCGTGGCCGTCGATTATGTAGAGTTTCTTTGCCATTGGCGCCACTTTAGGCGTTCGTGGCCGTGCTGTCAAGGGCGGCGTATTTGTTAGTCGCCGGCACCTGCTGGTTAGCTGAACATCCATCCACAAATCCTGCGGCTTTGTGGCTGCCACACGTCGCAGATGGCTTAAAATGTCATTCCCTTGCTTCGCTCGAATGTGTGTCTGAGAGCAACACTTCTTCCTGTCATTCTGAGCGGAACAAAGTGAAGCGAAGAATCTCAACGCCGCAGGAGTGTAATCAGCCGAGGCGTTATTATAAAATCGCCAACATTGAGATCCTTCGTTTCTCTCAGGATGACAAAGGGTAGGGTTTCCTTCGCGAAACCTGTCCTCGACACGTGGCAGCCACAAGCGCCGGACTTCCGCGTAGCTAAAAATGTGTGGCAGCCTCAAGCGCTGGACTTCCGCGAAGCTAAAGATGTGTGGCAGCCACAAGCGCCGGACTTCCGCGAAGCTAAAAATGTGTGGCAGCCACAAGCGCCGGACTTCCGCGAAGCGGAAGGCCGGGCTTGTGGATGGATGCGCATACTGACTCTGGCAAAACACGTGCAAGTTCGAAAAATCCGCAAGATATGTCATAAGCACGCCGGCGATAAATGGAACTATACGGGCTACCGGCCGTTTCGGCTCCGGGAAGTTCAATACGGCGAATTCCCGGTGGTATCTCTTCGCGGCACTGTCGTAGGCTTTAGCCGCCCGGAATTCACTATCGAAGATGCCGAGATATATCCGCTTGACGTCAACCCAAATTGAGGCTTGCCAGCACTTACTATCGCGTCTCCATGTAACTCCCTTGTATTTCGAGCTGAAGGTTTTGTCCTGTCGTTTCGCTTGATTTCGGGTGTTCTGAGCTGCGGTGGCTGGGCGAAGGTTCGCCTTACGATTATCCAGTCTGTTGCGATTAATGTGATCCACGAATATATCGTCTGGAACTTTAAGTATCTGGCGGTGCATGTAGATCCGGCTGCTTTTGCTGTTTTTCGATGTCACCGAACGTGTAGCGTAGAGACAATTGCTATGCTTGCCGGCTGCGTACCATTTATGCCTGGACAGGTGCCGGTAATCGTCAGGATCGACGATTGCGTACTTGCCCCGGGTCAGTGGGATCCGGCAGAAGGCGTAGCCGTAGCGGACCCGGCGGTATAAAAGAACCGGCAGCCTCAGCAGCCATACAAGCCAAAACGGTATGGTAACGGTTAATTGAATTTTCTCCCCCCGGAGTTTGAGTGAATTAGAAAATTAGTGAATTTGTCATGCTGAGTCGAAGACGAAGCATCTCAACGCTTGCGGTATTGACCAACTTTTCAGTTAATTATCTTACTGAGGCATTGAGATTCTTCGCTTCACTGCGTTTCACTCAGACTTGTCCTCGAGCGAAGCGAAGGAATGACAGTTTTTTGTTTTACCTTTTTACTTTTACCTTTTTACTTGCCTTTTCAGCCGGGAGGCCGAAAAGGCGCGCCCCCTATAATTGGACGTACCTGCGCGTTTGATGCGAAAATCTACAAAAATGTAGACGGCTATTTCGCCGTAAGTCTTTGTGTGGTATGGAATAAAAAAATATTTAAACTTTTTTATTTTTACTTTCAACTACCATCGCTTTTGGTCGATTTTCTTGATAAAATCTTACCCATTTCAACAGCCAAAAAGACAACAATTAACCACGAATTAACTCGAATAAACACGAGGAAATATCAAATAATCAAATCTTTTTCAAAATTTCAGGTGAAGAAATCCTTTTTACCTCGAAAATAAGCCTTTTAGTCGTAGATGAATAAAAGTTGATATTTTTCAAATTTTGTTATCAACATTTACCCCGTGAGATACGCCGTACTTTAAGAAAGGCCAGAGTTATCTCATGGGGTGAATCCCGTGAGAATCGCTATAAGCAATAGAAGGGCTGAATAGACCCTGAAAATCCGTATTTTGATATTCTTGATTGAAAATGCAGAAGGAGTACTGTAGATTTGTTTTTGCGAACAATGCGGCGAGACATCTTTGAATTAGAACAATGATACAGAAAGGAGATAACATGATTCGTTTAAGGTGGAGCTTTATATATGCAGTCATCATTATATTCACAGATTTCTCGATAGCATCGACCGATGGCGTTATTGACAAGAAGGTGACGAACCTGTTTGAGATTAACTGGGAATCGATGAGGTATAATAAGACGGTGACACAATATAATCCGGAGGTTTCATCGAATCAACAACCATCGAGGGCCGATGAGAATCTGACGCTGAGATGTCAGGTTGAAATAAAGGATCCCAACCTGGTTCTGGGTATAAGCAGAAAAGGTTTTCTGGCGGGATTGACAGACAGCAACAGGCGAAATATCGAAATTAATCAGGAAGAGCCCGAGTCGAGGACTCCATCGATGCCTGCAATGAGGAATATGCCCAGAAACATGCCCATGCCCCGGCCGATGGATATGTGGTACGAAGGTCTGCGCTATCACAAGCGGTTTACACAGCCGCCGAAAGTGCCACGCTGGCGGGCTTTGATACGTAAATTTTTGAGAATCCCACAGCCGCCATTTAAGCCGGAGTTGATCGATGAATTACAGCCGCCCAGTGTGCAGTTCGAACTCGATCTCGGATTGCTCGAATCTTCCGGCGGCGAAATCAGGTCTCTGAAAGGCTATTATTATGCTCTTGTGGCAGAATCTGTCGAACATGTTGAGGTCCCCTTCGAGCCGAACGACCAGTGGGTGCGCTTGACCGATGATGTGGCGATTCAGGTTCGCGAGGCCAAATGTACGATTTCAGGAACAAGAACAAGATATAATTATGAAATAGAAGAGAACCGGACAGCACGAAGAGGCATTTCTCGCCTGTCCGTCGGAGATTACCTGCCGGAGAAGATGGTAATGGGCCGGCAGTTTGTCAAACAAGACGGGAAGCCGCATGATCGATCTATGGGACCTGGTTTTATATCTGCTCACGTTGGCGGTAGCGGAAGCGGAACACATTCCAGCTCCGGCGGGCCGATTGAAAAGATTCGATTTGTGATTGCCGTGAATCCGAATCATTACAAAATACCTTTTGAGCTTAAAAATATCCCCCTGCCTGATCCTGAATCAAAAGAGGGAAAAAAGTAGGGATTTGACAGGAAAGCACCCTGTTTATAATCACGGATGTCACGTGCTTTGATCGGTGGGTTACAACCCACCCTACCTGTTTTATTGTCTCTGCGAACGTTGCGATCTCTGTGGCTGGTAATCCCCAAAGCTGGTTTGGGGGGAGATCCTTCGGCATAGCTCAGGATGACGGCTGAAATTCAAAAAGGCCGTTATTTTAAACTCGCGCTTGACATTGGCCGAATATTATGGTAAGAAGCATTTGTAATTGTTTAACACTATTGGTCTGGTTTGGATATTATGAACAAAAACATAAACATTGCGATTATCATAATTATTGCGGAGAAATTGAAGCTGCCCTGAGAAAGCTATTGAGTCAGGTATCAAAAGCCTTCCGGAGCGGCAAACTTTGGAAGGCTTTTTTAATTTACGGGCTGTGGAGCAAGAAAATGAGATTGCCGGCGGGCTTGACAGCGGGCAATTACGGGTTTATGCTACGTGGTTTATATTTCTTAATATGAGGATATTATAGATGTCGGATAAGAAGAGTAAAGGGTATCGTGATACGCTGAATCTGCCGAAGACGGGCTTCGCAATGAAGGCCAACCTGACCCAGCGTGAGCCGCAGATGCGCAAGCAATGGGCTAAACAGGATATTTACGGCACGATACGTAAGGCACGGAAAGGCGCCCCGCTGTACATCCTGCACGATGGCCCGCCCTACGCGAACGGCGACATTCACATGGGACACGTCACCAATAAGGTCCTGAAGGATCTCGTGGTCAAGTACAAGACGATGGCCGGTTTCGATGCGCCTTACGTGCCGGGCTGGGATTGTCACGGCCTGCCCATCGAATCGAAGGTCGTCACCGAGTTAGGCGAAAAGGTGCGCGAGATTGGCAAGCTCGATATTCGCAAACTCTGCAATAAATATGCGAGCAAATACGTCAAAATCCAGAGCAGGCAGTTTCAGGAGCTGGGCATATTCGGCGATTTTGAGAATCCGTACCTGACGTTCAAGCCGTCGTATGAGGGCGGGATTCTTGAAGTCTTCGCCGAGATGGTCGATAAGGGGCTGGTCTATAAGCAGCTCAAGCCGATTCACTGGTCGATTGGGTGCGAGACGGCGCTGGCCGAGGCGGAGCTGGAGTATAAGGACATTTCCTCGCCGAGCATCTTCGTGAACTTTCCCGTCGCACAAGAGAGCATCGAGCGATTGACGGAGCTTGGTCTTGTAAAGCAAGGCGAGGCGGCCGACGCAACGGTCAGCTTTATGATCTGGACGACGACGCCCTGGACGCTGGCGGCGAATCTGGCCGTAGCAGTGCATCCCCGGCTGGATTATACTGCGGTTCATTATGAAAAGGACGGCAGAAATTTCGTCTCAATCGTAGCAACCGAGCGGATCAAAGTGGTCATCGCCGCGGGAGATTTAGCAGAAGGAAAATACAGCCTCGGCGAAAAAACCGTCAAAGGCAGCGAGCTTGAAGGCCTGCGCTACGTGCATCCTTTCGTGGAGAAGAATCCAACGGAAAAGGATGCCTACATGGTAATCCTTGCCGAGTATGTCACTACCGAAGACGGAACGGGGCTCGTGCACACCGCCCCGGGCCACGGGGTCGAAGACTACATGTCCGGGCAGAAATACGGGCTGGCCGTCTATTCGCCGGTGATGGACGATGGGCGATATGATGAAACCGTGCCGGACTGGCTGCGGGGTCGAAACGTGCTGGAGGTGGACGGCGGCGTCAATAACGATTTGCAGCAAAGAGGACTGCTCTTCGCGCAGGGCAAGATCGTGCACAGCTATCCGCACTGCTGGCGGAGCAAAGGGCCCGTCATCTTCCGCGCCACCGAACAGTGGTTCATCGGTGTCGACAAAGAGCTGCCCGGCCTGGGAAAAAGTCTGCGCGACCTGGCGATGGAGAGCATTAATGACGTCGTATGGATTCCCGCCTGGGGCCGGAAACGCATCGGCGGAATGCTCGAATCGCGCCCGGACTGGTGCATCAGCCGGCAGCGAAGCTGGGGCCTGCCAATCCCCGTATTTCTAAACGCCGCGGGCCAGGCGCTGCTGACGAAAGAATCGGTGTTGGCCGTGGCAAAATACATCGCCGGACATGGCTCGAACCGTTGGTTTACCGATACGCCCCGGCAGATTTTGGGCGATGATTTCGTCCTGCCGGAAGGATTTGTGCTGGATGAGTTGCAGAAGGAAGAGAACATTTTCGACGTCTGGTTCGAGGCCGGCTGCAGTTGGTACAGCGTCTGTGTGAAGGAAGCGGGCTGGCCGGTGCCGGTCGATTTGTATCTCGAAGGTTCGGACCAGCATCGCGGCTGGTTCCAACTGTCGCTGCTGCCGGCACTGGGAGCAA
>CAZSOR010000090.1:0-15870 GCA_964608395.1 uncultured Pirellulales bacterium
CAGACGAAAATTACGTTCGCTCTACCCAAATATTTAATCTTTACAGGGCACTAGTAGTATTTTTTATAAACTCGCAATCCTCAATAGTAGAACGATACATGCATGAGGTAAAATGCAGACCACCACCATTAGAAGATGTGTTCTCGTGAAAAATGCATCTAGTGAAATTCGCTTTACCACCCCAAATTGTGACCCCTCCACCAGAGTGATTGGATTCATTACGAACAAAACTGCAGTCCGTAAAGTTTTCTTCGCGGAGGCTGCCAAGATGATATGCACCACCAGACGTTGTTGCAGAGTTTTCTATGAATGAACAGCGAACGTATGTTGTAACATTGGCATAACGGTCAACTATGGCACCGCCAGCCCCAGCTTTGTTTCGAAGAAACATACAATCAGTATAAACCTGCCGGCAAATTTGCGACATGTACACCGCTCCCCCATCAGAAGGTGCATAATTGTCTATAAAAATACAATTCGTAACGATTGCACTGCCACGATCGTCTGCGTATATAGCACCACCAATAGTGGTGGTGGAATTACTGATAAACATACAATTTGAAATTGTTGGCTTCCCAACATTAGATATTGCTATTGCCCCACCTCGATAAGCTGAATTTGCATAAAACCTGCAGTTAGACACAGTTGGCTCGCTATGGGAACTAAGATAGATCCCTCCCCCTTCAAGGCCTTTCCCGCCAGTTATAGTAAAACCGTCCAAAATAGAGCTTGAATCTACCCTGTTACCATAGACCACACGGAAGCTGTTATCAGATCTGTTTGTGCTACTTTTAACATCGCATGGATCATCCACAACGTCATCATTTCCTAGGAGATCACCACTTAGGATTGACTTGTATCGAGGAGGCCTTCTGACTAATACAGATGCACCGGAGTCTGTCCCCACACTTACTTCACCGGCCACGACATACTTACTATTGTCCATTTGCATGGCCAGTAGAGCTGTTACTCCACTCGAATCTGTGATCCAACCAGTTACTTCTCCTGTTTCATTTATTACTAAATTTCCATCAACAAACGTGTACGTAATTCCCTCAGATTTTTCAAGTTTGCCCCCGACTACTCCACCACTGTTGTCAATACTGAGTAATCCATCTCTCATATGGTTACCTTGTTGAATCGAGCCAGTTAAAAACCACTCACCTTCAAGGTTGTTTGTTTTGAATTCCAAAGACCTTTTGATAAAAATCAACATGCCACCTTCGTCTGTGATATCCGTATTGCCTTCACCTGCAATGATCTCTGTGTCCCTTTTCATTTGCATTGTTATCTGAGTGGTTACTCCATTAGAATTCTCAATTTCGCCCGTGACTTTGCCTGTTTCATCAATTGCCAAACCTCCACCTTCAAATGTATATACTGCTCCATCAGAGCTTTCATGCGTGCCTCCAGTGACCTTGCCTGCACTGTTGATTATAATCAAACCATCAAACATCTGTTGACCTTGAATATTCGAACCACTCATGAACCATTCACCTTCGAGGTCACTTGTTACGAATCCAGAAGCTTTCCGAATAAATACATATGTGTCATTTTGTTTGTATGGCAATACATTCCCCTCACCTGCAATGAGACCTTTGTCCTTATCCATCTGCATGGTTAACTGCGTTGTTACTCCATCAGAATTTGTGATTCGTCCAGTCACCCTTCCTGTGTTGCTTAACAATAGTTTCCCAGTGATGGACCAATCAACTAATTCATCAGAATGACTAAATGTACCTCCAGTTACTACACCATTGTTGTTAACAAATAGCAATCGGTCCAAAGTATGGCAACTATGGAAACATGAACTGCTCAGAAACCATTCACCTTCGAGGTCGCTTGTTACGAATCCTGCGACATCCCGATCATTGGGATCTGCATGCCCAATTCCAGCGTAGCCTCCTTTTATGGTAACACCATTAATTAGCTCAAAACTGGCATTCTTGTCTCCCAATTCATGGACTCTGCCATGGTCTGGCTTCTGTACACCTTGAGCAACTCTAATTTCAACAGGTTTTTCTGCCCATTTGGCGTCAGCTAAAACATCCTGAAGGTAGTTATAGGCATTTTCCCAGCTTGTCCCGTCGTTTGCCCCGGCAGCATCGTCGTCGACGTAGATCACTTGGCTATTGGCAATTGGGCAGAACAATACCATGATGAGGATTATAGGAATCGTCCGCCAAACTCGTGAATTTCCCGACTCGACCATATCATCTCTCCTCCCCCCATCTTCAAATTTAAGAACAATGAATGAATTACTCTTTTGTACTGATATTTAGTATACAGATTGTGACTGTCTCAGTCAAGCAAGAACGACTATTTTAGGCCTGAAAGATGTCTTTTGTGGTCTGACGGCGTTAATTAGGCAATTCGACTGGCCGGATGGACACTGATGCAGTAAAGTATTCCCCCTGAAACGGAACGAACCTGCCCCGATTAGTATCGGGACAGGTCGTTTAATGTGCTGCTTTCGATGCTATAATGCTAATTTTTCGCTAAAGCGCTTTGGCGAGAAGAATTTAACGGCTACTACCGTTGTCCGCCGCGCTGGCCGCCTTGGCCCGGCCTTCTTCCAAATCCCCTGCCCTGACCTCTGGCAGCGAGCCTTGTAAGAAGCTCGGTCGTCTCTTTGGCCTTCTCTTTCACTGCGGCTTCCTGGATTGGCTTGAGGTCGGCAGTGCTGATTATCATGTATTGTGCGCCTTCCGGAGCGGGCTCTCTTCGGCCCTGAATGCCGGCAAGCTGCCCCATTATTGCCTGAAATACTTTCTGCCGCTCCTGGAAAACCTTCATCATCCGCTCTCTGAATTTGGCTCTTTCGTCCTCGGACATGTTTTGAAATCCGCCTTCTGGCCGCGGCATCTGAGTTTCTTCCTTGAGTTTCGCTAATTGAGCCTCGATCGACTCGATAGCCTTCATTCGCTCTTCACGTCCCATTCGGGGCCGCCTGGCTCTTTGATCTTGGCCGAATGAAACCAGGACCACTGCCAGAACCACAAGAACAGCAACGATTGAAATCAGGTGCTTTTTCATAATACTGACCTCCAAAAAGTTGAACGGTTGAAATTCCACCAGCTCCCACTCGGAGAGCGGGCTTAACACTGGTTACTGTAATGCAAGGACGCAAATTAAGGCGTTTTTATTGCCGAAATCTGAAAAAAGTCCCAAAATCGCTGAATTATGGACATGATAATGGATTAAATGATCCGGGAGCCGGGCCGTTATGATTTGGCGAGAGATTTGAGAGAAACCGCAATTATCGTGCCGGTCAGACTGTTATTGACGTGATTAAATCGCGCTTTTCACTCCAGCTAAGAAAGCCGAAACCTCAGTGACGATCTTGTCTCTGTCGCTCAGGTTGCTTTCAATTAATCCGACGATTTTCGAGCCGATTATAACGCCGTCGGCCCCGGCCTTAGCGACAGCGGCAGCGTGCTCGGGCGTGCTGATTCCAAAACCCACGCAGACCGGCACGCTCGTCAGCCCTTTTAATTTGCCGACGAGCCCTTCGACCGTACCGGAGAGTTTTTCCCTGCTGCCGGTAACGCCTAATACCGAGACGGTATAGATAAAGCCCGTGGTTTTGGAAGCGACAAGTTTCATCCGCTCCGGAGTGGTGACCGGCGTGGCCATAAAGACGGTGTCAAGACCCATCGAGGCGGCGGGGCCCGTAATTTCGTCCGCATCGTCAATACTCAAATCGGCGATCAAAACGCTGTTGACGCCGGCTTCGTGGAAATCCTCGAAGAATTTTTCGGTCCCGTACTGGTAAACGAGGTTGTAGTACATCAGCAGGCCGATTGGAATGTCCTTGTGCTCCTTGACCTTCCGGACCAGCTCCAGGGCCTTTGCCACGTTCATTCCGCTTTTTATCGCGCGGATACCGGCCTTCTGAATTGTCGGCCCATCGGCAATCGGGTCGGAGAACGGAATGCCCAATTCCAAAATGTCGGCCCCGGCATCGATTGCCGCTTTTATGACCGCAAGACTCGTATCGAAATCCGGGTCGCCGATTACAAAGAACGGAATCAACGCCGTCCTGTTTTGCTCTTTGAGTTCTGCGAAAACCTGCTTATATGTCTTCATCAAAAAAATCCTTCTTCGAAGAACCAATCATTCGTAATTAATCACTAATCATTCAACAAGGGCCTGTGTTTTTCCACGATCGAAACATCCTTATCGCCCCGGCCGGAAAGATTGACCACGGCGATCTGCTCCGGGTCCAACTTGCCCTTAAGGTCCGCGAGGTACGCCAGGGCGTGTGCGCTTTCCAGTGCAGGCAGGATTCCCTCGGTCCTGGAAAGCAACTCGAAAACGTCCAGGACATTTTCATCTTCGGCGGCGACATATTCGGCCCTGCCGGTATCTTTCAACAGGCAATGTTCCGGCCCTACAGCCGGATAATCCAGCCCGGCACTGACCGACTCGGTCTCATCGACCTGGCCCTCGTCATCCTGGAGGAGATAGGCTTTCGCCCCGTGCAGGATGCCGACGCGCCCTGCTACTAATGACGCTGCGTGCCGGCCTTCGCTAATGCTCCTGCCGCCGGCTTCGACGCCGATGAGCCGGATGTTTGTGTCATCGAAAAAACCGGAGAAAATGCCGATTGCGTTGCTGCCTCCGCCGACGCAGGCGACGACCATATCAGGCAGTCTGCCGATCTGGTCGAGACACTGCTGCCGGGCCTCCGTGCCGATGCAGCTCTGGAAATGTTTTACGATGGTAGGATACGGATGGGGCCCGCAGGCCGAGCCGAACAGATAGAATGTATCTCTCACGTTAGCGGTCCAGTAGCGAAGAGCGTCGTTGATGGCGTCTTTCAATGTCCCCGTGCCGCCCTCGACGGCGATGACTTTAGCGCCGCAGAGCTTCATCTTGTGGACATTGACGCTCTGCCGCTCGATATCGGTGACGCCCATGAAGATTTTGGTCTCCATCCCGAACAAGGCGCCGATCATGGCGGTGGCCAGTCCGTGCTGTCCGGCACCGGTCTCGGCGATCAGTTTGGTCTTGCCCATATATTTTGCCAGAAGACCCTGGCCCAGCGTATTGTTGACTTTATGCGCGCCGCCGTGCAGCAGGTCTTCGCGTTTTAAATACACGTTGAAACCGACGTACTCACTGAATCTTTTCGCGTGATAAAGCGGGCTTGGCCTGCCGGCGTAGTTTTTCGAAAGGTCCGCAAGCTCCGTCACGAACCGCTGGTCTTCATAAAAACGATAAAAAGCCTCTTCCAGCTCTTCCAATACCGGAATCAGTACCTCGGGGACATAGAAGCCGCCATAATCTCCGAATCTGCCTTTGTATTTCATATTTACCCTCTTAAATGCCGTATATTTTCGAACAGTTTTTTCATTTTCCCGTGGTCTTTTTTGCCGGGCTCAGCCTCGATGCCGCTGCAGACGTCGATTCCGTAAACACCGAGCCTGACCGCCGCCGCAGCGTTATCGGGATTTATCCCGCCGGCCAAAAACACTCGCTTGCTGATGTGCCCTATCACGTTCCAGTCAAAAGTCAGCCCCGTGCCGCCGTATTTATCAGGATCGAAGGCATCCAGCAAAACAGCGTCCGTAAAAAAGCTTTCCGCCCTTTCGATGTCAGTCTGATCTTTGACGCGTATCGCTTTCATCGTTTTGACATTATGAGAAAGCAGCGACCGGCAGAAATCCGGATCTTCGTCGCCATGTAACTGGACCCAATCCAAATAGCAAACGGCGATCGTCTCATGTATACGCTCAATCGAAGCATTCACAAAGACTCCGACGGTGTCTATAAAACCCGGCAGCTTATTGATAATATCCATAGCTTGCGCCGGCGTGACATACCTCGGGCTGTCCGGATAGAAATTGAAGCCCAGCAAGTCCGCACCCATATCCATCGCCGCGACGGCATCGTCATAATTGGTAATACCACAGATTTTAACTTTCACTATCAACATATTTATTTCTCGTCGCCCATAAGGGACATCAGCTATACATCTCAGGCTCCATTTGAAACTTCGATTAACTTCTCCAGGCAAGCAAATGCGCCGCCATCGCTGATCGAGGTCTCTGCCAGAGCGATTGCCGGGGCGAAATCGTCGGCTTTACCGGCCACGATTATAGCAGCAGCGGCGTTCAGAACAACGATATCTTTACGAGAGCCCTTGTCTTTGCCGGCAAGGATGTCACGAATTATACCGGCGTTGGTTATTGCATCCCCGGTCCGCAGATCGTCGATTGACGGCTCGGAAATCCCGAAGTCCGCCGGATCGAGCTTCACCGAGGTGATATTGCCGTCGATGAGCTGCCGAATTTGCGTGGTTCCGAGAGTGCTTATTTCATCCATTCCCTGGCCGTGAACGACCATTGCTCTTTTGGCGCCCAGCATTTCAAGCGTCTCGCATATCCGATCGAGAAGCGCCTCTTCGGCGACGCCCATAACCTGTGCCGTAACACCGGCGGGATTTGCCAGCGGGCCAAGAATGTTGAAGGCTGTCCTGAAATCGAGACTCTTGCGGATTGGCTGGACAAACTTCATCGCAGGATGGAATTTCGGCGCGAACATAAAACCGATGTGAGCCTGACGGATACATTCAGCAACGCCTTCCGGCCCCGGGTCGATATTGACGCCCAGCTCTTCCAGCACGTCGGCCGAGCCGCACTTGCTTGTGATGCCGCGGTTGCCGTGCTTGGCCACGTAGGCCCCGGCGCCGGCCGCTACCAGCGCGGCGCCCGTCGAAACATTGAACGTCTTGACAGAGGCACCGCCGGTCCCACAGGTGTCAATCATGTTGTCGATGCCGGTTTCGACACGCACCGCGTGATCGCGAAGCGAACGGGCAAGCCCGGCGATCTCGGCAGATGTCGCACGCTTCATTCTCATCGCCGCCAGAAACGCCGCTACCTGAACTTCCGTCACCTCGCCGGCAAATACTATGTCCTGCAATTCTTTCGCCTGATCGAACGTCAGGTCGCCGCCATCCAAAATGATTTCGAGAAATTTTGTTATCGTAGCCATTTCTTTCCTTTCCTATGCAATCTTCTCTGCTACCGCAATCGACAGAATATTTTCGATAATCTTACCGCCCGCCGGGGTAAGAATGCTTTCCGGATGGAACTGCACGCCGAATATCGGCAGCTCTTTATGACGGACACCCATTACAACTGACTCGAACTCGGCGGTCATTTCCAGGCAGTCCGGCATCTCCAGCGCGCAAAGGCTGTGATAGCGTCCGGCCTGCAACGGATTTTCGACGCCGGCAAAGATGCCTTCTCCATTATGGCTGACTCTTGAGGGCTTGCCGTGCATCGGTTTCGGAGCATGTCCGACCTTCCCGCCGAAATACCGCACGATAACCTGGTGCCCCAGGCATACGCCGAATATCGGCAGCTTGTCTTTGAAATAATCGAGGGCAGCAAGTGACACGCCCGCCGTATCAGGCGTGCCCGGACCGGGTGAAATCACGAGCAGGTCGGGCTCAAATTCTCCAGCGACCCGCTTAAGCTCGTTAAGCTCGGTGTCGGCCCGGTAAACCCTGGCCCGGCAATCCCGCTTGCAAAAATCATCGACCAGATTGTACGTAAACGAATCGAAATTATCGATGAATAAAATCTTTCTGTTCGTTTGTTCCATAAGATTTCGTCCTTTTTTTCTGCATATCATAATAACCCCGTAATAAATTACGGGGCTAAATATATTTTTATTATCCTCGAATCGCGCGCAGGCAGGATCCTGCCTTGTGCTCGGTCTCCTCGAATTCGGTTTTCGGGACGCTGTCGTGAACGATACCTGCACCGACCCGGATGTAAGCGGTGTGGTCTCTGACCTGGAGGCTTCTGATGGTGATACCACTATCGAACGAGCCATCCACGGTCAGATAGCAAACGGCACCCCCGTAGTAGCCGCGTTTGGTTTTTTCAAGCTGCCGGATGATTTTCATGGCCTCAATCTTCGGGGCTCCCGTCAGTGTCCCCATATTCATCGTGGCAAGATACGCACTCAAGGCATCAAGCTCACCTGCAAGCTCGCCTCTCACATTGCTCACCAAATGCTGCACGGACTCATATTTCTCTACAGTTAACAGTTCGGTGACCATCCTGCTGCCCGGTTCAGCAACCCGGGCGATGTCGTTCCTGGCCAAATCAACCAACATCATATGCTCGGCCAATTCCTTACGGTCGATCTTCAGTTCAGCCTCGTACCTGAAATCTGTATCCGGATCAATTTTTCCCCCAACACGACCTCTTGGTTTTGTCCCTGCTATAGGACGAATCTCCACGAGCCGCTTATCCGTACCGCTTACGCGGAGATTCAATTCCGGACTGGAACCCATCAATATCGTATTAGGTGTATTCAAATAGAACATATACGGCGAAGGATTCAACTTCATTAGTCGTTTAAAAACGTCCAATGGCTCGTCCGGACATGGCTCAGTTATTGTCCTGCTCAATACGACCTGAAAAATGTCGCCGTCGAGAATGTGCCGCTTGGCGGTCTTGACCATTCTTTCGTACTCATCCTGGTTGGTATCCGTAGAGGCAGGCGGCAGCGGCTCAATAAATTTTCTGCCCTGGGGCATATCAAACCGGGCGAGATTGCTGTAGTAGTCAAAACATTCCTGCGCCTCAGAGATAGCGGCCTCGCGGTCGCCGTTCGTGATAATCACGTTCACAATCACGTAGCCCTGGCCCTGGTTGTGGTCCATCAGGAAAATATTGTCGCAAAAGAACAACTCATAATCGGGATTGCCGAGCGAATCATCCTTGCTGGCAGGGAGCTTCTCAAATTGGTCGATGAAATCGTAGCTTAAGGCACCAAGCAGCCCGCAGGTAATGCGGAACGGCTTGCTTGCCAGTTTGAACGCGAATGCCACCGCACGCAGAACGTCCATCTGATTGGTTGTTTTCAGGCGGGTCTGTTCATCGACAAATTCCTGCGACTGTTTGATCTTGCCCGTGATCGCCTCGGTATCGAACTGTACAGATTCGCAAAAGTCAAAGCGGGACTGCCCTGCCGATAGGAATTCTATCATCCGGCGACCTGTCTTGCTCTGGGCCTTGATGGCAAAATCCGCGCCAGTGCCAGTAAGATAGAGTGCCGGCCTGGCGGTCCCGAAACTCAATGCCGTATAGTCTGCCAAGTGCTCTTTAGTCTCGAACAGGCAACAGTTTTTAGCCCGACCGTAATCACTGATCTTGGCAAAGAAGTCCACCGGTTCGGCCATGTCGATCCTCCTGACGATAGGTACAATCTGGCCCGGTTCGGCACCAAGTATTACATTTCTATAATCATCCATATCTCGAACCCTTTATTGCAGTTTCTATGCTCAAACGGCTGAAAATACAAATAAAAAAAGCAGCCTGCCGTCTCCGACAGGCTGCGCTTTTCGCAATTCTAATTAATTGTATTCAGCAAATCGCCGCTTACCCGTCGGAATTTATCCCACAGGCCACCACCAGTTACCGGTATTTTTGCGGTTAATCTGCCTCATGATATTTACATTAAATCACATTTCGCTCGTTTTGTCAAGTAAAAAAATATTTAAATTTTGGTACCTGTCATGATCCTTACAGCCCGGCGGCTTTGCGGAGCTTTGCTACCATATCGGTCTGCTCCCATGTGAATCCGTCACCCTTTCGGCCGAAATGGCCGCCGTAAGAGGTCTGGGAAAAGATCGGCCTGGCCAGTTTCAAGTGCTCGATCATTTTCCTGGGTGTCAGCGGGAAGAGCTTGCGGATTAACCCGCTAAGTACTTGCTCGCTCACCTTCGAGGTCCCCGCTGTGTCCACATATACGGAGACAGGCTCGGCCACTCCGATCGCATACGATAGCTGCACTTCACAGTCGTCGGCAAGGCCCGCCGCCACGACGTTCTTGGCGATATATCGAGCCATATAACTTGCTGTTCTGTCAACCTTTGTCGGGTCCTTTCCGCTGAAGGCGCCTCCCCCGTGACTGCCTCTTCCGCCGTACGTATCGACGATAATTTTCCGCCCGGTCAGGCCGCAATCCGCTTTCGGGCCGCCTTCTACAAATCGGCCGGTCGGGTTGATATGAAATATGGTCTTTTTATCAACTAACCGCTTAGGCAGGACGGGAAGAATTACTTTTTCTATGATTTGCTTTCTCAATTCCCGGTCCGAAACCTTCGGCGAGTGGTGCGTAGAAATCACGACGGTATGAATGCGTTTCGGCTTGCTGTTTTCGTACTCGATTGTCACCTGGCTTTTGCCGTCGGGCCTAAGCCACGGCAGTTTCCTGCTCTGGCGCATCTTTTCCAGCCGGGTCGTCAGCGCGTGCGCCAACTGGATCGGCATCGGCATCAGCACCGGCGTCTCTTTGCAGGCATAGCCGAACATCATTCCCTGGTCACCGGCGCCCTGCTCTTTGTGCCGGCCGGCCCCTTCGGTTACGCCCTGTGAAATATCGGGACTTTGCTTTGAGATCGACACTAACACGGCACAATTCTCGTTATTGAAACCGAACTCCGGGTCGTCATATCCGATTTCCTTGATCGTATCGCGAACGATCGTCGGAATATCGACATTAGCCTTAGTTGTAATCTCGCCCGCTAACACGACCATGTCGGCCTTTACAAGTGTTTCGCATGCCACCCTGCTCTTCGGGTCCTGTGCGAGCATTGCATCCAGAATCGCATCCGATATGTGGTCGGCCACCTTATCCGGATGTCCCATTGTTACAGACTCGCTGGTAAATAGATAATTTTTAGCACTGCTGCTTATTGTTTTTTTTGCCATTCGTTATTTATCCTTTCTACGAACCATCGTTAATTGTCCAATTATACGTCATATACTTAATTGTATAGTTTCCTGTTTCAAGAAAAGTAACATTTTCTTTCGAAATATAATTGGTAATGAAATTTAACACCGCTCGGGTCTCTGCCGGCTGATCCTTAAATTTTCTGTCTATTGCGAACTTTTTAACAAACTCTCTGCCGTACCAGGATGTTTGAAATAAGGCTGATAAATAAACCTTCCGCTTTTCTCTGTCAATACCAAATGCGAGGGGGCTGGACAGAAACCTTTCGGTTTGTTCGTCCAACTGCCGGCTGAGATTGTGTCCGTAATACGGCTCATTTCTGAGCGGCGGACTCGACAAACAGGCGCTGGATATAGCAAAGAATACCCGGGGATCGTCAAATTCGACGCGGAAAAAACGCTTTTCAATCGTCGCAAAGGTAAATTCTTCATCCATCACAAGGAATTTGTGCCCGGTGATTTTTCCCTCAATGTGCCTGATGTTATTGGTGCCCCGGTAGAAAATGGTCAGGATCCGTGACGACGGCTTAATGGGATAATTGTTTGTAATTATCCTGAGCTTTTGGAGATTGTATACGTTAATCCAGAAGGCAATTTTGTCCTGCCTGGGCCAGGACTCATATTCGCCCCGATCGAGCTTGTTGAACTCTTGCAGCACCCCTCTGAGCTCTAATCTTTTTCGCCTGAGCCCTTTATAGTCCACCATTCCGTTACCATTGACAAATTCTTTCAGGATATTCGCATATTTGTCATGAAAAGAGGCCGGCTGCACGGGCGTTAGGTCGTTAGGCTCAGCCTTGGTAGATTCGACATCGCCGGGCCCAGGCTTGGCAGATTCAACTTTATCAGGCTCAATATCGATAGTTGCGATTTTATCGGGCTTATCATGGTCCGGTTCGTGACAACCGGGGTCGATATTGATAGTTGCGATTTTATCGGGCCCATCCTGGTCCGGTTCGGGACGACCGGGCACGGTTCCCTCACGTTCGGACTCAAAACCGCCAACATCGAGAGGTTCGACAGATTTGGGCTCTACGGGGGAGCAGCCGCTAATAAAGACCGGTACTATAAGTATAATTATGAAAACAACAAGGCCCTTAGCCATGTTAGCCTTCCGACAGACAATTTAAGTAATCCTTTGATCGAAAACATTCAGGTTATTCCGCCTTAGCATAAGGATTTGGGTAAAAAATGCAATGATTTGTTCGCTATTTTATTGCATTTTTGCAGGTAAATCCTAATTTACAGCAAAAGCTGCTTCATGAGGCTTACGAGATTGAAAATGTTTTATTTGACTTTACAGCAACCGGTATTTTTTATAGCGAAGAAAAACCTTGTAATTTATTTAATTTGAGCTTATATAGAAAAATTCCGGCACGAACATTGCGTCAAAAAACATTCAAAACAAGTACTTGAAAGGGCTGCATAGTGGGTGGTTTTCAGGCATTAGATTGGTTGGCGATTGCATGTTATTTCGGCATTATGCTGGTTATTGTTTGGTGGGTCGTCCGGCAGAAGCAGAGGACATCGACCGATTACTTCCTTGCCGGCAGGCACATGCCGTGGTTTGTGGTGGGGGCTTCGATTTTCGCCTCGAACATCGGCTCGGAACATATCGTTGGCCTTGCGGGGCAGGGTTCCACCGATGGCATGGCCATGGCGCATTGGGAATTGCATGCATGGTGCGTGGTAATGCTCTCCTGGATTTTTGTGCCCTTTTATTACCGTTCGAAGGTCTTTACTATGCCGGAGTTTCTTGAGAGACGGTTTAACTCGACCTGCCGCTGGATATTATCGATTGTTTCGCTCGTAGCGTATGTGTTCACTAAGGTATCGGTAACAGTTTACGCCGGCGGCGTGGTCTTTAATGTTCTTTTGCCCGAGATTAATATACAGTTAA
Source organism: uncultured Pirellulales bacterium (assembly GCA_964608395.1). GTDB lineage: Bacteria > Planctomycetota > Phycisphaerae > Sedimentisphaerales > Anaerobacaceae > JAFGPJ01. The sequence goes on from CAZSOR010000090.1 coordinate 12,664, forward strand.
CAGAGACTTTTGTCCTCGATGCATTCTGGGTCGGGGCGCTGCTGACGGTTACCCTTACGGGAATCTATACCGTTCTCGGCGGCCTGCGTGCCGTGGTTTATACCGATACCGTTCAGACAGTTATTCTGATTCTCGGTTCCGCCTTTATTACGCTTTTCGGCCTCAACAAACTTGGCGGCTGGAGCGAGCTTCAACTGATATGCCGGGAGAATGCTGAGAACTTTGCCCTGTGGAGGCCGAATACGAACCCGGATTTTCCGTGGCTGGGCGTTTTGATTGCATCGCCGATAATCGGGATTTGGTATTGGTGTACCGACCAGTATATTGTGCAGAGAGCGCTTTCGGCAAAGGATCTGCGAAACGCGAGGCGTGGTGCTCTTTGGGGCGCTTTTCTGAAGGTCTGGCCCGTGATGATTTTTGTCGTGCCGGGTATGATCGCTTATGCACTGCATCAAAAAGGACTGATTGCTATCCCCATGAAAATGGCCGACGGCCGGGAAGTGCTCGACGGCGACCGGGTCTTCGCGGTCATGGTAAGCTCGCTATTGCCGGCCGGCTTGCGAGGACTTGTGGTCGGAGGACTCCTGGCAGCTTTGATGAGCTCGCTGTCATCGCTCTTCAATTCCTGCGCATCACTCTTTACCATCGATATATATGAAAAGATAAATCCGAAGGCCTCTGAGCGGCACCTTGTTACTGTCGGGCGAATCGCAACAATGGTGGTGGTTGTGATGGGAATAATCTGGATCCCCGTAATGCAGCGGGTTTCCCAGGGCGGATTATATAAATATCTCCAGAGCGTTCAGGGTTATCTGGCTCCGCCCATTACGGCGGTATTTCTGCTCGGTCTTTTCTGTAAGCGGATTAACGGTAAAGGTGCCGTGGCAGGGCTGGCTATCGGTTTTATCGTCGGGATGACCAAGCTGACCATCCAGGCACTTACGGGCGGAGTTGAACCGATCATTACATCGCCCGGCTGGCTGGTCTATATCGGTGAATACAACTTTCTCTTTGCCACGGGCTGGCTGCTGCTTTTGAGCATAGTGGTAATCGTCGGAGTTTCGCTGCTGACCGCTCCGCCAAATTATAAAAAGATCGCCGACCTGACCTATGCCACGGCCACACCCGAACAAAAGAAGGAATCCCGCGAAAGCTGGGGACTTGTCGAGGTACTGATGACCATCGTCATTTTAGGGCTTGTGGTTGGTCTATATCTGTATTTCAGTTTCTGGTTAAACTAACAAATAGGAGGTTATCTTATGCCTTATACGATTGGCCTGGATTACGGCACCAACTCTGTGAGATGCCTGATAGTCGATGTCGACAACGGCAACGAATTTGGCACGGCAGTTTACGAATACGAAACGGGCGATGCCGGCATAATTCTCGACCCGGCCGACCACAACCTGGCCAGGCAGAATCCCGCCGACTACCTCAAGGGTATCGAGGTGACCATAAAAGCGGCAATCACCGAGGCAAAGAACGCATTGAAGGGATTCGAGCCGGACCAGATCATAGGCATCGGTATCGACACAACCGGCTCGACGCCTATCCCGGTCGATAAGAACGGCACGCCTTTGAGCATGCTCGATGAATTCAAGGACAATCCAAACGCATGTGCCTGGCTGTGGAAGGACCACACAGGCCACGCCGAAGCGGCAGAAATTACCGCATTGGCCGCGAAAGACAATCCCGAATATCTCGCCAGGTGCGGCGGGACATATTCCTCGGAATGGTTCTTCAGCAAGATTTTGCACTGCCTGCGAACCGATCCGAAGGTTTTTGACGCCGCCTATACATGGGCCGAACATGCCGACTGGCTGCCCGCGGTCCTTACGGGAACCCAGACGCCCGACAAACTCAAACGCTGCCGCTGCGCCGCCGGCCACAAGGCCATGTTCAACGACGACTGGGGCGGCTACCCGGAAGAAAAATTTCTCTCGAAGCTCGATCCGAAACTCGGCAAGCTTCGAAAAACACTGAGCAACCAGACATACGCAGTCGATCAGACGGCGGGAAATCTCACCGACGAATGGGCGGCGAAACTCGGCCTGCCGGCGGCTATCCCCGTGGCGATGGGCGCTTTCGACGCCCACTTAGGCGCCGTCGGCTCCGGTATCGCTCCGGGCACGCTGGTCAAAATCATCGGCACCAGCACATGTGACATGCTCGTGAGCGAATCGAGCAGGAAACTGGCGGATATCCCCGGCATCTGCGGCATAGTTGACGGCTCCATCCTGCCGGGCTATTTTGGCCTGGAGGCCGGTCAATCGGCCGTGGGCGATATTTTCAACTGGTTCGTCAATTATATCCAGCCGGGCGGCCCAGAGGCAGGCTCTCACGAAGCCTTAACCGAGAAGGCGGCAAAGCTCAGGCCGGGCCAGTCCGGCCTGCTGGCTCTCGACTGGAATAACGGCAACAGAACCGTGCTCGTCGACCAGCGATTAACAGGCCTGCTGCTGGGCCAGACACTGCATACAAGGCCGGAAGAAATCTACCGGGCATTAATCGAGGCAACCGCCTTCGGCGCCCTGACGATTATCAACCGATTCGAAGAATACGGCGTCAAAGTCTCACAGGTCATCAACTGCGGCGGAATCGCAGAGAAAAATCCTCTGCTGATGCAGATTTATGCCGACGTGACAGGTAGGGAGATGAAGATATCCCGTTCCGCCCAGAGTTGCGCGCTGGGCGCGTGCATCGCCGGCGCCGTAGTCGCAGGCAAAGCATCCGGCGGCCATGACAGCTTCGCCGATGCCCAGGCTGCGATGTGCGGAATTAAAGACGTAACCTATAAACCAATCGCCGAAAACGCTATAGTCTATAAACAATTGTATGTCCTCTATAAGCAGCTTCATGACGCCTTCGGGACGCAGGATTTCTCCGGCAAGCTGGCAAACGTTATGAAAGAGCTTTTGAGCATCAAGGATAAATCCGCCTGAAAGGCGGGGCTAAATATTTAGCCCCACGTTCCACGTGGGGTCTTTACTATTATGCACGAAGAACTGAAAAAAGTCGTCTGCGAGGCAAATCTTGAGTTGCAGAAACAGCAGCTCGTAATTTACAGTTGGGGCAATGTCAGCGGGATAGATCGCTCGGCAGGCGTTATCGCCATAAAGCCAAGCGGCGTGGCATACGATGAACTGACACCCAACAAAATGGTTTTGCTCGATCTGGAAGGGAAAATTATCGAAGGGGCTCTCAATC
>CAZSOR010000091.1:0-15835 GCA_964608395.1 uncultured Pirellulales bacterium
GGTTTGCTGCTCGAAACCCGCCGCCATCTTCGTCATTACGCAGTTTTGTATCCGCAAATCCGTAAGACGCTCGTTAGTGCCGTTGCTGAGCCACATCTCCATTCGCACGGCTTCTTTTGTCGATTTGACCTTCACGCCGAATGTGATTTTGTTCGGAAGAACCCGCTCGATATCCAGCGTCCCATCGGTTTGCCGTTTCCATTCCAGTTTTGGCAAGATGATGCCTTTGCTGGTCCAGATTGTGTCGATGTGTGTATGAGCCAGGTAAGTCAGGCCTAAATTCGACCAGATGGCTTCGGGCAAATCGAGCACAACATAGCTGTCGCGGTCCCATGGCGTGAAAACACTGCATTTTGTTTCCCGCTGCGGATCTATCGCTCCTTCCAGAAAACCTATCCGAGGATGCCGCCCTCCCGGGTACGGCAGCACAATCAGAGATGAGTCATCATTCGGTTCAGTCCGATTGTCCGTCCGAATGTTAAACTTCTCCATCGCGGCAACGATTTCGCTGTCTTTTAGACCTGTCGCGGCGGTTATCTCAGCGTTCGTAAAGCGGTGGTACCAAACCATATTCTTCAGCCAGTACTTCAGCTCATCATCATTACCCGGTCTGCGAAAGTTGTCCGCATAAGCTATCCGGCTCGTTCCGGACAAACCCGGCTGTGTAGCGCCGAATGCGAAGAGTCCGAAAGCAGTTAATATTAGAACTACCACCTTCAATGTCGAAGTGTAAAACTCTAAACGGTTGCCATTGCTTTGCGTTTTAATCATAAACTTCTTTCTGATAGCCTGCTACTCTTCGATACTTATCTCTGCACTATTTCAATTGGAATCGCCGGAAAGACACCCATCGAATTACGGCGTTTCTGACCTGTGGGTTTGCCGTCTTTCCGCTTAACCACAGACTCCCTGAAAGCCTCGACAATCAGATTATCGGCAATGTGCACTGCATCCTTGCCGGCTTTCAGTTGGAACGAAAGACCATTGGGCACAACAGTCACATCGTGCATGGTCAATCCTTCAGGCGGTTCATTGAGTTGCAGTTGCACGCCTTTAAAGTTCGCGCGTCCGATGGTCTTGATTCGAACCTGGGCCGAACCACCCGCGGGAATCCGGACCGGACTATTGCCGGCCAGCTCAACTGGCGGCACCCCCCACCTGCTTTTCTGGATGAAGACCAGGAATTCCTGTGCCGGGACGAGATGCCGGTAAAGGTACGCCTGCATGACATCATCCGCGGCAACTGCAAGCCGTTTGATGGTATGCCCGCCGATATTGGCTCGGCCTTCCAATTGAATAGCAACCGGTTCAGCGGTCGCCTTCGCAGGAACCGTCAAAGTGACACGTACACGATTGCGTCCGGCGGGTATTCGTCCACCGCAAAGTTCGAAGCCTGCCGGTGCATCTTTCAATAAAACATCAATCTCTCCGTCAAATCCATCTTTTCTCAACGCGTGCACCCAGATTGCAGCGGTGCCGCCCGCACGCAAACCGATACTCGAAGGTGTCGCACGCAATGCGAAATCACCCTGCGCCGGAGCAATGCGCAGTCGATAGCCATACGCCCCGCCTCCATGATGCTGCGTATCGGTAAGCTGAACGTAGTAATTGCCGTCATTCGGCAACTTGGCCAGCAGATACGAATCGGCGTGGTGCGTGACTAATCCCATCACATCCCTGTGCAGGTGACTATCCTTAAGCACATGGTCGTCGTTCCATTGAAGCACGCTGCCGGATGAATCTGTCAACCGCAGGAGCGAGTCCAGCGGAGAATTCAAACGCCGGCCATAAACCTCAGCAACGATTTTATCGCCGGCGCGACCATCAAAACGGAACATGTCAACATCTCCGCTCTCGGCGATTCGCCCGTTAATGATTCTTGGAAGCTCGATTAACTGCGCATCCTCCGGGGTGTTGTTGGATTCGGTTTCAATGCATTCAGGCAGCGTATCGACGACGTACGTAACGGAATTGGAAAAGCATTTGTCATCATAGTAAGCCGTCTTTCGAATGTTGCTGCCACCAGGCCGGGTGTCCAAAGGCAGTTCGGTCCCGGCGAGGTTCCAGCCGTTGATAGAGGCGACAGTCTCGACACTCGCCCTGCCGCCCAACGGGAAAGTCTGCGTGATGAAAGGTTGCTCGCTCACGGCAATGCGGTAAACAAAATCCTCCCGTCCGCGATAGATCGAATCACGAATCTCCAGCTCGTATTCGCCATTTTCAGGAATCTTATAGAAGAGGACCGGGTCAGGATTGAAACGGTAATCATCCGCGAAAGCTACTTCCCTGCCCCCGGCATCGTAAAGGGCCAGCAAAGCCTGAAACCAGCCGGGAACGGCATCGGCCAGATATGGAATCAGACTCCGGGCCTGAGCCTCAATCACGAGTTGTTGCCCCTTGATCGCACGAAATCGGAAACGGTCGACATCCCCCGGCATGATTTGCCCATTCAACTGCACGGGTAGTTCGAGTGCCCTTTCTTTCGGCAAATTGCGAACTCTCGCCATATTCGGCGGGACCTGATAGGCCTGCCGGTTGTTGGGCTCAAGTTCGCGTATTTCCGGTAGCAGCCCCACCTGAAAGACCATCGGATTGGTCAGGCCGGTCTTAGTTGCGAGCCTCAGTTCACGGCTGCCGGGCTGCGCTCCGGGATCGATGGTAATTTCGATCAGCACAGTTTCGGCAAGCTGCCGGTTCATCTGCAATTTATTCCGAGGGAAAAAGAGAACGCTCGAAATGTGCGCCAATTCTCGAAGGCTCTTATCCTCCAGGTCATACAATAATGGATGGTCCGGCATTTTAACTTCGTCGGTTTTAGCATCTTTTTCCTTTTGAGAGAGTGTGGCAGCCTCATCCAGATTTCTTTTATCTGGATGGGGATGGTTCGGCAATTCAGCAAGACGCTTGTCTCTAACTTCCTTCAAGCGCGTCTGGATTAACTGCCGCTGCTCCTTTTGGATGTTTCTAAGAGGTCTGATATATTTAATCACCGAGCCATGAATGCCTTTGCCGGAAATGTACACATCCTTTGCTCCGCCGAGGTACTGACCGCCAGCCGTAATCTGAATGACGGTGCCCTGCTGCCCACCGCTCGGGTAAAGGTAGCCGATATGCGGTTCTCTCGTATTCGACTGCCCCCAAGCAGCCGTAACACACAGGGCCAACACCATAAACATCAGTTTCTGTGTAAATACCATTACTCATTTCCCAGGATTTACATTAATTCTTTAAGGCGGCCGGCACCTTTGTCGGATTTGGGCATGACTTTCACGTCCAGGCCCCGCGGGTTTGGCATCGGGCCATCGGGATCGATGCCGAGCAGCGTGTAGATACTGCCGTTCAGGTCTGCCGGGTATACGGGACGGTCCGCCACTTCCGCTCCCTTTTCATCGGAGGCGCCGACTACGTGGCCTCCTTTGAAGCCTCCGCCTGCAACTACCGCCGAGAAGCATTTGCCGTAATGCGACCGGCCGCCGTTCCAGGGCGAGTCCCACTGGATTTTCGGGCCTCGTCCGAACTCGCCGCTCCACCATACAATCGTGCTGTCAAGCAGGCCGTGGTCGGCCAGGTCCTGCAAAAGTGTTGCCATACCGGCGTCCATTTCCGGCAGCTTGCGGCGCATGGCCTCGAAGTGCTGTTTATGTGTGTCCCAGCCTTTGTAGTTAATGGTGACATAGGGAACGCCATTTTCGACCAGCCGGCGTGCTATCAGGCAGGACTGGCCAAACGTGTTTCGGCCGTAGCGGTCCCGGATTTCGTCGTTTTCTTCCGACATATCGAACAGCTTCCGGGCGTCGCCGAACATCATGCCGTACGCGTTTTCCTCGCATTGATCGAACTTTTCGAACTGCTGATTGCCCGGCATGGCCTTGCCGAGAGAATCGAGATTATGGAGCAACTGCCGCCTGCTGCGCTGTCGCTGGTCGGAAATGCCTTTAGCAACGATTCCTTCTACGGCGAAGGGGGTTCGATTAGGGTCGCCGCCGGTGGCGAAAGGTTTATATCGCGGCCCAAGAAAACCCGCTTCGGAGAAACGCCCCTGAGGCTGGGTCAGGACAATATAGGGCGGGACCAATCCCTTATACCCGTGATCATAGCCCTTGAAAAGCGAGACCACGGCACCGACGCTGGGATAAACCAGCCTGCCCGGCTCGCGTCCCGTCTGCACAATATACGACGCGGTCTCGTGACTGTTGTTTCCATGCGTCATGCTGCGGATGATGGAATACTTGTCGGCCTGCTGTGCCAGCAGCGGGAGCATTTCGCCGATTCGGATGCCGTCGGCGTTTGTGGGAATCGGCTTTTTATATGGGCCGCAATAATCGTCGCCCGCATCCGGCTTTGGATCGAAGGTATCCAGGTGGCTTGGGCCGCCCCACATCCATATCTGAATAACCGATTTGGCCGTGGGGTTCAACGGTGCAGCCCGCACCGGGCGGGTTAAAGGACCGGTCAGTGCAATTCCCGCCGCTCCGACAACGCCTCGTTTAAGCGCTTCTCGCCGAGTAATGAAGTCTGTTGTTTGCTTTTCCATTTGACCGTTTCCTCAATATTTATCGGATGGCCGCAGCGGCGACTTGAAGGTCGACCTTAATGTCTATATAGAAATTCCTTGGTATTTATCAAGGCCCAGGCAAGATCGTTCGCTGCCTGCCTGAGGTTTATACCCTTTGTTTGAAAATATTGCTGTGCCGCGGCCAGTTCGGCCTGCGTCGGATAACGCGACATAATGTTCAGATAGATCATGTTGGCCAGCATTTTACGGTTGCCTTTAGCGGCCTTAACCAGTCCGTTCAACCGCGAGCTGCGTTCGATCTTATTCTGTATATGGCTCGAATTAAGCAGATGCAGCCGCTGCGCATCGGTCGGTTGATTGTTTCGTTCGGATTCCAGGCCGGTATCGCGAGATGGTCGGCCGAACATTTCAAGGAACTGACTGGTTATACTGCCGTCCGCCAGCTCGATGGATCGATTCTCTCCCGGAATGAAAGTGAACGGTTCCGGAATCGGGCTTGAATAACTTTCCTGTGTCCCGGAAATCCAGCACAAAGCATCGATCAGCACTTCCGCTTCGAGCCGACGAACCGGATAACAAGCAAACAGAGCCTCAGCTTCGGGATTGTCGTCGCGTGGAATCGAAGACTGCTGGTAGGTGCTGGAATTGAGAATCAGGCGATAAATATGTTTCAGATCGTAATTATTTTTAACAAGTTGATTTTCCAGGTAGGCCAGCAGTTCCGGGTGGACGGCCACGTTGTCGGGGCGAATGTCGTCCGGCTCGTGAATTATTCCACGGCCAAGCAGCCATGCCCACACACGATTTACGATATTGCGGGCGAACCACGGATTTTCAGAAGCGACCAGCCAGTCGGCGAAGACCATACGCGGGTCCTGGTCAGGCGGAATCCGAACTGCCGTGCCATCGGGAAAAACAGCCTCAAGAGGCTCGGTTTGAGCCGGGTCCAGGTAAACGATTTCTTCTTTCCACTCGGCCGTCAGTTTGTATTTCACGCGGGAGAAGAAAGCCTCCATGCCGGAGCGACGAGCTTCGGGCCAATTTTCCAGACGTACCCCCATGAACGTAAGGGCCACCGCCCCGGCAATAGCGGATGGCTCCTGGCCCTGAATCGCACGATAGAAATTCACCTGCGGCACGCGAAAATTGCTGCCGCTCGAAGTCAGCATCTCACGGGCAAACTGATCGTAAGGCATATTCTCGTGAATCGCATCGCGAATCCAGCGATGATACGCCTGCACCGCATTAGGCCACAGATTTATGGGAAACTCCGCCTTGACCCGCAGAAGGTCACACCACTTGAGCGACCAATAGTCGGCAAACTCATCCCGTCTCAAGAGTTCGTGAATCAGCGCCGCACGCTTGCGGGGACCGCGGTTCTGCAAAAACTTGCGAACCTCCCGCGGCTCGGGCAACGTGCCGATTACATCCAGATACACTCGCCGGATAAAGACCGCATCTGAACAGAGGTTTGCCGGCTCGATTCCCTTGCTGCGAAATGTTTTCATCACCAGGGTGTCGATACGATTATTCGCTGCAAATTCACCGTTATTTTCAAATTGCTCAAAGCGCGCATCACTCGGACGATGCTGAGCACAAAGAGGGACACAAATAGCAAGTATCTGGAGCAAGACAACTATGGGACTTTTTACTCTCGGCATTCGAGTTATTTCCATTCAAAAAGACTTCATAAGAGCCATCTATAATAATGCTCTGTGGCGTAAGGTGGATTTATCCGAAATTTTCCCTACAAATACGATTAAGTATTTCTATAAGCTTCCAACGCAATCAGGCTAACAGATTCATGTCGTATTGTCAACAGATTTTACTGTGAGCAATAAGCAATATGATGGCATTCGCCTTTCAGATTTGTTATCTTATGACAGATTTGGATTTAATAATTTTTTTTGTGTTCTGAAGTGAAAGGTACTCCATGTACAAATACGTGTCCTTGTTTACACTTTGCTCTTTAATTTTTGCTAATCCCGCATCCACAAAAGCAGAAGATTGGCCGGCTTTCATGCGTGACAAACACAGAAGCGGCGTTACCGATGAGCGGCTGGAGCTTCCGCTGAAAGAATCATGGGTTTACATGGCATCGCATCTGCCTGAGCCCGCATGGCCGGAACCTGCAAAGCAGGATTTCTGGCACCGGCAGTTCAACCTCAGGTCAACCGTAGCATATGACAGGGCATTTCACGTCGTAGGAGTGGGCAATATAATATACTTCGCTTCATCTGCGGATGATAAAGTCTATGCGCTGGACTCGATGACCGGGCATGAGCGTTGGACCTTTTTCACGGAAGGCCCTGTCAGGCTGGCCCCCTGTATCGCAGACGGCAAAGTCTATGCAGCCTCGGACGACGGATATGTCTACTGCCTTTCGGCTGATGATGGCTCGCTAACATGGAAACATAAGGGAACTGACGGGGATCGTATGATTCCGGGCAACGGTCGTATTATATCGATGTGGCCCATACGTACGGGCCTGCTGGTCGATAACGGGATTCTGTATTTTGCCGCCGGCTTGTTCCCGAACCAGGGTACATTCCTGTCGGCACTGAATGCTGAAGATGGCTCAGTAAAATGGAAGCAAAAAGCGACCATATCCCCACAGGGTTACATGCTTGCTTCTGATGAGCGGCTTTATGTCCCAACCGGACGAACCAATCCGGCCATTTTCGCACGGACAGACGGCGCATCATTGGGAGAGCTGCCCAGCGAAGGCGGAACCTTCGCGATTCTGACCGAGAACGTCCTTGTCACCGGTCCGGGCCTGCGGGCAAAAGAGCTTGACGCCAGTGACGTAGAGACAAAAGACAAAATTGCAACCTTCGGCGGCCTGAGAATGCTTGTCAGCGGACCGACCGCATATATGCAGTCGGAGAAGCAACTGTCGGCCTTCGACCGCGGGGCATATCTGGAGCTTTCAAGAGAACGAAATCGCCTGATTCGCCGGCGAGATGCGATTAACGAACGGCTCAAAAAGACAGACAAAAACACGCCGGTAGCAAAACAATTAAGAGAGGAGATAGGCGCTCTCACGACGCAGGCCGGTGAACTATCGAGCAAAATGAAAGATTGCTATCGTTGGACGATCCGATGCGAATACCCGTACGCGATGATTATGGCCGGCGATACTCTTTTCGTCGGGGGAGAGGACAAAATCGCCGCGATCGAGGCCTCGACGGGAAAAGTCATCTGGGACGCACCCGTCGGCGGCAAAGCATACGGCCTGAGCGTCGTCAACGGAGGACTATACATCAGTACGGACAAGGGCCGGATACACTGTTTCAGAAGCGGCGTAAAAGAAAATGCGAAAGTTATCGAGGCCAAGACAGACACCAACCCTTACCCGCGTGACGCTCTGACGGAAAGATATGCCGAAGCCGCAAAGTTGATTCTCGAACGGACCGGGATCACGAAAGGATACTGCCTCGTGCTCGGCTGCGGCCGGGGACGACTGGCGTATGAGCTGGCCAGCAGGAGCGATTTGAAGATTATCGGCGTCGACGAAAATCCGCGTAATGTGGCCGCCGCACGCAGGGCCATCGACAAAGCCGGGCTCTACGGCAGAGTGGTCGTTCACGAGAAAGATTATGAGTCACTACCCTATACAAAATATTTTGCCAACCTGATTGTTTCGGATGAAGCGATTCAGACAGGCAAACTGCCGTCCGCACCAGACGAGGCCTTTCGCGTGCTCAGGCCCTGTGGCGGAGCTGTTGCATTGGCCATGCCGGCCGGCAAGTTCGATCCGGAACAATTGAAAAAATGGGGTCGGCCATCATTCGTTGACTGGAAAGCAGAGACCGCAGGCGATATCGCTCTGGCGTGGACCAGCCGGCCGGCGCTGGACGGCGCGGGCGAATGGACGCATACCTACGCCGAGCCGGGCAATACCGCCTGCAGCGGCGATAAAATCGTCAAGGGCAAGATGGCGGTCCAGTGGTTCGGCCGGCCCGGCCCGCGCCGGATGATCGACCGTCACCACCGCAACGTGCCGCCCTTGTTCAAGGACGGGCGCCTTTTCGCCCCGGGCGATTGCATCGTTTACGCCATAGATGCTTATAACGGGACAATCGAGTGGCAGGTCGAAGTTCCCAATTCCCGCCGGCTCGGCGTGTTCCTGGATTCCGGCAGCATGGCCGTGGACGAGAAGTACCTTTATGTGGTCGCTCAAGACAAGTGCTATGGTTTCGATGTCCGCACCGGCCGCCGCCGGACGACTTACGTAATGCCTCAACTAATCGAGTCCGGGCCACGCGAATGGGGCTACATCGCCTATTCCGGCAACCTGCTTTTCGGCAGCGGCCGAAAGAAAGAGGCTTCCTACACCGAGACCAGCTACGAGGCCGATGATTCGCTCTGGTACAGGAACATGAAACTTGTTACCAGCGACTACTTGTTCGCCATGGACAAGCGGGACGGCCGGTTGCTTTGGAAATACCACGCCGGGCTTATCGTCAATACAACAATTACCGTCGGGGACGGCCGGATATACTTCATCGAAACGGATAGCCCGAAGGCCATGGCAGACACACTTGGTCGTATGCCCGCCAAAACGTTGTTTGACGGGGGCAATCAATACCTGGTCGCTCTCGACATGCAAACTGGCCGGGTCATGTTCAAGACAAAAATTGATATCACCAATTTCGAAGAGCCCGTATATCTTAATTATTCCAGAGGGATGCTTCTGCTAAGCGGCTCCAGGCTTTTCGCAGATCGTGTCTATTATCATTACTGCGCGTATGATGCCCGCTCATGTGAGGTCCGCTGGCAGGCGGATCACAGCACCGACCTGGCGACCGACGGCGCACACGGCGAATACAACCGTCACCCGACAATCATCGCCGAGACGGTGTATGCCTGGCCGTACGCATATAATTTGAAAACCGGCGAGAGAATCGAGGGCTGGAAGTTTGACCGTCGCGGGCACGGCTGCGGCGGAGTATCTGCTTCGGCCCAGTGCCTGTTCTGGCGAGGCTGGAACCCCTGGATGTACGACATTGGCCCGGACGGCGGCCCGCAGCGACTGACCACAGCGACACGGCCCGGATGCTGGATCAACATGATTCCCGCCGGCGGGCTCGTGCTGATCCCGGAAAACAGCTCGGGCTGCACGTGCGGCTTTGCCCTGCAGACGTCACTGGCCTTCGTTCCGCAATAAAAGTTTGGGTGAAAAAATGAATTCGAAACAACGGATTGCAGCGGCGATGAATCATCAGACGCCCGACCGGGTCCCGGTCATGTGCCAGCTTGCATTGGGGCACTATTTCCTGAACTGCACCGGCAAGCCCTCGGAAATATGGTTCGACAGCGAAGCCTTTGCCGGGGCGCTGGTCGAACGCCAGCAGAAGTACGGATTCGACGGCATACTGGTGAACCTCCCCGGCAGGCCGCCCGACTGGACGAACGCTCTGGCTTCACGCGAGCATATTGGTGACCACGAACACCTTCGCTGGAAATCAGGATTGGAAACCATTTTCGGCGCCGACGACAATCCACAGACGTATCAACCGGGACACAAGCTGCTCGCCCGGGCCGATTACACATCCGTCGACGTTGGCGACCCTGCGACATTCAGACTGCCCGGCTATGTCTGGAACACATGGCACGCACCCAAACTCTGGGGCATTGATCCTCAAGCCGATCTGTCCGATCCGGCTGTTTATCCGGCATGGTTCACGAACACGCTCTCTAAGGTTCAGCAGCTTGCACCGGAGGTCTCGATCCATGTAGAAGTTTTTTCGCCTTTTTCTCATCTATTGGAGCTATTCGGCTATGAACAGGCCCTTTTCGCTCTGATTGATGCCCCGCAAATATGTCACAAATTGCTCGGAGTCCTGACACAAAACGTGCTGGCTCGGGTCGAGCTTTACGCCGCTTGTCAGCCCGATGCGATCCTTGTCAGCTCCGCCTTTGCCGGGGCGGGATTCATCAGCCGGCAAATGTACGAAGAATATGTTATTCCATATGAAGACCGTATCTTTCGAGCGATACGTGGGTACGGCTTGAAATCGTGCGTTCATACCTGCGGAGCAATCGGCGACCGCTTGGATCTCATGAGCAGGACCGCCGTTGATGGAATCGACACGTTAGACCCCCCGCCGCTCGGAACCGTATATTTGGAAGATGCGAAGTCAAAGTATGGCGAGCGGTTCTTCTTCAAGGGCAACCTGGACGCCGTCAATGAGATGCTGAATGCGGATGAGAAAACCTTTGAACGGGCTGTTAAGGAAAGAATCAAAATCGGCAAGCCCGGCAGCGGATACATACTCTCTTCGGCCTGTAGTGTTGCTCCCCACGTCAATCCCGAAAGACTTAAACGTCTGGCAGAATTGGCAACACAATTCGGCAGATACTAATCATAGAAGAGTTACCCTAATTATCCGGCGTATTTTTCGGCCGAGCCCGATGGATTATTCCTGTTGGGATTGTATCGCCTGCGACTTTTATATGGAATATGCAGATATGCTAAATATATAAAATCACAAAGTTATACACCCATCGAAAACCTTAATTGAGTTGCAGTTAACTTTGGTCGATACCTAATTATGAGAAAACACATTTTGTGACTTTTTATTAGACGGTAAAGTATGGAAAGCAAAAAAGGTCTTACGCTGATCGAGTTGATGGTCGTAATCATTATCATCTGTATCCTGACGGCGGTGGCAATTCCGATAATGCAAGGCCGTATCGATTCGGCAAAGTGGTCCGAGGGAAGGACAGTTATGGGTATTATCGCCAGGTCATTGCGTAGCCATATCGCCGAAAAAAGTAATAATTTCACACCCGTTCCTACTTTAGCCCAGCTTGGTTTCGAACCGGGGGATTTGGATGGCACCTATTTCTCCGGCGGCGAATCCGGAACAAATAATTTTTCATGGGTTATTAATAGCAACGATCCAATAGATTTTTTGGTTACCACTACTGCCCCAGCAGGCGTCAACAGCCCTTCCCAGATTACATTAAACCACGCCGGCAATTTTACAGAAACGCAGTAAAATGTCACTGACGATACTAAAAGAGCGGTGTCTCTACAATGAAATCTGTTTCAAAAGCATTACAAATGCTTACTTGGAAAAATCTTGACTCCGTTGTGTTATCTATGATAAGATAAATATAGCTCTCATCTATATGTTTTTCTTTCTGAATCACAGAAGATAGAACTGTAGGCAAGTAACAACAAAATATAAGTGAGGAAGGAGATAGAGGACACATATATCTATGCAAATCTCATTGCTGAGCACAGTACTATCTTTCTGTTTAATTAGTATCGCAAATGCGAATTTTGAGCCTTTAGTTGAACAGCGGTTCCCGCCACAGTTCCTGCTGGTAATCAACGAGTTCATGGCGTCAAATAACAATAGCAGCCAGGACCCAGAGGGACAATACGATGACTGGATCGAAATCTATAATACCAGCGTCGATACCGTTGATATCGGCGGCATGTACCTGACAGACAACCTGTCCAATCCTGTCAAGTGGCAGATTCCCATTACCAACCCGGCCCTGACAACCATCGAACCGGGCGGCCACCTGTTGATATGGGCCGACGGCGATAATTCCGATCCCGGGCTGCACGCCAATTTCAAGCTCGATGCAAACGGGGAAGAAATCGGGCTGTTCAACAGCGACGGTATTTCTATGATTGACAGCGTTGTCTTCGGCGAGCAGACCGGCGACATTTCCTACGGCCGCTATCCCGACGGCACCAACAACTGGCGTTTCTTCGGCTCACCGAGCCCGGCGGCAGAAAATATCGGCCTCTACGAGGGATTCGTCGCCGAGGTACAATTCAGCCGTCAAAGCGGTCTTTACATGGAACCTCTTTCTATCACGCTGGCCACTGAAACCGAAGACGCCATCATTTATTATACGCTCGACGGCTCCGAACCATACGCGCTCGGCTCCCGGTCCCGCGAGGGAACGGTCTATATGGGCCCAATCTCAGTTAACCGAACCACGTATCTAAGAGCGGTCGCAATCAAAACAGGCTGGAAGCCCTCCGAAGCTGTAATGCAGGCGTATATATTCCTCGACCTGAGCGTCGGCGATTTCAGCTCCAACCTGCCGATAACTGTCGTCGATACTATGGGCAAGAGTATCAGCCAAACAGCGCAGACTTTATCATATGCCAGCTTCATTAACACCAAAAGGAACGGCCGTACCAGGTTGACCGATTCACCGGACTTTATCGGCAGAGCGGGGATCAACGTTCGAGGCAAAAGCTCAGCGGGTTTTGCAAAAAAGCAATACCACTTTGAAACGTGGGACCAATACGACCAGGATACGGATGTCTCCATCCTCGGTTTTCCCGCTGATTCCGACTGGATTCTGCAGGGCCCTTACTCGGATAAGTCGCTGATGAGGAACTTCCTATCGTACAAGTGGGCTAACGATCTCGGTCAATACGCTGTTCGTACGAGATTTATCGAGGTGTTTCTGAACACCGACGGCGGGGGAATTTCGATGAGTGATTATGTAGGCGTTTACGTCTTCATGGAGAAAATCAAACGTGGTACCGACCGCGTAGACGTCGCAGCACTTGAGCCATCCGACAACACCGAGCCGCAAATAAGCGGAGGATACATCTTCAAGAAAGACAAGTCCAGTTCCGGTGAGACAGTATTCAGGACCAGCAGGGGTTTGGAAATACGCGTAGTTGAGCCTAAGATGGTAGATATAACGCCCCAGCAGGTGGATTGGCTCCAACATTATCTTAACGAGTTCGAATCGGTTCTATACGGATCGAACTTTATGGACCCGGTGAACGGGTACGCCAAATATATTGACGTCGGATCCTTCATCGATGTCCACATCCTCGTCGAGCTCACGAAAAACATCGACGGTTTTCGCCTCAGCACTTATATGTCCAAGGACCGCAGCGGCAAAATCAACATGGGTCCCGTCTGGGATTACAACCTGTCACTCGGCAACGCCGATTATCTTCAGGGATGGATCCCAACCGGCTGGTACTATCCCCAGCTTGGCGACGGTGATTATCCATGGTGGCGCCGCTTGTTCGAGGACCCGGTGTTTCGCCTGCGTTACGCGGACCGATGGTTCGAGTTGCGTGAGAATCTCTTAGCTACCGGCCGACTACTTCAAGACATTGATAGTACTGCGGCGTTGCTGAGTGAGGCACAGGTCCGGAACTTCGACCGCTGGCACATTCTTGGCAGCTATGTCTGGCCTAACTGGTTTATCGCCGAGACTTATGACGAAGAAATAAACTGGATGAGCGGCTGGCTCGAACAGCGTCTCGACTGGATGGACAGCCAAATCGCCTATGAATTTACCGCCGCCCCACCAGGTTTCAGCCCGCAGGCCGGGCAGTTTGATCAACCGTTCGAACTGGCGATGACGGCTCCGTATGGCCAGATCTATTACACAATGGACGGCACGGATCCGGCCGATCTGATGCGATCAGAGGGAATTAAAGGAATGCTCATTCCGGAGAACGCCGAAAAGCGTGTGTACGTTCCCGTTCGCACGATTTCTGAAAATTGGAATGAACCATCAGGTTTCAGCGACAGAAACTGGTACAAACACTCCGGCACTCCGGGCGGCATCGGATACGACAGAGGATCAGAATATAACCAATTAATCGGCTTCGACCTGGATTCTCAGATGTATGCCAGGAATGCCTCGTGCTTTATTCGTATTCCATTCAGTATAAATGAAAGTCCGAATGAATTCGACATTCTGACTTTGAACATTCGCTACGACGACGGCTTTGTCGCCTACCTCAACGGTACCGAGGTGGCCAGACGTAACGTTGGCCGGACCATTACCTGGAATTCAACCGCCAATGCCGAGCACGCGGATTTCGAAGCCGTCCAGTTCGAGAGCATTGACATTTCCGCTTCACTTAACCAGCTCAAGCTGGGCAGCAATATTCTGGCCATTCAAGGTTTGAATATTTCCAGCACAGACACAGACTTTCTTATTTCTGTCGAAATGCACGCGAGTCTGGAAGGTTCCGACGACGTGGACTTGCCCGGCGTTAATCAATATACGACACCGATTACATTAACCAGGAGCACACACGTAAAAGCACGAATATTGAACGGCGGCATTTGGAGCGCGATGAACGATGCAGTCTTTGCTGTCGGCAGAATCGCACAGAATCTGCGAATCACCGAGGTGATGTATAATCCGCGAGCGGTGAATGAAGAGTTCACCGAACTGAAGAACATCGGAGCAGAAACGATCAATCTGAATCTCGTAAGCTTTACGGACGGCATCGATTTCACCTTCCCGGGCATTGATCTTGCACCCGGCGAATATATAATAGTTGTCCAGGACCGCAATGCCTTCGAAGCACGATACGGCTCAAACGTAAATATTGCCGGTCAATATTCCGGCAGGCTGAACGATGCCGGCGAACGTATCACGCTGGCCGATGCAATCGGCCGGACGATTCTGGACTTTAGCTATGAAGACAACTGGCACTTTATTACCGACGGCGAAGGTTTTTCGCTGACTATCATCAATCCAACCCATTTTGACCTTAGCAGTTGGAACGTCGAAGAGGCCTGGCGCCCAAGCGCGTATCTCGACGGCTCGCCGGGACAAGACGACAGCGGCATCATACCCAACCCGGGCGACATCGTGATCAACGAGATCCTTGCCCACGCACACGCTGAGGCTTCTGACTGGATCGAATTGTATAACACGACCGGCACGGCAATCGATATCGGCGGCTGGTTTCTAAGCGACAGTAATGACGCCCTTTTCAAATACGAGATTGCCGCCGGGACAATCATTGAACCATTCGATTACCTTGTGTTCTATGAAGACCTGCACTTCGGTAATTCGAACGATACCGGCTCTCATATTTCTTTCGCATTGAGCGAGAACGGCGATCAATTGTACCTCAGCTCCGCTCAATACGGCGTCTTGACGGGCTATCGTGCCGTTGAGGATTTTGGTGCTTCGGTGACCGGCGTATCGTTCGGACGCCATTATAAGAGCAGCACAGATAATTACAACTTCGTGGCGACCGAGCAGAACACGCCCGGCTCCGCGAATGCGTATCCGAAGGTCGGGCCCATCGTAATCAGCGAGATAATGTACAATCCCGACTGGCCCTATGGCAGTTCCTACCCGAACGACCAATTCGAATACGTCGAGCTGCAGAATATCAGTGCAGAGCCGGTTGTGCTATACGACTATGAGACAGGCGAGCCGTGGAAATTCACCGACGGCATCGAGTTTATCTTCCCCGTTGATGTGCCGGTTACAGTCCCTGCCGGCGGATATCTTCTGTTGGTAAAGAATCCGGCGGCGTTTTCCTGGCGTTATCCGGAA
>CAZSOR010000092.1:0-15551 GCA_964608395.1 uncultured Pirellulales bacterium
AATATCTATAAGGGAGAAATCAACTTTCCAGGATGCCAGCTTGCCACAAAGGCGACTTCTGGATTCCCGACTAAGGGTTCATTCTTACGGACCCCAGGAGCCATCCGTATCCAGTGTATATGGGCCACCGCCCGGAGCATCCGTTTTAGTGGCGGACACCTCAATCACAGCGATGCCGTTGCCATCCACAGAAGAAATATCATAATTGGCGGCTGTGAAATAGGTTCCCTCTAAATCTGATGCGACAAAACCCAACTTTGTCTGTGTAGCTACAACACTAAGGAGACCACTAAGGGTCTGAGCCGTAGCAACACTCGTCTCGGCAGCGTAGGCGCGAACAGCCGTACGGATCGTACCTGCCGTAGCGTTGGCTTCCGACCATTTGGCCTTGTCGATGCGGCCCTGCATCAGCGGAATTGCCACCGCGGCCAGGATGCCGACGATGAGGATCACCACCATCAGCTCCACCAGTGTAAAACCTTTTCTGTTTCTCATTTTCATCTCTCCAAATAAAAGTTTGAAAAAAGTTTGGGCGCCAAGTGCATTACCTGGTCTTCATCCCATTCGGCTAAATCAATAAACGACTTCACTATCGATTCGAAATTTCCGGTTCACCATCTGAAAATCGATAATGACTTATGTACCCCCCTACATATCCGACATTGTAAAAATCGGCAGATACAGTGCAATCACGACAACCGATACAATCGCCCCGACAGATATAATCATGATCGGCTCAAGAAGACTCAACAACATGGTGACAGTAGCATCGATCTTGCGTTCATAATGCTCGCTGGTCTTTTCGAGCACTTCGGGCATTGAACCACTTTCCTCTCCGACCTGTATCATTTTTATGACCATATTCGGGAAAAAGCCGGCCGAACTCATACTTAATGAGATGTTCGAACCGCCGACAATGTTTTCTCTGGTCTGGACGATGGCCGACTTGATGATATCGTTATCGGTCATCCCCGTGAGAATATTAAATGCCTCGAGCACTGAAACGCCGGAAGAAAGCAAAGTTGACGTCGTTCTGCAAAACGTTGCAACGAATGCCTGACTCAATATACTTCCGAACATAGGCAAAGACAGGGAAAGTCTGCTGAATAAATAGTGGCCTTTTTTGGTCCTGGAAAAGAGCTTTGCAAACACTACCAGGACAATGACAAAGCCAATAATATAGTGAAGATTGTAGTGCAATATATCATAAAATCCCATAAAGCCACGGGTGAAAGCAGGCATTGTCCCGCCGATTTGATCGAATATCTTTCGGAATCGGGGAACAATGAAAGCCATTATGAATACGACAATTATGATAATAAATGAGAGCACGAAGATAGGATAAGCCATCGCGCCTTTGACTTTTTTCGCGAGTTTGTCACGATTCTCAAAATACTCTGCCAGCTTGCCTATTGCCTTGGCGAGATTACCGCCGGTTTCGCCGGCCAGGATCATGGCACAGCAGAGCCGATTGAAAACTTTCGGATATTCCGCAACACATTCCGAGACGGGCTGACCTTTCTTGACCTTATCCGATATCTGCTTGAGAATCTCCTGGAGCTGCGCATTGTCCGTGTCATCGCCAATGATGTCCAGGGCTGTAGTAATAGGAATTCCGCCCTCGAGCATCGTTGCCAACTGCCAGCAAAGTGCCGCCAGGTCCGCTGATTTGATGCGTTTACGATGACCTTTTTGCTGGGCTTTCGTGCTACCTTTCTTCGATACATCCTTAACAGAGATAGGTGTTAGCCCTTGCTCACGAAGCTGGTTAAGCACCTCATTTGAGTTAGCCGCTTGCGCGAATCCCTTTATCTGTGCCCCAACCAAATCTCGAGCGACATACCCATATTTTTTCATTTGCTTAACCTTCTAAAAGTACCCTTTTGTTTTTGTTATAAGAGCTATCACCCTTTGTCTGTGAAAGCTATCCTAATGACCTCTTCGGCGGTTGTTAAACCCTCCAATACCTTAATAACACCGCTGTCGAGCAGGCCGCCATAACCTTTTTTACGCGATGTCTCCCTGATCTCGGATTCGGTTGCGTTGGCAATAATCTTCTCGCTGATGGCGGTGTCTACATCCAGGAACTCAAATATGGGCAATCTGCCCAGATAACCGGTTTCTCCACAGGCGGGGCATCCCCGGCCGTGATAGAACACCGAGGTCTCGGCCTTCTCTTTGCTTATCCCCAGATGTTTGAGGGCTTCTTCACTCAATGTTACCGGCTCTTTACAATGATCACATATTTTTCTGACGAGTCTCTGAGCAATGACCAAATTTAGTGCCGAAGCCAGCAGGTACCGCTCAATTCCCATATAGAGCAATCTGCTTATCGCGCTCGGCGCATCGTTGGTATGGAACGTGCTTAAAACCAGATGGCCCGTCAAAGCCGCTTTTATTGCTATCTCGACCGTCTCTTTGTCTCGAATTTCGCCGATCAGAATAATGTCCGGGTCCTGTCTTAAAATTGCCCGCAGACATCGAGCAAAATCGAGATCGATTTCCGACTTGACCTGAATCTGGTTGATCCCGGCAAGACGGTATTCGACCGGGTCCTCGACCGTCGTGATATTTTTCGCCGGATCTTTAAGGTGGCTCAGCGCCGAGTACAATGTCGTACTTTTACCGCTGCCGGTCGGCCCGGTGACAATTATGATGCCGTGGGGCTGTTGCAGCTTATCTTTCAACTCTTTGAGGCGTTCCGGTTCGAGCCCAAGCATATCCAGGTCGTGCTTTACCGCCGATGCATCCAGAATTCGCATAACGACTTTTTCACCGTATATGGCCGGAATTGTAGAGACGCGGACGTCGATGGCCCTGCCGGAGATTTTCATTTTGAATCGGCCGTCCTGAGGCAACCTGCGCTCGGCGATATCCATTCGTGCGACAATCTTGATTCTGGCTGTGACCGCCGCCTGCATCTTTTTCGCCGGCGGAACCATGTCCCGAAGAATGCCGTCAACTCGCATGCGCACAACCGTCGAATTCTCCTGGGGCTCGATGTGAATGTCACTTGCCCTGCATTTGACCGCCTGGCTCATGAGCAAGTCAACGAACCGAATCACGGGAGCCTTATTTGCGGCATCTTCACCGATGGTATCCGGTTCCACGATGTCTTCTAAAAGGACGTCATCATCTTGTTTGTTTTCATTCCCATCTTCGATCTCTACCAGATTGCGAAGCTGCTGTTCTTCCACATCCGAGCCGTGATAAATCATCTCTATCGCCCGGCGAATTTCCCTTTCCGAGCTGATGGTCGGCTTAATCTTACGCTTCAACTTCAGCGTGACGGTATCTATCGCAACAACATTAAGCGGATCAGCCATCACAATAACAATGTTGTTATTATTATCCTCGTCGATAGCCACGAGACAAAATCGCTTGGCGATGCTTTCCGGCAGCATTCGAGCGATGTCCATGTCGATCTTGTCCAGCTTGCGGGCATCGTCGAAGTGGATGTATTCCATCGAGAAATGTTCCGCCAGAGCGGCTGTGACGTCCTTATCATCCAGTTTTTTAAGCTGCAGCAGCACCTCGCCGAATCGACCGCCTTGCTCACGCTGTGCGTCAAGCACTTCCTGCAATTCGTCCCGGCTTAACATACCTTTGGCGACAAGCAGCTCGCCGAATAGAAGACCGGCCTCGGCTTCTGCAGTATTAGAGGTAGCTTGTAAAGAATCCATCCGCATACATTCTAATCATTTATATTAAATACTTCGTGTTTGTCCGTTTTTTTATATTTGTAGACCGAAAGCTACAAAACAACCCGGGGCGGACTCTGCCCTGCTTAAGAAAGGGTAGGGAACCAAAACTTGTGGTTGTTCTACTCACTCTCTTCTCCCTGTCATAATATTCTATGACTCTTCATATAAAATATACTGCAAAAAAACACAAAATCCAAAAATCACAGTGGTTTTAGTCTCGGACAATTGGTGGCAATAATTTAAGAAAATCTTGTTAATCCTCAAGCAAAACACGCTGGAGCGGCGAATTCGCTGATTTCGTATACCATTTGATAATTTATGGGACGCTTTGCGAATTTCTAACGGGCGGGCTAAAATCCTTGACGAAATGCAGAAAATTGTTAATATTGGCGTTAATTGAAACGCTGTTCTGTAGAAAAATGCAAATAGAGAATTTGCGGATGTGGCGGAATTGGCAGACGCGCAGGCTTCAGGTGCCTGTGCCCCTTGGGGCGTGGAGGTTCGACTCCTCTCATCCGCATTAACCTCGTATGTCGTATCGCGCAGATTCCACGCCACAAACGCTCCAGGAAGCAGAAAACAGCAAGGGCCTATACCAAATCCGATCGGCACAGGCCCCGAAGACCACTTCAGATTCATTGAATGCACTATCTAACCATTTTAGCACCAACTGCTGGTCGCGTTCAGATCTTAAGCTGTTGAGATGTTATTATTTCAACGTCCCTCAGGCCAACGATATTGGGCCTCATATATATCGCCGACAAGATAAAAGCCGCTTTGCAGCCAGTCATCGGCAAATGTTGGAAAACCCACGAGGCTAACAGAGTATAGCCTGTGAAGATTGGGATAGTCCTCATAAAGGACGCTCCATATACCATCTCCATCATTTATCTACAACCACTATTTCCCCTACTAATGGACCGTTCATCAAATTTGTAGCAGGGCCTACTGCCCCAACTCCAAGCCTGTCCCTTGCCCAGAAGCTATACGTGTAATCGTTTCCTGGTTCTGATAGGGTAATGGAACATGCATAGGTTTTACCATCCGCATAGCCGTTATCATTAGGATCTGCCTGATCCATCGCAAACGGGCTTCCAGCTATTGGCTCACCGGCCTTGAATATGGAAAGTGTTGGATGGCCTTCCATAGGCGGATGATTGTCTTCATCTGTATATGTTACCCAATACGTTAAATCTGCGCCTGTAATTCCGCTATTTGGATCAACGTAGCCATCTTTAAGAACAGGCGGATGATCTTTAATTACCTGAATTTCTACGCCTCCAATTATTTCTCCGTTGATTGTCCCTGTGACGGATATGGTACGAGTTTCGCCAATCTCTGCCCACTCGGGGGCCTCCACGAGAAGGGTTGCTGTTTGGACACCGTTTGGCTCAAGCACTTGAGGATACGGACGTGTTATCCTGGTCCCCCACAGCTCGAGCTGTTCCCGGGGATCACCTTGGACAACTTCCAGGTATACTAATCCAGGAGTATCCGTCGGGTTATAGACATCGAAGAAGATTTCTGCAGGAGAGGTGATAGCTGATACATCGGTATTTTCCTGAGCCTTGTTGTTATTCAAATTAGCGTCCCAGGGATGATCTATCTCGACGACGATGCAGCAATGACCGGTTGTTATTGGTGTCCAGACCGTTCTCGCTACAGCGACGTTCGGTACTATAGTTGCTACGGGTATATCGACCGTATCCGTGTCAATTATATTCCAAACCTTCTGTCCCGCGCCCCATAGTGCCCACTTGAAGTTAACATTGATGCCATTGGCTGCTACTGCTGTGTGATAATTATGAATCTTTGCTTCTATTATATATGATGTTCCTATCCTTAGATTTCTTGAGGAGATAGGATTCCCGGTTCCTTGTTCCTTAAGCTGGATACATGGATTGTCCCAAACCGGATCTCCACCGGATGGATTGAGATGCCACGTGGAAGAATCCCATTGACTATAGGAATAGGGATCAGGTAGAGGCTGAGCCGGTAACATTCTGAACACTGCAACCGCCGTTCGGCCTGAGTCCTGACCCGTAGCAATCACATTAGTTGGTCCTT
This sequence comes from uncultured Pirellulales bacterium, assembly GCA_964608395.1. Taxonomy (GTDB): domain Bacteria; phylum Planctomycetota; class Phycisphaerae; order Sedimentisphaerales; family Anaerobacaceae; genus JAFGPJ01. The sequence continues at coordinate 5,772 of CAZSOR010000092.1, forward strand.
CCGGCTCAGTGGAAACATTAAAAGTTTCGGAAAAGCTGCCACCGGTTGCAGAATCTGAACCAAGGAGGGCACTGCCAAGATTAATATTCACTGTTTCCCCATCGTCAAAATCACTACCGGCAATAGTCAAAGAAATATTAGGAGGACCACTATCGGGTGACACGGTGATAGTAGCACCATTACCTGTGACTGCAATAGTTCCTTCATATGGCAGATGATTATGTGCTGTTACCGTTATATCCATATTTCCTGCCGTAGAGGGTGAGACATCAAAGATAATATATCCGCTCGGATTCGTATATCCTGCTGTGTGCACATCGTTGTCTTTGAGCAAGCCAACCGCGGCATGATTTACCGGATTATTTTCAGTATCTCTAACCGTTACTGCGAACTGCTGAGATCCACCCGAACCGATTGTTGAAGGGTGTGTTACAGTCAGATCCGTTGGCTGTTGTGTCCATATCCACATCTCTGGGTCGCCGAAGAGGTGGTACATTTCAAATTCCGCCAGTTCACGAACTGCGTCGTCCCACACTGGCGTGACAGCCATGTGTAACTTACCGTATGTTAAAACCTGGCCCAATTCATAGGTGGCCCCTGAGGTCATTGTATCATTAAAATCGGGCCATATCGCATCGATGAAACCTACGAATAGATCGTCATTGCATCCACTAGGACTGTTTCGCGTTGCACCAAATACTGCAACGGCCCCCCCATTTTGATGTCGCAGTAGCTCCTCACAGTAGCATTCGAAGTTCCAGTCATCATCATCATTTGGATCTGTTTCGCCGTCAAACCAACCTGTTTGGCAGTTTATGCTGAACACGACCGGTAAGGCGTTGCCATTATTTAACCAGGCAACATCCCATGTTGTAAACCAAGGATGACTCCATCCGTCATACGTGCCTTGCCATTTTTCCTGGTAGTCCCAATAATTCTGAGATAGCCCATGATCCCGGTGGGTGATGATCAGTCGCCCATTGTTGAAAGCGCCGGTTATGTCTGCGGGAGTACCGTTCCATACAATATCTCCCGCCACGGCCTCTCCAGAATCGAATGAGCCGTTGTTATAGTTCGTGGGATTTGTGCTATTTGTCATATATATTCTCTCGACATTGTAACCCTGATCATCCAAGAACTTTCGGATTTTCTCCGTTGTGAAGACGTATCCTCTATCCTCCTCGCCGTCATCGTCATTATCCTCAAAGTATGCACAGAGTGATATATCATTGTAGAAGTTCTCGTCCGTCGGCGGATTTTGCTCATACCCGAGGATCTTATCGACTATCGTTGTCGTTTGGGCTGTCGTGTCAACTGATATCCTACCCACGAAAATGTCTGGGTACCGGTCGTCCCCATCAAGTGTGCCGTAGTACAGATCAGTCGCGATTCTGTGGCCGCCATGTCGCGCTGAATAGTGCCTTGTATGATAATGGGTCGGCACTATATCTGAGTCCCCTACCAACAATACATAAGTAGGCGGAGGATTCCAGTTGTCGTACGCCTTCTGAAGATAGTCTGTGATCTCGTCGGCGTCATCGGTAGGATCGGTATTAGCATAGATATCATCGGTTTTTACTATCTTTGTCCTCAATCCCTTCTGCTCTTTCCAGTCTGCCAAAGGTTTAACATCTGTTACGAAGTCGTCATCCGTTATTATCAAATAATCTACACTCGGAGGATTCCCAATAACCTCAAATATCCTTGGCCGGAGCCTATAGTTGAGCAAAAGAACTTTACACAATAACTCGAAGGCTTCGGAATCGAGCCTTTCTTTAATCCCCTTTATCTGTGCCGGATGATCATAATTCACCCTTACTTCAATTTTTGAATACACTCTCAACTGTTTTTTAACAGGATTGAATTGAACAGGAAAAAGCACAAGGGATGTAATTCTATGCCCCCTCATTATTGCGGGTTCGCCGGCTACTGCAATATCTGACGGGTAAAATGCATCGGTTGTATAGGTTTTTTCTTCCCTTACAAATTCGAGTATCTCGTCAGTTTCTATGTCAAGAAGAGGGGGCTGGGCGGGATACACATTGTATCCTTCCAATATTACAGAGTCTGAGTATAGTATCTCTATCGTCAAATAATTAACATCATATGGAATTTCCAAATATCTCCTAATGATTGGAACTTTTGGCTTACCAACCGCAGTTGTGTAATGCACATAGGGCATACTGATTCTCTGATATACTTCCCCATCAACAGGAACATTTACAATATGCATTCCGGGGATATCGGAATCTATCGCTATTCCTGTATTATCCGAAGCTTTGAGCTTAACATCATGTGCCGATCCTGGCACTGCTTCGGGAATAAACGGAATCCATCCCACTTCGGGAGTAACCTTAAAGTTCCAGACCGTGCCTTTGTATATTATACCGTCAGCCCATATCTCATCGATCCGCCAATAGTAAGTTGTGCCGTTTACCAGACCCTCCGGGTAGGCATATCCGGGAAATCCGGCAAGAAAGAATGTCTGGAGCTGGTTGCCCTGGAATGTGACACCGGCACGAACGGCGTTTTCGACTTCGTCTGAATTATCGCCGAAATACACATCATACGAGTCCGCAGCGGCTCCCGGTGTCCACGTTAGGAACACCCATGTCTGAGATTGTACGGTGCCATCAGGTGGATAGGGATCCGTGGCCGCTGATGTGACATTAGCGATGCCCAGTGCTAAAATAAGACAAGCCGGAAAGATTATTTGTCTAAACATACTACACCTCCTTTTTAAAAATGCACTTATTCGCCAACAAAACGATTGTTTGTCAAACCTCCAGCGTGCTGGTTTCTCTTTAGTACAGACTTTCAATGACACATTCTCGATGCTCCCAAGCCGTCTGACGCCCGGAGTCCCATGCAGGACACCTTAATAAAATCGGAGATGCCCTCGCGCTGCTCGGCTCGCTAAACTAATGTAACTATATATGATGCTCAGATGTAAAAGTCAAGAAGATTATAGGGCGTATTTAATTTTTTTCTGATTCAGGCCGGAACCGGCGTTTTGGGGTTGATATCCTCACCTCGCTTAACTATTTTAACGAAAATTTTGCAAAAGAGTCGATAATGGTTATAATGAAACAAGAAGTTCAATCGGCATTGACTGTTCATAAATATAGGATGGAGTTGGCTCTGCTTACAGCGGCGTTATGATTGAAATTTTCCAAAACTTCGAACAGATGACAGGCCGGTTCAGTTCCTCGATCCTGATCGGCTCAGGAGTGGTGCTGCTGCTATTGGGATTTTGTATATGGCTCAGCGGAATGGCCCTTAGAAAAATCTTAATCTCTATAGCCGGCATGGCCGGCGGGATTGTGATTGGGCTCTTTGTCATAGGACGAAATATTTTCTCCACATCACTCTTTGCTGGTCTTGCGGCGTTGATTGCCCTGATATTCCAAAAGGTATTGTGCGTACTGCTGGCCGCGGCATTGGCGGCAGCGGTTGCTTTTACCATTCTTGCCGAGCCGTACTTTGAAAAAGCGGAAACCACCGAAGTCCGGAGCGAAATGTCGGTTCAGGCCACAATAGCCGGCCTCGGCGAAACTTTCGAAGAGCTGAAAACATTCGGACTCGATGCCGGCGAAAAAATAAAACTGGCCGGCACAAAAATCCCCTTACAGATTTGGGCAATAATCGCCGCACCGGCGGTGATTTTTATCGTCTGTGGCGCGCTTCTCTGGCGTTGGACCACGGCGTTGTTCTTTTCGGTCGCCGGAACAATGGTCGTCTTTCTCGGGATGATTTTACTGCTTTCGTACAAAGGGACCGAACCAGTCAGCTTTATTCGCAGCAAGCCGTCCATCTCTGCCGCTGTTTTTCTCGCGATGGCCGCTTTCGGCACGATTGTCCAGCTACTAATTTGCAAAAGCCCAAAAAAGGAAAAGATAACAAAAAAAAAGCCCGACGAGAAAAAGGGTGAGGACAAGGAAGAGCCTGAAGAAATCGTAGAACATGACTGGCGTTCGGCGTAAAAACAAAAAGAAAGATCAAGGAGCCGAATAATGGATTACTTTACAATCCTTGCACAGGCAGCCACGGAGACGTCAGAAGAAGCAGTCGTCCCGATAGACATATTCTGGGAACAAATAACTTCGCTTGGCCTGCTCGAAGCATTGACCTTTATCTCATTCGGCGTGGTTTGCCTGTTCTACGGCTGGCGCGTCTTCAAGGTCCTGGTCGTCATCAACTTCGCCCTGCTGGGCATGATGATGGGAATGACAATCACCGAGAAAATCGTCGGCCTGAACAACCAGTTCGTCGGCGGAATCATAGGCATGATAACCTTGGCGGTCCTCTCCGTGCCGCTGATGCGATGGGCCGTTTGTTTATTAGGTGCCGCCGCCGGCGGAATACTCACTTCGGGAATATGGTACGCCTGCGGGCTGACCGAACAGTACATCTGGGCCGGGGGGCTAATCGGGATTATTGCCGGCGGCATGATTTCCTTTATCATTTTCAAAGCCGCCGTCATACTCTTTTCCAGCCTGTGGGGCAGCGGTTTGGTAGTCATCGGTTCCCTGGCGCTTTTATACCTCTATCCGAGAACCTCCGCCAAGGTCGAAGACCTGGTATTCTCGCTCAAATGGTTTTTGCCCGTTATGATTATCGCACCGACAGCCATAGGCTTCATCCTCCAGCACAAATTCCTGAAAAAGTCAAAAGACTGGGAACCGTAAACATAATAGAAAAGCCCAAAATTTACTATATCCTAATTTCTCCTTTAGGCTTTCTTGTCTTTATTATCAATGGAGCCATTGTTCTTATGCGAGTAAGGCTTGTCTTCCAGTTGGTATAGTTCGGCTCTCGTTCGTGGTAGTGCTTGTGGATATTCCCTCTTAATGAACTCAACGATTTTCTCTCTTACTTCACAGCGCAAGGTCCAGGCCGTTGAGGCATCCGCAGCGCTCATAAGAGCCCTGAGTTCCATCGCACGGTCTGAGGCGTTTGTAACCTGTAATACACAGACTTTGCCGTCCCAGTGTTCTGACTTCTTGAGTATGTTATGAAGCTCCTCTCTAACTGTATCGACAGGCACGTTATAGTCTGTATATACAAAAACAGTGCCGAGTATATCCGCAGAGGTTCGTGTCCAGTTTTGAAACGGGCTTTCAATGAAATACGTTATTGGTACGATCAGGCGTCTAAGATCCCAGATCCTGACGACGACGTAGGTCAGTGTTATCTCTTCGATGCGGCCCCACTCGTTTTCGACTATTACGACATCGTCAACTCTGATAGGTTGGGTGATAGCTATCTGAAGGCCCGCGATAAACGTTGATATGGTTCGCTGAGCAGCCATTCCCACAACAATACCGACCACCCCCGCAGAAGCCAGAATTGTTGTCCCAAGTTGCCGTACTCTATCAAATGTCATCAGGATTGTTCCAAAAGCGAGAATGCCCACAATAACGATGACAATACGCTTCAAGACTTTGAACTGCGTATGGATCTTTCGTGCTTTCAGATTATCACTGACACCTATGTCAAAACGACTCGTGACATAATCTTCCAGTACATAGGTTATTCTCATCAGGAGCCACGCAACAAGAGCTATCATGAGCAATGCAATCGCATGCTCGGCCACTTCGGTAATTTGCGACTTGAAATTGGGTAGTTTGCCCACCACACGCACTATGAGCAGGATGACTATCCACTGTAACGGCCTATAGCAGTGTTTCACGATTGCGTTGTCGAAAGTCACTATGGTACGTTTGGTCAAATATAAGAGTACCCGGAACAAAATAAAGTGGCCTGTTGCCCCTACAAGCAGTGCTGTTCCATACAGCCAGATCAACGGCCGTAAGCTACCTATATCCGCCAATATTCTGTCCATGTTGGATCTCCTTTGCCAACGTTACTATACTGCAGTAGATGCATATTTATCAGCTCATAATCGAATTCAGCATATACAGATAGTCTGAGAGCAACCGGGTAATCAGAAATTCTTTTCTAACCTTCTCTTTTGCTTTTTCTCCGACAGCTCGAGCTTCATCAGGATTTTGTAGAATGTGTACGATTCGCTCCGCAAATCCGTCGTTGTCCTGAGGCTCTACCAGGAAACCGCTCTGACCATCATCAATCTGATATGGTATTCCGCCTACGTTCGAGGCAACAACAGGAGTGCCCTTCCATAAAGCCTCCGTTACGCAAAGGCAAAAACCCTCTCTTATGGATTTCTGTATTATCACGTTGGAGAATCTTTGGATCGAATTAACTAATGTTTCATTATTACCCACGACGAAAACAATGTCTCCAGTGTTGATGAGTTTGTTTGCCTTGCGATGAACCTTTCTGTACATCTGCAGGCCCTCGGGATCGTCGCTGGCCACATTGTAGCAGAAGACCAGCCTGCAATCGACCTTCTCCTTCACCAATTTGAACACATCTATTACGCCCTCCGGATCTTTCCACGGATCCAGCCTGGATACCTGTGTAATAACAGGCTTGTCGGTCGGGATACCGACTTTCTTTATGTGCTCAAGCACGGTCTTTTCGGAGATGTCCCTGTTCTTCTCAATAAGAGGGTTGATCGCGGGAAACATGAGCCGCTGGTCAACCGGCAAGTCTTCTTTGAAGTACTTCTCGCTTGACATTACGACCTGGTCGTACTTCAGCATGAATCCCTTGAGAAAATCCCACAATTCATCGTGCGGATTAGTCAGGTCTATGTGGCATCGCCATATCCATGGCTGGCGCTTTCTGTAAGCTCTTATCAACGAGAGCGGCTGCGGGTCATGTACTATTACACAGTCATGATGGAGGTGTGTGAATCTCGAAAAGTTGTCGTTTACCTGGAGATATGTTTGCTTCTTCCTTTCAGACAGATTCAACTTAGCCCCCTGAAGGGCGTTGTGGAAACTCTTCGTGATCTCGAAGAACTCCTGACTTCCATGCAGTATTCTCCAGCCGGCATTTATGCCGACGTCATTCATCAACTGCACAAGAGAATAGAGGATTTCGGCAACTCCACCTCCCTGGTATGTGGCGTTAATGTGAACAATGTGTTTGCCATACAGCCCCTTGGCTCTGGCATAAATCTCAGCTAATATCGTGTCCGGTACAATGTGTCGGAAATCTTCAAGGCGTATCATTCAAATCTCCTGATAGTCTCTTAAGTAACATTCTGATATCTTTTACGCTGTCGACGTTGAACCTTGCCTTTGAGGCGGCAAATCCGACTTTTATGGAGTATGCCTCCTCAGGCAGGATGCTGAACATTTCTTCATCCGTATAATCATCACCTGCTGCCAGAATAAAGTCCCAGTCTCGCCCTGTCACCCAGTATTCCGCAGCCCGGCCTTTGTTCACAACCTGGCTTTTAACCTCCAGTATCTTGTTACCCTCAAACACGCCGACATCCAGGTTTTCTGTCAGGTTCACAAGAGCGGCTCTTAGTTCCTGTCCCCTGACGTAGGCAAACTCAGGATCAGCTCTGCGGTAGTGCCATACTAATGAGAAATCTTTCTCTTCGACTGTCGATCCCGGGGTTCGATCTGTGTGAAGTTCCAGGATAGGCCTGATCGTATCTTTCCAATTCATGTCGAGCGGCACTCGGCTCTGCCACTCCCGGTTTTCGAGTTTAATCCAACCCCCATGCTCGGCAACCAATGCTGTCCCGATGTGGCCCAGCCAGTCCTCAAGAGTGGTCTTATTACGCCCACTAATGATCACCACTGTGTTTTTCGGATCTCTTGACAAACACTTCAGCAGATCAATGATTTCATCATCCGGCCCGGCCTCTGCAGGTTTGCCCTTGAAACCCACCAGTGTGCCGTCGTAATCGAGCAGAAACAATCGTTTGTTACTCTTGCGACAATCCTCAGCCAGCTTCTCTTCCATTGAATCTGTAAGTCGCTTGGCCGACATCTGCTGCTGGGTATTTTTGATGTCCGATAGAGCACTCAGAAAATCATGACTCCAGCGCGAGACGTTGTAGCGACGGAGCCTTTCCTGCATGACTTTGTTTCGTTCAAGCTGCTCCAGCGGCGGCATCTCCAGAGCCTCCTTGATGGCTTCCACTATCGCGGCCTTGTCACATGAATTGACTACCAGTGCCTCTCCCAGCTCACATGCCGCACCTGCCATTTCACTTATGACCAGCACACCGGGTTTGTCCGCCTTGGCCGCGATGAACTCCTTAGCGATAAGATTCATGCCGTCTCGCAAAGGTGTTACTAATGCCACGTCGGACACATTGTACAGAGCAGTCAATTCCGCAAAAGGCAGGGATCGATACAAGTACCACACAGGTGTGTAGCCCATCGTTCCGTACTCGCCATTGATCCTTCCAACCAACTGTTCCAGCCTGCTCCTCAACTTCCTGTAGTCCTCAACACCTGTACGCGTTGGAACCGCCACCATAATCAGAGTGACCGCACCCCTGTATTGTGGATTCTCCGAAAGAAACAAATCGAAGGCTTCCAGTCGCTCGATAATGCCCTTGGAGTAGTCCAGCCTGTCTATGGACAAGATGATTTTGCGCTCACCAATTTTGCTTCTAATCTTGTTTGCTTCTTTCTCAACGCCGGGATCGTCGATTGACCGCGAGTACTTCTCATAATCGATACCCATAGGGAACGCATCCACCTTGACAACACGATTGGCAATGTTAACATTGCCGAGCATGTGTTCCAGCCCGATTATCCTGGAAATACTGCTGAGAAAGTGTCTAACGTAATCATACGTGTGAAAACCTATCAGATCGGCCCCCAGCAGGCCGTTCAATATCTGCTCGCGCCAGGGTAGAAGGCGAAAAAGTTCGAATGACGGCCACGGTATGTGGAGAAAGAACCCGATTTCTGATTCAGGCAGCCTCTGTCGAAGAAGCTGAGGAAGCAGCATGAGTTGGTAATCGTGAACCCATATGCAGTCGCCTGGACTGGCTATCTTCATCACCTCATCACAGAATGCCTCGTTTACCTGGTTGTAAGTCTTCCAGAAACGCTCCTCATAGATAGTGCGCCTTGGGAAATAGTGAAACAGAGGCCAAATCGTCTTATTACAGAACCCCTGGTAGTATCCCTCCATTTGCCTTCTTGAGAGAAATACCGGATGGCAGTCTTCAGCAGCGAGTCGCTCTATGATTTGGTGCTTCTCTTCAGCTTTGAGCTTCCCATTCGTCACACCAGGCCAGCCTAACCAGAGCCGCTTACTGGACTCGGGCAGTGACGACAGACCCACCGCGAGTCCGCCCGGACTTGGGCTAAAATGTAGCTCTCCCGCTTTTCTTATCATATTAAACGGTAGCCTGTTAGCAATGACGAGCAATCGTCCCATGATTCTTCTTATAGTTAGAGCCTTCTATAGCTAATTTTAAATAGAATGTAGAAATAGAGGAATGGTGAAGTTCGTATGAGGATCCTTTGTTTTCTCTGCAAAAATACCATAAGATTCATCAAAGTATAGCAAATGAAAGATTTCGTGCAAGGAAAAAGTCTTTAAAGGTAGTTTCGAGTATTATTGAAACAATTAAGAGTGCAAATTAAAATGATACAGTAAATGTTACTCTGATTGGTCTGCATTGGCGAGAAACGAGATACAAAACGCCGTCTCACGGAGACCTTGCCATTGACTATACCCGCCTTCGCGGGCACAAGCTTACGATTTACTATTGACTAATGCTCTGCGTTCTCTGCGTCCTCTGCGGCCCAAGTAAATGATTATTGATTATTGATGAATGATTAATTATCTGCGTCTTATGTGCCCTCTTTGGTAGATATGAAAACGCCGAGTCTCGGAGATTTTTTCAGAATTTTCTCGACGGCGAAC
>CAZSOR010000093.1:0-4602 GCA_964608395.1 uncultured Pirellulales bacterium
CTAACTTCACTTTTGTTTCGCGACTTTCTTTTCCTTTGAATTTGCCAGCTTTTTAATTCCAACAACGAGTAAAATTGTCCCTCCGACTGCCAGTGCAATTGTCCCGAGTGACAGCCCCAGAACAGCTCCTGTGGCAGCATAGGCATGGCCGTTTCCTAATGCCAGGCCCAATCCTCCACCCAAAGGTAATGCCGAACTTGCACTTGTTTCTAAAGCCATAATCCGCCCTTTCTGATATATAGTTCAATTATTTTGTCTTTGACTCGGCTTTTGAAGCTTCTTTTCCCCTGGAAAAAATCTTGTTCCAGATTTTCTTGCCGATATATACGGTCGCAACACCCGCGGTTAATGGAACGACAAGCGTGCTGCCCAAAGCAAGAGTGGTGCCTGCAACGGCATGAGCTGCTGCAACGCCAAGTCCAGCAGAAACCCCCAGCCCCACGGAGTCTTTCACTGTATCTTTCGCTGCCTGTGCCCCGGCTTTTTTGTGCTCTCCATACTGTATCATATTCGATACGCCGTAAAACAGCACAGCTATACCGCCAACGACTGTCCCTGCCGCCAAAGGACCAACTATAGCCGCTCCTACAGCAGCTCTTTGTGTCAGGCTGCTACTTACTGCAGGCGATGAGGTTGAGACAAGTGTAGTTGAACTGCCGCCGGTTAAAGTCATAGATGCCCCGCTGGTTTTGACGATAGAACCGGATGTCTTGACAATTGACGATCCTGTGCTGCCTACCGGACTTGAAGATACAGTTCTGATAGGTGATGAACTTGTCTTAACTAAATCAGTCACAGGTTTGTTTGACCATTCTTTCATTTTAGTCCCCTTTCTACATTATTTTGAATTACCTGATAAACATTCAATAACATAGGTGACCAATCTGCCAAAAAGGAGGCCCGCGAGATGGACTATTTCCCCATTGTGATCGCGTTTGCAAATCAAGGAATAATCCGGCAAAACAACACAGCAAAGTTGACCTAATACATCTTGTAATGAGGGGGGGGCAAAAAACGCTTTCTGAGAAAATATTATATTTATCGGTTTTCAAAAGCATACTTTTTATATTTAACGTGATCATTTCGTTTTAGCTGGTTTTCAAGTCGCGTTTTCCGTTGAAGAACAGCCTATTCCATATTTTTATAGAAGCGCATGCGACTGTAGCACCCATTGCTATTGGAGCAACGATTGAGCTACCCATTACAAGAGAACTTCCGGCAATTGTAGCACCTGCCGCCTCTCCCAAACCAGCAGCTATCCCCATGCCTGCAGAACCCTTCACAGTATCCATAACTGCTAGCTTCCCAGATTTTTTGCTTTCCCCGTAGTTTATCATATTGGCAACGCCGTAACAGACAGCGGCTACGCCGCCAACAATTACACCTACCGTCAGCGGAGCAATTAAAGCTACTCCAGCGACTACTTTTTCTGTTACTGCCGTGCTGGTTTTAGCAGTAGTTAATATCCTTGAAGAGTTTGCTGCCAGAGCACTTGAACCACCGCTTGCTAATGCAGTTGGCAAAGCCCCGCTGTTTGTGATGACTTGTCCTGAAACATGAGCAGACGTTGAACTTGCCGTCAGCACCGTAGTAGACGGTTTATTTGACCATTCTTTCATATCATACCCCTTTCTTTGATTAAGCTAACAGTTGCCAGAAATGCCTTGGCATTTGCTTGGTCATTTTCAACGCCCCATTTGAGCCGGCAAATAACGGCTCATCAACGCGAGTTACCTTACCGCCGCCTAATTCGGCCATCGCCTCTTCAATAAGCTGAGGCAGACCAATCATTTGACTTCCGCCGCCGGCCAATATCACATTAGAACGCAAAGCCTGCTGAAACTCCGGGTCGTAAGTGGCGATTAGTTCGGCTATCGAGTTAATCATACCGGCCACAATGCTTTTGCAGGCTGTCCTTAATTCATCGGTAATGTCAAATTCTTTTGGCCGACCCTTTACCGGAAACTTGGTCGTTACCCGCTCCGCACTTTCGGAAACAAAACCATAACGTTCCTTCAATTTCCTGACCATATTGGTAGTAAACTGGGCTTCGGGGTATTTTTTTTGAATCATCTTTGAGAGCTTCTCGTCCACAAAATCGCCGGCTTCATCTAATGCAATCTGATCTTTTTCTTCGGGCAGTGTTCCATGTAAACGGCACAAATCGACTGTTCCAGCACCAATATCAATAACCAAAGCCTGGTCGAGGATTCCAAGTCCGTAAGCTACGGAAAAGGGTTCAGAGACTATCATAACAGCATCAAGCACGCCACGGGCGGCATCGATAAGAATACGCTGGCTGGCAATACTGGCCCGAGCCGGAGCCCCTATTACACCATAGACAGGCTGATCAGGCTTTGGTTGTGCTTTTTCTAAAAGGTGGCGTACCAGTTGCTTGGCGGCTGTGAGATACTTATTGTTTTTATCTTTGCTGTCGGTTTGAATAACTCCATGAGCCAAAGGCCGAATAAGCTCTACGCTCAGGCGATGTTTCAGTGCCATCTCTCCAAATAATGGTTGATTACCTAACAATTCTTCAGAGACATTATCCTTCGGATAACCTACATAGGTCGGCACCACTTCACGGATACCATTACTGGCTGAGACAGATGCTCGCGATGTGCCAAGGTCAATACCGACGAACAACGCATCGGCTTTTAATGAAAGTACAGCAGAACTCTTGGGTATCGAAGTTTTTTTCTTTTTTGCCATATTTTTTAATCCTTCCGTTGGAACATTAATCTTCATATTCCTTCCGACATACTATTGCCGGCGGTGGTATTAATAAGTTTGGGTTTCTGAAGAGCGATATTCTGTCTGAAAACATTTACCAATACTGTTCTCTCATTATCGGTAAGAGAATCGGCAACTTTAAGCGAATCCATCGCTTCTAATATATCTTTTCCACTGATATAGCAACCAGCAACCAACTCGTCGAGTCTTTTCTGAAGGGCAAGTATGGTTTCAGCCATAATCTGAAGACGCTGTTCAAGACTTTCTTCCGTATGAGCTTCGGCGTGCATCAGTTCCTCAATTACGGCAGTTTGGCCCCTTGCACCGGGGGAAACGGATCGCAATTTTTCTGTCGCCTTGCTCAAAGTGCTGCATGGCAGAAACAAAACTTTACGAGTTCCTCCTACGACTTTTCCTACGCCATAGCCCAAACCACGTGAAATGTCAATAAGACCCATATCAATTCCCAGGCAGAACTAAATACCTAAAAATATACGACGACAGGATTGTGGTAACTTCAGCAGGCCTGATTCGGTTTCAACCCTTGTTACCAGAATTTCTGCTATTTTTTTAAGATTCTTTTCTATAGCTTCTTTTTTCCGCCCGGATGTTTTCTTTAGCCGGGCCGTCAAAAAAAGTATCCTTGTTATTTCAACCAGAGTAGCAGCTTCACATATTCTTTTAATTTCTTCAGCTATAACAGAGTCAACATTTTCGATTTCGCTTAATTGTTTTGCACAGAAAGATTGTGGCTCCAAAGCATTTATGTCCTTATGCGCTGTTTCAATCAAAAATAAACTTAGCTTCTGTCTAATTGGATCCATCAACACGACTTTTTGTGCGAAAATTAAGGAACAATTGGCTGGTCAGGTAATTGCCTAATTTGTGTTGGAATTATCTGTCAGCATAGCACTTTTATTTGTAACTGATGCTTGAGTTTTCTTTTCGACAACAACCGCATCGACAACTTTCGACTTTTGAGCACCAACAATTTGGCCAAATAAGGTTATTAATAAAGTTTTTTCTTCGTCAGCCAGTTTTTTGGAAGCTTCAATCGAATTCATCACTTCCCACAACTTGGTTTCGCTAACTGGGCCGAGAGCACTTAAAGCGTTAATTTTTTCATAAAAAGGCCTTGCAACCTCATCTATTACTTCCATTCGCTCTGAAATCTTGCCCATCATGAATTCAGCCTGCTTGTATAGAGTGCGTGAGAGCTTCTTGAAAATGGCGTTTCGAATCTTCTCAGGCAGATTCTTCGGATTCAAAGCCTGCTTCGATTCTTTCAGTTTTTTCTGAACTGACGACAGCGCATTATAACTTTGGCCTGTGAACTCGCCAATTCGACAGGCAATATTACAGCAAATATCAGCAAAACCCATGTTGACTCAATCCTTTTCGGTACAAAAATTGCGGTGCGAAGTATCGGGGAGAATGGCCGAAAAACTTTTTTTACATATTACCTATTTTAAACTGGCGCGCCGCGCACGCCTACGTTGAAATGCCTTTGATGAGCAAAAAAAGGCATAAAATAAAAGAAAGCGAACTCCGGGGCTTCAAATACTTCAAAACTATTTCAGTGATGCTGGAGAGCTTACACAAAGCCGGCTGTCAATACATATCCCTGCTCTTTCTGTACATGTTCAATCCGATCTGCACATCACTTCGGGCCGTTCAGCAGGCAAGCGAACTCAAAAAAGTTCAACGCAAGTTGGGATGCCCCCGTGCGTCACTGGGCAGCTTGTCGGAAGCGGCCACCGTTTTCGACAGTGCGTTAATGCAGGAGATTGTCGCAGACCTGTCCGATCAGCTGCGGCCTATATCCAGACATGCCAAACTCGATGATTTGACGGGGATTCTCACCGCCGT
>CAZSOR010000093.1:4702-15498 GCA_964608395.1 uncultured Pirellulales bacterium
CGGAATCGTTTTTGATAAAAAGGTTCGTCTGGGCTCTAACCGCAAAACTAAAGAACAACTGTCTGTGCCTGTCAGGTTAATCGCGATCAAATGTACGCCGCATAAGAAACGCTATAAGATCGGGCGTGGAGGACCTGAACAAAGTGAGACACTGCTGATCGCTACCGACATATTCGATCTGGAAGCCGACATGATTGCGTTAATCTTCGAACATCGCTGGGCTATTGAGATTTTCTTTCGCTTTTTTAAGCATGTTCTTGGCTGTCGGCATCTGCTGAGTCACAAACAGAACGGCATTGAATTGCAGACCTATGCGGCTATTATCGCTTGTATGCTGATTGCCTTGTGGACGGGACGTAAGCCGACACTGCGGACGTATGAAACACTGTGCTGGTATTTTACCGGCATGGCCGATGTAGAAAAGTTGGTCTCTCATATCCAACGTCTTCAAAAAATTGCTTAATTGAGTTCGGACTCAATCTCCGTTGTGATTGAAGCCCGGGTAAATGCTGCGCACATCCAGCGAATACATCCCTCAATATGGCCAAAGTGACCAGACCGTGGTGAAATATTGTAAACCATGTAAGCCGGTCAAGTAGGACAGCAAATCCCGGGCCGAACAGGATTGATGTTGACTCCTTTTTACATCGAAGAAAGTACCGTACAGAACACCAGGGAGATTGTAATCATAAACTTGATGAGTATATTCATGGCAGGACCCGAAACATCCTTAAACGGGTCGCCGACCATATCTCCGACCACAGCAGCCTTATATGCCTCTTCGACATCTTCGCCTCTTCCCCGCTGGACTTCAATAAATTTTTTGGCATTATCCCATGCACTGCCCCCAATAGACATGCTCATACCCAATACCGAACCTACTATCATCGCTCCGACCAGGAATCCACCCAAGGCTTCTGAACCCAACACAAAAGCAATAATAAATGGTGCTGAAATAGCAACCACCCCAGCTACGACGGTGCCTATCAGGGCATCTTTGGCAATGAGAGTTACACATTTATCCGAATCCGGCTCTGCATGGCCGGTCAACAGGCCTTCTATTTCCTTGAATTGCCGGCGAACTTCGATAACCACTTTATTCGCTATTCGAGTTACAGCACCCATAGTCCATGCTGCAAAAAGAAGCGGCAGAACGGCACCAAGAAACAGCCCTACGAGTACCGCTGGAGCAAATAACTTGGCGTCGCCCAACTCTGTTCCACCGACAAAAGCTGCAAATAACGCTACCGATGTTATGACACCGGCGCCAAGAGTAAAGCCTTTGCCGATAGCTGCTGTAATATTTCCAACCGTATCAAGCCTATCCGTAATCTCGCGAACCTTTGCGCTTGCCTTGCTCATTGTGGCAATACCGCCTGCATTATCAACTATAGGCCCGTAAGCGTCTATAGTCATGATAATCGCCATTGTAGCTAACATGGCTACCGCCGAAAGCCCTATCCCATAAAGCCCTGCTTCCAGAAATGCTATAACTATCGTTGCGCAAATTGTCAAGATAGGCAGAAGTGCTCCAACAAACCCTATCGCCAACCCTGCGATTACATTGGTTGCCGGGCCTGTCTGTGACATCTTTACAATATACCTGATCGGCAGTCCTGAACAGAAATATTCTGTTTCAAGGCCGAGTAAAAGACCACAACCCACGCCCGCTGCAACCGTTATGAACAGACTTACCTCGCCCGTTAAGGCAATAACCGCTATAAACGAACCCACAAGAAACAAGCCATTTGCAACGTAAAGAATATTCCGCAAAAAATCCTGCGGGTCTGCACGCTTGGTAAGGAACCTGCCAACAGACATACTTACCATAGAACTGATAAAACCTATGGTCACCAAGACAAGCGGAAGCACAGTATATTTCATTTCCCTCATTCTAATACCCATGATAATAGCAGCTACTGTAGAACTCATATAGGACTCAAAAAGATCCGAACCCATGCCGGAAACATCACCGACATTATCACCGACGTTATCAGCGATTACCGCCGGGTTGCGAGGATCATCTTCCGGCAGGTTGTATTCAAACTTACCTGTCATGTCCGCCCCGATATCGGCACTTTTTGTAAATATGCCGCCGCCTACTCTGCCGAACAGTGCAAAGAAAGATGCACCAAGGCAGAAACCGGCAATGATATATGGCAAAGTGCTGGGATCGTCGCCGTTAAGTACAAGAAAGGAATAAGTACCAAGCCCGATTAAGCCTACAGATGCCACGGAAATCCCCATTACGGCGCTACCCTGAAAGGCCGTATCCAATGCTTTACGCAGACCGCTGCTTTTGGCCGCCTGGCAGGTTCGTGAATTCGAGGCAGTAGCCGCCTTCATGCCGATCCAACCGGGCAGCATCGAACAGGCTGAGCCTATCAGAAAAGCAATTGCCGTCGGCACACAGAGAACTATGCAAATGACAAGGAACGCTGCGAACAGGAAAATACCCGTTATCTTGTATTCCTGTTTCAAAAAGACAACCGTTCCCGAACGAATCTTCTCGGCAATGGCCTGCATCTTCGCATCGCCCGGCGAATTCTTGAAAAGGTAAAAATAACCAACTATAGCAATAATTAAACCAATAACACCTACCAACGGTACCGCCCGAAACAGGAAGTCATAGGTGGTTAATTCCCCGATAGGGACCGGCCCATTTGATAGGTGTAATGGAGTATCAACCGCTAAGGAAGCAATTGGTATATAACGGTATTGACCATGGCTGTAAATATCCAGAAGGGCTGTGTCGTCTTTGTCGGAAGCGACAGCATTGAAGAAGTCCTCTATGTCTGATATAGAGGTTCCATCAATACCCACAATTACATCACCCGGGGCAAGGCCTGCGTCGGCGGCAACGCCTCCAGGCACCACCGAGATAATTACGACACCATCTATGTTGTAGGGGATACCATAAGCAGTCCGCAAATTTGAAGTTATAGCCGAAAACGATACATCCCAGTTTGTATTATCTGTGATATCTGTCGTGGTTTGCGCTGTCAGCATGGTAGCCGGCAACTCGGCAAGGGTTGCGTATGTCCGAACCTTTTGGCTGTTTCTTAAATACGTGATTCTGACATTATCACCCGGTTTTAATGTCGCCATAACCTCTTTGAATATTTCCACAGTTTTTGTGGCAGTTGTGTTTATTACTGCAATGACATCGTCTCTTTTTAAACCTGCTTTTTCCGCAGGGGAACCGGAAATGACGCTGTTTACAAGAACACCATGCTCATCTTGTATGCCTAATTGTTCAGCAATAACTTGATCTACAGAAACAATCTCTACACCAAGAAAAGCTGAAGGTGAAACAGAAGTATCAACCGCTGCCGTCTTAATGACTGAATTCTGCATTACCGTTTCGCTGGTACCATTAACCAATTCTGTACTCGCAGCATCTATATCGAAACCTGTTATATTTGAATATATTAGGTAGGCAAAAAAAACGAACACCATACCTGCCGAAACAATTACCCACCCAACGTAATGCTTCGGACATTTATCAAATTGCTCTTCGTTATTACTCAAAACCTTACCCCTGACTTATCTTCACTTTTTGTTTTTCTTATCTTTTGACAAGTTTTAGACCGCACGCTGGTAACACAGGGTGGGATTTGCGTCTTTCCCTGCTTGATTAAATCGTCGAAAGTGGTATTGTTGTACACATCCAGAATCGCATCGTGATTTTTTCCCACATCTCCATGAAAATACAGTTTTTACGGAGAGAACATTCATTACCCCTGTACTTGTCGATAAGACAGCCAGGTGGTCCGACCGGGCCCTGGATAAACTCCATTACTTAGCCAACAGTAATTTTCCCCGGTGAAGGAATCAGGACATAACCGCCATCATTGCCTCGGCAGGATTCGACAAAGCCGGCCTGCTTGAACTGAGTGAGTATCGTCTCAAGAAACCGCCGCGGGATAACCTGAGCCTTGGCGATGTCAGCAATCTTCATTGGACCTTGTTTGCTGCATTTAGCCAACTCAAAGATCGCCCGCAAGGCATATAAACTTTTTTGCGTTACCTGCATTTTGTATCCTTAAGTTCCTATTGTTTTTACATTCAACAGGGTACTTCAGACCCATCCATCCACCATTGCTGCCATCGTGCAACCAGGAGCAGAAACGACTTTTCATCTCTTGGAAACGGCCCGCTCATTTTCTTGCTGGTAATTGTTTTCAGTACATCAAGAATAGCCTTACGTATCGTTTTGTCAGGGTCATTTAACCGCTCAATCAACGATGGAACTGTCTGCCAACAGCGTAATTTGCCCATCGCCTCGATTACTGCCTGCCGGATTGAAACACTGCTATCATCAAGCAGTGGTAACAACTTTACAGCGAGTTCTTCTTTGCCCAGCCAGCCGATACAAGTAATGGCTCTTCGGCGAACTTCTTCGTCTTCATCGTCAAGCATACGTATCAGTGCTGGGCTGCTCTGGGCACCACTGAGGCGATATAATCCCCATACAGCAGCCAGCCGAACAAAGGCTGCCTCATCGGCCAAAGCGCGTTCAATTGCATCAGTGCCTTCTTTCATCCCCAAACTTGTCAGAGCTTTAAGGCATTCTTGTCGAACCAGCGCAGATGGCTCGCTCGCCATTTGAGCATCAAGAGCCCTGATCGAAAACTCATGACGTATGTTGGCCATTGCCCTGACTGCATCTATGCGTGCAGATGTGTCGGGGTTGGTAATATCAGAAAGAGCACTTGCGAACAATATCCGCTCGGTTTCACTGTCAAAACTGGCAGTTTGGACTTGCTCAGCCGTAACACCAACCAGAACTGAGACTCTATCATCAGCAATCACAGGCTTAGACCGGTACTCTTCAACATATACATTCCCTCCGGCATCAGGCTTAGCAACAGTTGTTTTTACCGAAGGGGTTGCTTTGTTTTCAATGATTGCTGGTACGCTCTTCTCCCGGCCTCGATAGCCTATGGCGATTTCTGCACATGGTTGAACAACTTCAACATCGGACGAGAGACCGGATTTAATGTCCTTCTCAAACTTGTAAGCTTCCTCCAACTTGCACTTTGCTGCGGCAAGTTCGGATTCTAATGTTGCCACATGTACTCTGGCAGCATCTTGGCGAGCTTTTGTCTCATTGACCTCCTCGCGTGTTTGTGCCAACTTAGAAAGCAATGAATCCCTCTCTGTATGCAAGTTTTCGAGCTGCAATGTAAGCTGGGTTTGGGCTTGTTCAACCTGGCTTTTTGTTTTTTCCAACTGTCGCCTGGCCTCAGCAAGGTCGCCTTCCAATGCTGCGACGCGATCTTTCGCCACACTTACTCGTGCTGCTGCCTCCTCTGCTTTACGCAATGCCTGTTCCAGATCATAAATAAGAGATTTGTTCTCCGTTTGCTGTGCCTGGAGCTGTGAAACAAATTGAGATTGTGCTTTTCCAACTTGGCTTTGTGCCTGGGTCAACTGGTCACGGACTTCAGCAAGATCAGACTTCAGTGCAGCCACCCTGTCCTTCAAGGCATCTTGGCTAACCATTGTTTTCCTGGGTTTCGGTTTGATTGCAAATATTTCAGGTGTAGATTCAGTACGTTCATCTGTAACAAATTCAGAAGGCTCAATAGGCCGAGTAAGTAAATGTCCTACCGTTGCCAGACTGCCACCCATAAACCCCGTAATTTTCTTGCCTGCAAACGCTACTGTTCCAACACAGGTTCCGGCACCTCTGAACACCTCCCCAATGATTCCCAATCGCTTTACTCTAACATTTTCCATGTGTTTAGTCTTTTATTTTTTTTTATCAGTTCCTGCGTTTGTTTTACTATTTCTTTGTCCGTCTTCAGCAGGATGTTTAAGATTAGTGTCCACTGTCGCCAGGTCGTTAACGTAACGTATTAATTTTTTGCCGGCAACTACCGCGGCACCAGCCAGAACACCGGCAAACTCGGACATGTCCGAAACAATTTCCGAAAATTCTGATTTCTTCTTGTCCATTATCCTGTCTTCCTTTAGATCGAATACCCTAAATTTCTCCATCCGTATACTCAACCGGTATATCTTTACCAACCGGTATCTGCTCAATGGTGACTTCAGGGCCGTATACATTTATCAAAAGAAAATGCCGTATACCCGAATCCAAAAGACCATCTGAAAAACTTCCTGATGTGACGTACCGGACGCCATTATTCGTAATATCTACAAAACCGTGCCAATGGCCCTGCAGAACGATATCTACCTGGTATTTCTCAAAAAGAGCTATGAGCTGCTGTTTTTCTTCTGTCTCAGGAAATTTATAGTTGCCGTATAAGTTGCCATATATTGGCATATGGCTTATTACAAAAAGAAGCGGCTGTTTATTGCTCTTCAATCGCTCCTGGAGCCACTCCATCTGGTCGAGGCCTATCTTCCCGCTGGCGGTATCGATTACGATAAATCTTGCATTGCCGCCACAGAAGGAATACACCGAAGGCCCCAGGAACTTCCAGTAATACGCCCAGCCGTTGTTACAGATGTCGTGATTTCCCAGTGTCGGATACCACGGTACAGTCAAAGCATCACAATGACTGATAAAGTTGCTGTATTCGGACTCTTCACCAAGATATGTCAGGTCGCCGCCAAATACAACAAATCTCATTTGCTTTTGTTTTATTGCTTTGTCGAGGTCATCAAAGCAGCCGTCCCCTTTTGAATGCATATGCGGATCGCCGCAAAATGCGAACGAATAAACGTAAGTACCTCTTATCGCATTTTTGTAAGGCGATTTTATCGAGTTAGACAGATTAAACCTCTCGTCAACCGTGACATACTCCGTTGCCCCATGTACCAACAGAAACAAACACAAAGGAATAAGTATCAGAATAATCGGAGGCCTTATGAGTAAGGCCAGAAGGATTTTATTCCATAATTTCTTTTTTTCTGGTGTCATCAACTCTTCTTCACCTCCGCCGGCCTGGTATATTCCCTGTAAGAAAGATACAGTATCAAAAGTATTAACAACCCTATAAATAATACAGTATCATTAGTTGAGCTTAACTGCGGCGGCACTTCCGTAGGCCTGTTCATACCCGTAGTGCTGCTAGTACCACCTGGTGTCCCAGGTGTCCAATCTGATGTTCCACCGGTATTTTCATCTCCCGGAACAGTTGAGGGTCTGTTGAAAGCGGGATTATCCCCTGTTGTAAGCTGTACATCGGCAAATGGCATTCCTCCGGTAAGCACAGACGTTATTCTCTGCCTCATGGTCTGAGTTTGAGTTGGTGTGGTATTAACGGCAGCAATAATTCCTGATGAATCCAACGGCACATAACGTACTGAGCCCTGGCTGTAAACATCCAAAAGGGCAATATTATCATTGTCGGATGACAAGGCACTGAAGAACTCATCCATACCGGATACCAGGGTCTTGTTAATACCTGTGATTACATCTCCCGGCTGCAGACCAGCCGCATCTGCGGCACCACCTGGTGCTACCGACAAAATTACTACACCATTTGTACCAGCGGGGATGCCGAATGAATTCCGTATGGTCTTACTGATATCTGAAAGCGATATGCCCCAATCACTGCCACCCGAGTCGGTATCCTGATCCGCTGCCAAGGTATCGGGAAACGCGACAAGCTGTGCGTACGCTATGTATTTTTGACCATTCCTGATGTATACAATTCTAATCTTGTCACCTGGTTTGTATTTGTCCATTAGCAGCCTGAACCCATCAGTATCCTCTACCGCTTCGCCATCCAAAGAGATAATAACGTCACCTCTTTGGAGCCCTGCCTCTTGTGCAGGAGAGCCGCCAACAACGCCGTTTACAAGAACACCGCACTCACTTGGCAGTGATAACTGCTTGGCAATAATGGAATTGACAGAAAGAATCTCTACACCAACAAAGACTGAAGGCGAAACAGAAACCGCTTCGACCGCGGCGGTTTGCACAATATTGGCGGTCTTTGCAAGGTTAATTGTTATATCCGCAGTTTCATCTGTAGAACCTAATCTTAGCCGGTTTGGTGCGGATTCGAACAGAATATATACGCCTAACATAAGCATTATGCCCAAAAGAAAGGCCCATAGAGCTCTGAACTTACTTTTTTTCTTTTCCATTTTCTCTTTCACGGCGTAATTACCTCACTTGTTTATTTTGAATTATGCTTGTCCATTTTATCTTACGTTTACAAATAAAAGCACCTTCGACATATAATGATGTTGTTGTCGCTGATTTATAAAAGCTAATTATTGCCGTACTGGATATTGCAAATGAGATTAAAAAGTAACTCGTATAGCTAAACGTGGTGTTTTACAGAGACTCGCCTTTTTTAGGCTATGGTAGACAATACACATATTTTTATTTACGATGGTTTTGGTTGACATTTGAGATGTTTCTTTGTGCTGCAATTCCACATCACCTTCACACCTGATGTTACTGCGACACCTACGGTAAACGGAATAAGCGAAGTGGTAGAGGCAACCAGGACCGAAGCTCTTACTGCATTACTTGCCAATAAGCCAAGGCCGGCAGCCAATCCCAGGCCTACCGCTTCGCCTCCTGTATCAACAACAGCATCCCGTTTTGTTATTTTGCCCTGCTTATATTTTTTTACATTTACCAGAGCAACTATACCTCCCCACAAAACAGACACGGCGGCACCAGCTTTAACAGGATTGATGGCATCGACCGTTATTATCCTTGCAGCTCCGACGGCCCGACCCATAGAGTAACCAAGCGTACTTGTTACGGTTGTAGGACAGTAATAATCAGTTACATCCATTGCTAATACCCCTTTCTATTTGTTCAATTTCTTATATCGTCATTCTATTGTTTTCTTTTTCCTTTCAATGAATCGCCTTCGATAGACCATAAAAGCCGCTTGTCCCGAATGCTCTATTATCTCGTGATTCGAATGAGCACTTACTGCCATTGATACTACAGGCAGGGCACGCGGCACCAGGCGAACTATCAAAGCTGCGGTCAGGTGTTCGATGTATTCCTCTAAGGCTTTTGAACCCAGAACCGAAGCACCTTTTTTAGCTGTGGTTTGGCTGGACGATTTGCTTTTGATCCTCTTTAAGGAGCCGATCTCTTTTAAGGCCCTGAATTTTATCTCTGAGCCGCCAACGCCGATTTCGATTATTCTTAGTATTATCTCTTTCTCGATAATGTCGTTTGGATCGAAACCATAGCAAAATGCGATTTCCTGAATCATATGAAAATCCTGAACCAATAGTGCCGTTAAGTCTACTGTCGCCGTCAGTATACCGCCAAGTCCTGCCGCAGCGCCCTGTATAGCACTTGCCTTCTCGTGGAATTTTATATGTTCGCGGTTACATTCGTCTAACAATCCCAAATCACACTCTTTCAGTTCCGACAGGTCTTTTATCATCACACCGTGAGCATGAGCCCTTTTTATCAGATCTTCGGGATCGACTGTATAGGTTGATGTGGTTAGTAGATTACTAACGGTTTTCTCAACAGTATTTTCAAAAATTTTGAGTTTTTTAGGCCCAATCTTACCGAGGATATAATCCACTGGCCTGGAAACAACATCGAGTATTTTCTTATGAAAGCCCCTATGTTTTTCCTTCTCCCATTTCTTTATTTCTTTCAAACTGACTGTTTCGTACTCACTTATTTCCATGGTTTACGATCCCATAACCAATCATCACAAACTGTAAGCATACTTTGGTTCAGCTTTAATAACGGTTTTCATTTCAGGGAACTTCGTTTTGAATTTCTCGGTTATAGAGCGGATAATATCGTAAGTTTCCTGCTCATCAGCGTCTTGCTCTAATCCAATATCAAAAACTACGTTGCATTTATTCGCATCACAGCCGACAATTCTTAAATCATGAAAAGCATTTACCCTTCTGTCTTCAGAGATAATCTCATTTATAGTCTGAAAGATTTGCTCATATTGAGGATGTTCTTTATTTATTGGGTCAACATGGACAACCGCCATTCCATGAATCTTCTGAGTGATTGTATCTTCCACTTGCTCCGCAAGAGCATGAAGCTTAGAAGCAGAATCATTATCTGATACTTCTATATGCAATGAGATTACACTTGTATAGCCGTATTTGTGAAAGATTATGCCATGAACTCCTGAAACACCTTCGTGAGCTAATGCCAGATTTTCTATTTCTTTAATCGCTTCTTTTGAAGGTGCCTCGCCCAGCAAAGGATTGACTGCTTCTTTGGCAATCGAAAAGGCTGAGTAGAAAATAATCAGAGAAACACCAACGCCCATTATGCCGTCAATGTTATGATAGCCAAATCGTGTTGCGATAAGTGCAACCACTACCAGGGCGGTAGCGATTACATCGCTTCGATGATGAAGAGCGTCTGCCTTAAGAGCCTGCGAATCAATAATCTCGCCAAGCTGATAGGAAAACCGTGCCATCAGTTCCTTTATCACTATAGTTGCAAGGATTACTAAAATCACACCGGTCGGAGCTGTAGAGCTATGCGGTTTGATAATGGCATGAATCGACTTTTCCAACAGTTCCACGCCCGCCATAAATAGTAACACCGAAACGACCAAGGCCGCTACCGATTCCATTTTGCCGTGGCCAAACGGGTGTTCTTTATCTGACGGCTTTCGTGCTATTTTGAATCCGATTATCACTACCGCTGAAGTACCGGAATCGGCTAATGTATGAACAGCGTCAGCAATCAAAGATACACTTCTTATCGAGAGTCCAAGGACTATCTTAATGACAAACAGCAGCAAATTGATAACAATACTTGTCCAGCCTTCAAGTGTTCCATAACGTGACCTGACCTTCAGATCATTGACGTTCTGGTGATCTTTAATTGCTTTCGCTGCTATCCA
>CAZSOR010000094.1:0-12137 GCA_964608395.1 uncultured Pirellulales bacterium
GGAGTTATTATCGGGCACATCGAAGAAGAATATTTAATTTTTACGGAGCACTAGTCAGTTTTTCACGAGTTCCATAATCGCCGCGAACATATGGATCGCTATCGTCTGCTGAATGACCTTTAAGAAGATGGCCGGTGATCACAAATTCAGGTTCATCGTGAAACTGCGAAATGGTAGTTACCTCAATATTCACTTCTTCTGGTAGCACTTTCTTGGTTGCTATCTCAATATTGTAGACTTCCTTCTCCAGTTCTTGTAAGTTTTGACTCAACTCACCTGCATACTTACTACTGGGATATTTTTGTAGAAAATCTCGGTAGTTGCCAATAGTTCTTAGTGATTTTGCATTTTCAAAGTGCAATAATTCCAGTCTATTACTCACTTCCGGTGCATATTCACTATTCGGATATTTCTGGAGGAAATCCTCATAGGTTGTGATGGCTTTTACTGATTTCGCTTCTTCGTACAATTCCCCAATTCTTTTCTGTGCTTGTGGTGCATATTCACTATTAGGGTACTCTCGAAGGTACAGCTCATAGTACTCAATTTTATCTGTAGCCTTGATAATGGGCCAATCCAGACTTGCACATCCAATAAGGGTACATAGAATGAAGGCTACACTAATCCATTTGGCAATTACTAAGTTCTTGATCATAGTACCACTCCTTTTGCTCACGGACACCAATATCCAAGGTCACTTCTGCTCAATTGTTAGTGGCCCTGTCGCTACTTGCATTTTAATAGTTACCTTTATCCATATTACTCACACTAACGCGGGATTTCCCATTTAAACTCAGAATACGTGCTCGTGCACTCATACGATCAACAGCCCCGCCGTCCCTATTTTCTCCATATGAATCTTTCTTCATCATCCGAGTCGTTCTTTTATGTCATGTTGAAGTTATCTTTGTCAAGTCGTAATCGGCTAAGTTTATTCATCGTTCTGCATATATGGTTTGTTAAATTCAAGATACCTTGGGTCTTTTTGGTTCTTACACGTTAGGGCTCCTCCTGATAACGAGAACAAATTTTCAGGAAAGCCAATGAATATCGTCATAAGCTTATATGCTGGGGAGAATTAAAGGTATCCGGTACATTTTCTCTCCAAGGACATCATGCGTATGTCCAGCCGATATATGCATCCCAAAGCCAACAATGATCGATTACGACCATCTCGTTCTTCGTATTGCGTGGCTGAGCGACCATAGTTTTACCATCTTACCAGAGTCCCTCTATTAAAATCTATTGTGGTGACTACGTAATTTACTTGAGACAATGCCTCTTAGGCGACGACTATCGACTATTCAAATGTAAGCACAGCGGTGTACATTACACATCCTACCGAAGCCTATCAGGATTTTCAATCAAAAATTCCGATTTCCAGCTTTTTTTATGGCCTATCCGGCCCTTCTACTTATTACAGCGTTTGTCGATGGAAATTGTTACCTATAATTCTGGAAAAAAAGTAAAAAAAGATGAAAAAGCCTGTTTTTGACCGGATAACAGGAGGCTTTGTCATTGACTATTTACGATTTACTATTGATTATTGATCTGTTCTTCGTGGTTCTTCGCGTCCTTCGTGGTGAGATATTTTAAGAATCCGCATGGGCAGCGAAGCTGCGCCATCCTACCTGTCTGGATATCTTTATGCAGCGTTCTCGGCGTTCTCCGCGGTAAAGATCGCCGTCTCACGGAGATTTATTTATAATTAGCCCGCCTTTATCCGTTTAGATTCGTATAATGATTAACAAATAGAAGACAGAAGTCAGAAGTCAGAAGTCAGAAGCCAGAATTCAGAAGAAAGGAGACAGGAAACCTTGCGATTTACGATTTTTTCTTTTATTCCGCGTAATCAGAGAAATCTGCGGTTATTAAGAAAAAAAGGCAAAAATGAGAGGAAATCCGGTGTTTATTCGTGTTAATTCGTGGTTCAGTTGAAAAAACAAAGCCAATTTTCGAAAGGGCAAAATGGGCTTAAGTGTATATATGAAAGGTGATTATGAAGAATTTCATGCTTTGAGACGGCGAAAAAACAAACCCAATTCAAAGCCAATTCAAAGCCAATATGCCGGCCTTTGGCCGGAAATACTAAGCACTAAGCTCTAAATCCTAAATAAGACGAATGGGTGCTATTTGAAAAAACAAAGCCAATTTGTGCCGGCTCTAAAGAGCGCAAACTCTTATTTGAAAGGAGATTATGACAATAATCTGGCCGGCGGAGTCGAAGAAAACAAAGCCAATCAAAGCCAATCAAAGCGAATGGAGAATTGAGAATGTAGAATGTAGAATGGCAAATCCGGAGTTTCTCCGGAGGGGTGATTTGAAAAAACAAAGCCAATTTCACGCTCCTGAATCACCCATTTGTATGTCGTTCCTACCGGAACCATTGGGGCAGTTGGTCGGGGGTTACATTTTGCCACAGGCCTTTTTTGCCGCTGCGGGCGCGGGATTGTAATTGCCTGTACTTGTTGTAGAAACTATGGCTAAAACGCGAATCTGCGTAGGCATAGCCTTCGGTCAGCAGGGCTTCATTTAAGAATCCGCCATCCGGCAATTCGACATAAGCCAGGAGCCTGCCGAACTTGCCTCTCGTGGGATTCGGAGCGTCGAGGTAAACGGTGACGGATTTCCCGAGGGCTGATTTCTTCGTGAATTCCGCGGCTTCCGGGCCGAAGTATATCATGCTGGATTGTTCGCTGTAAGTCTCAGGCGTGTCGATTCCTAAAAGTCTGATTCGAGTGTGTTCGTATCGGCCGTCCTGGATGTCGATATCGAATGTGTCACCGTCGATAACATTTACGACGGTGAAGGTTTTGCCGTGATACTTGTCGAGGTCGGAGGCTTTCGCTTGCTCTTCGGATTTGGGCGTTAACTGCCGGCTGTGGCCGATCAGGGTGTGGTCGAGCCAGATAAAGAACATGACCGTCAGCAGGCACAGAAAAACGATGCCGTTCTTCCGGCGTCTGCTCATGGCAAAAACGGGTTTGTCCTGTTCAGGCTGCATTGGGCTGTCACTAAATTGTGAATCGAGCCAAGTGACACAAGTCACGCATTACGCGTCTCGGCGGGTTTGTTCAGTTCAAAGGCTCCGCAAACGGCCTCGAGGGCTTTCTCGGCCTGGTCCTCGTTCACAGAGCAACTGATACGAATTTCGCTGGTCGTAATCGAATCGATATTGACCTTAGCTTCCGCCAGGGCCCCGAACATCTTTTCAGCGACGCCGTAATGGCTTCGCATCCCGACGCCGACGACAGAAATCTCGGCAATGTCCCCTCGAACGAAAACGCTCTGGCAATCAATCTCGTTTTTGATTTGCTCCACAGCTTCCTTGGCGGCGACCAAATCCGAAACATTAATCAGAAAAGACAGGTTCGCCTTTTCCGGACTGAGTTCCGTCTGAACGATGTCATGGACAACCACTCTGGCCTTAGCCAGATGAGCGAAGACCTTTGCGGCATTGCCCGGTACGTTTTTAACGCCTACAAGGCCGATCTTTGCCATATCTCTCTGTATTGTCGCGCCTGAAACTACTATACCTTCCATCTGTGACACCTCATGAGTAATTATTGTTCCCTCTATATCTTTGCTACTGCTTCTTACGTGAATTGTCACATCGTATTTCTTGCCGAACTCGATGGCCCGGGGATGCATAACGCCGGCTCCGAGACTGGCCATCTCGAGCATCTCGTCGTAGCTGATTTGTTTCATCTTGACGGCACTTTTGAATATTCTCGGATCCGCGGTATAGATGCCATCCACGTCGGTATAAATTTCGCAAAGTTTGGCTCCCAGGGCCGCAGCCAGTGCAACTCCGGTCGTGTCCGAGCCGCCTCGGCCGAGAGTGGTGATATTCTCATGCTCATCGATGCCCTGAAAGCCTGCGACAATAACAACCTTACCCAGCTCCAACTGCCTGTTAATTCGCTCGGCGTCGATACTGATAATCCGCGCCTTTGTGTGGACACTATCGGTCATCATTCGGATTTGGCTGCCCGTAAAACTAATGGCATCAGAACCCCTCGCATCGAGAGCCATCGCGAAAAGCGAAACCGTTTGCTGCTCACCGGTACTGAGCAGTTGGTCCATTTCGCGTTTCGGCGGATTTGGATTCAACTCGAAAGCGTCCGCTACGAGCTGGTCGGTCTGTTTGCCGCGGGCCGATGCTACCACTACCACACTAAAACCTTTCTCTACTGTTTTAATGACTCGCTTCGCAGCCTGGCGGATTTTTTCCGCATTAGCCACTGAGGTGCCGCCAAACTTTTGTACAATGATTTCCATAATTAACCTGTTATTATGTTTCCTTTAGTTAGTCTAATGGATTCGGCTTGGATGGTCAATAGACTTAGCTCTTCAAGAAATACTCCATCAGCTCAAAACCGTTGTCTATTTTGAATCCCGATTTGGCGGCATTAGTCTCCCCGAAGGAGGTATTCAGGATGCCGCTGATACTGTCGCCCGCCATTGCAAACGGCACTGGCTCGGCGGAGTGGCCACAGGTTCGGACAGGAGTCGGATGATCCGGCATGACGAGTATCCGCCAACTTTCATATTTCTGCAGGGCCTCAAGCACGGGACCGACGATATGTTTATCGACCTGCTCGATAGCCATTTTCTTCATCTCGGCGTTGCCACTGTGTGATGCCTCGTCTGGCGCCTCGATATGGATAAACACAATGTCGTACTTCTCAAGCGCCTCGATTGCGGCAGAAGCCTTGCCCTGATAGTTCGTATCGATGAAGCCGGTGGCGCCCGGAACATCGATTAAGTCGAAGCCGATCAGCTTTGCCAGACCTCTTACAAGGTCCACGGCGGTAATCGCCGCTCCCTTGATTCCAAAGCGCTTCTGGAACCGTTCCATCTGGGCTTTTTTGCCCTGTCCCCAAAGCCAGATGGAGCTGACCTGATTTTCTCCGAGGTCTCTTCGAACCTTGTTAATATCGTGATTGGTGAAAAGCTGCTGTGAACGAGCCATCAAATCGATTAGAAGTTCGGCACCTTTGCCGCGAGGTAAGATCTTTTCTATCGCCTTACCGATATAATCATGAGGAGGATATGTCTTAACATCGAAATTGATACCTTTGAAAACCAATAAGTGTCTGTAGCTTACACCCGTATGGAAAGTAATCTGCTCGTTGCCAAGCTGCTCGGCCAGCTCTTTTATTAAATTGCCGGCCTCCACAGTTGGGATATGCCCGGCGCTATGATCCGCCATCTTGCCGTCGGCAATCGTCACTAAATTGCACCTGAAAACCCA
The DNA here is from genome assembly GCA_964608395.1 of uncultured Pirellulales bacterium. Lineage (GTDB taxonomy): Bacteria > Planctomycetota > Phycisphaerae > Sedimentisphaerales > Anaerobacaceae > JAFGPJ01. Next base: position 5,258 of record CAZSOR010000094.1, read on the forward strand.
GTCTTCCAGTGACAATTTAATATTGCGTGCTACCGCCTCGATCGGGGCCCGGCCGGAATAATACCGCTGAGGATCGTAGCCTAACAGACTCATCTGAGCTACATCGCTGCCAGGTTCCATACCTTCAGGCACTGTCTGGACAAGCCCCTGCCTGCCTGCGGTGCTGATTTTATCCATATTGGGGATTTCAGCAGCCTCAAGGACTGTTTCGCCGGCGAATTGCTCGAGCGGTTCATCCGCTGCTCCGTCAGGAATAATTATGACATATTTTGTAGTCAATCCTTGTCCTCCGGAATGTCTACGATTCTGATACAAACCGGTTTTCCACCGATGACATCAAGTTTTTCCATATCTTCCAACGCAGCAGTGATGTTTTTCTGCATTGTAGAATGCGTTGCGATTACTACCGGTACGGTATTGTCCGGGCCCGTTCCTTCGTGCTGAATGGCGCCTGATATGCTTATCTGATTGTCAGCAAGCACTCTGCTCCACTGAGCAATGGCACCCGGCTGGTCCTTGCACATTATTCTGATGTAAAACCTGTTTACTTTGTTATCTATGTTCTCTATAAACCGGGTGGATTCGTTCCTGGGCCGCAAATTCAATTGACGAAAAGTAGTAGCGGAATTACCCAGGGCAACATCAATAATATCAGCAACAATTGCGCTGGCAGTAGGCATCATCCCGGCACCGCGGCCGTAATAAGTCACCTGACCAACGGCACTGCCAAATATGCTGACGGCATTGAATGGTCCCTCTACACGGGCCAGCGCATTGTCTATGGCAATAAATGAAGGATGCACGCATAGCGAAATCCTGCCTTGCTCATCCTTTTGTCCGATCGCCAGCAATTTGAGACGATAGCCCATTTCGCCGCCGTAGCGTATATCGTCCCTCGAAATTCCTTCAATACCCTCGACATAGATGTCTTCGAGTGCAATTTCGCATCCGAAGGCAATAGAACCTAAAATAGCCAGCTTGTGGGCACTATCACCGCCGCTGATATCCAGTGTCGGGTCTGATTCGGCATAGCCTTTTTCTTGTGCTTGAGCTAAAGCCTCGCTAAAATCTTCATTCTTAAATGTCATATTCGAGAGGATGTAATTGCATGTCCCGTTGACAATGCCATACATCGCGGTGATATTATTCGCCGTCAATCCTGTTCGGATGGCTGAGACAATAGGTATTCCGCCTGCACAACTCGCTTCAAAGGCTATACAGCGGTCGTTCTTATGAGCGGCTTTGTATAGCTCATTGCCGTATTCAGCCAGCAGGGCCTTGTTGGCGGTGACTACATTCTTTCCCGCCTCAAGCATCTTTAGCTGGACATCCTTTGCGATGTCTGTCCCGCCGATCGTCTCTACACCTATTTGAATAGTATCATCGTTTAACAATCTATTAAGATCATCGGTTAGGACACCATCGGGCAATTTTATAGGACGTTCAGAGGTCGTGTCTATATCGACAACGCAGGCAAGCTTCAATTGAAGACCGGTCCTGGCCGCTATCGCATCAGCATTTTCGGTTATAAGCTTTGCAACACCGGTGCCTATAGTGCCGAAACCAACAATCCCAACTTTTACAATCTGTTCAGCCATAAATATATCTTCCTGTCATTCTCACACAAAGCTGTCGTTCCTGTCCTTTTTATCTGTGGCAAATTTGCCTTCGCACAAGCAGGGAGCAACAAAAGAATCCGAGATATCCAGTTCCAGGCTTATCAAGAGTACCTTCTCGATAAAATAAAATCGACCAGAATAAGGATTTAATAGGAGTAACACCACATAGTCAAGTAAAAACCGTCAAATTGAAGTCAATGGCATAATATCGAGAATTAAAATAGTATTGACTTAACCAATCCAAATATGTTAGAATAGATAAGATAATTTGTCAGAATATTATAGTTGAATGGTATAAAAGCAGGACTAACAGAGCTGAACGTTAGCTTTGCGAATCCCAAGTCATGGGATTTGTCCGATAATAAAGGTAGATGCTTATAATTAGATAAGAAATTGAGTCAGTAATTTCAGCATCTTTTAATGCTCAAGGGTGCGATAACGATACTTGTAAAGTTTGAAGGAAGATCACGATAAAAACTTCAACGGAAAATAATAGTTCTCTTCAGGCAAAAAGCAAAACGGACAAGGAAAAAAAACCAGTCGAATTGACCGACCGTACTCTTTCGTGCCGCCATGAGCTGAAATATCACATCAGCGAGTCAATGGCCAAGGCGATCGCAGAGTTTACAAAACCATATTTAGAAGTGGACCGGTACTGTAAATTACAGAGAAGTGGTGACTATCCGATTGTAAGCCTTTATCTGGACTCTGATATTCTGCAGCTCTGCCAGGAAAGTATGAGGGGACATAAAAACCGCTTTAAGCTGCGCATCCGCAGTTATACAGATGAGCCGGATTATCCTCGCTTTTTTGAAATCAAACGGCGGATAAATACTATTATTAACAAAAGCAGGGCACGAGTTATGGATCGCGACGTACCGACCCTGCTTGCAGGATTATCTCTACCTCCACAGAACTATACTGCCGATATAGGCACAATCAACCAGTTCCAGTTGTATATGAAAACTATCGGAGCCAGGCCAATGGTGCTTATCCGGTACATGCGGCAGGCGTTCGAAGGAACTTCAGAAAACAGAGTAAGAGTAACCTTTGATCGACAGTTGGCATATTGCGTTACGAACCGGCCCGAAGTCAGACTTGGCGGAAGAGGCTGGCAGAGGAATCCCTTTACGTTGGGCGGAGTGATTTTGGAAATCAAGTTTACGAACAGCTATCCTGCCTGGTTGAGCCAAATGGTCAAGTATTTCAACTTAGAGGCGAGATCAATCTCGAAGTTCGCCTCGTCGATAACAGACTCACGTTTATTAGAGTTCTATGTACCCCAGTTAACTTTTTAGTAATTATGGATAGAATGTGGCAAATATTGGAAGGCACTCCCTCATCCGGGGGAATTTTTACGCCTGAGGCAATTCTTTTGTCTCTATTGCTGGCCTTTGTTCTCGGACAAGCTCTGGCCTGGGTTTATTACTTCACTCACAGCGGCATGTCTTATTCAAGGTCGTTTGTACAATCGCTGATTCTAATCACAGTTGTCGTAGCAATGGTCATGGCTGTCATCGGCACCAGTATCATCACTGCTGTCGGACTAATGGGTGCTTTAGCAATTATACGTTTTCGTAACATCATTAAAGATACGAGGGACATAGCTTTCATTTTTTGCTCACTGGTAATTGGCATGGCGTCAGGCTCTCAGCGATATGCCGTCGCTATCGTCGGGACGATTATTCTGAGCCTTATCATCATATATCTGTATGTGACAGCTTTCGGATCACATCAGCCACACAACGGCTTCTTACGGTTTACTGTTAGAGGCCATATAGGACCCGAAAGCCCGATTCCCGCTATCCTCAGACGCTTCTGCGGCAGTTATACTCTTATATCGGCGCAGGACAGCGGCTTCGGCGTCTCCGAAGTTGAATATGCCTATCAGTTGATGATACGAAACGCCGAGGGAAACCAACAAATGTTATCCGAACTGCAAAAAGTCGAGGGCCTTGAGAACATCAGCCTGACAATGCAGGAAAAGCTGCTGGAGGTTTAGGGTTTATGAAAAGGATAAGCCTTAGAAATTATCCGTTTCGTTTGCGTCTCCACCTCCTTCCTATACTCGTGTGGTTAGGGGCAGTGGCATGCGTAATCGGTCTTTTTACCCGCCGCTCACAACGTTTCGAAATTGTCGGCATGGCTCGCAGCCCGGTAGTTCATGTATCTGTAAACTGCGAAGCCAGGCTTAAAACCGTCTCCGTCAAACTGTTCGAAAACGTGACGAAGGGGCAAACAGTCGCCATCGTCAATACAGTTCTCGATAACGAGCAGCCCCGGATCGAATTACAGACGCAATTGGATGCGATTTTAGCGGAAATCGAACATCTGTCGGCCCAGTTAGTCCCTACTCAGGAGACCCTGCTGGCCGAGGAGTCTGATCGAGTAATCAACCACATCGCACGTATGAGAACATTTGCCGTAGATATCGAAAGTGCCAGAATTCAAATCCTGAGTCTGCGCTCACAGATCGCATCCGACCGAATTGTTTTAGATGACCTGGCTATGGAAGCAAAGATTGTCAGTGGCCTCGTGGAGCAGAAAGCCCTCGCGCCATACGAACAGGAGAAGGCCCAGGTTCAATACAACGCTCTTGCAAAAAAAGTCGAGGAGAACGAGAATTTGCTTGAGCAGGCCAAGAGCGATTTAGTACAGGCCCAGCAACGGCGTGATGAATATGCCAAGAGTCATCCTTTTAATCCTTCTGTAAACGATGCTCTGAAAGTCATACGTGCTCAGATAGCTGTCCAGGAACGCCTCATGGACGGGATTCTTGCCCAGCTTGAGGCGCTGAAGGCCCGTGAGAGTTTAGAGCTGAAAGCTCCAATCGATGGCGTGGTAATCCCGGTCGAGCAGCAGGCGAATGAGGCCCTGATGCGCAGACCCGGGGAGAAGATCATGGGACGGCCCGGCGAAGTAGTTACCGCCGGCGAATCTATCCTTGCGATAGCTGCAGCAAGCCCCAGTGAAATCATTGCATACATCGGGGACAGACTATTGGGGCAAGTGGAAGAGAATATGCCCGTTGAACTAATCAAGGACAGAGAGCCACCCCAGATAGCAAGGTCACATATCACACAGATCGGGCCCACAATGGAACTCATGCCGGAACGAATGTGGTTAAATCCCAACATGCCTCAATGGGGACGTCCCGTATTGATAGAGATTCCTGAAGGCCTGGAGCTGATCCCAGGTGAGATGATCGGAATAAGAAGATTGTAGTTGGATGCGCAACGCCGGTAAAAGCCTGAAAAGGACAGCTAAACTTTTGAGAGGATCGAGGGAAAGTATAGAGTATATGCTTTACAATTACCCTTGCAAAAACCGTGTTTGTTTGATTTTATGTGCCCTGACCTGCATGTGCGGCTGGCTTGGGTGTGCTCAGCATAACTACAAGAAAGAAGCCGACGACCAGGTCTATAATATCATCGACCAGAAATGGGACGAGGATTTTGGCACCAAAAATAACTACAAGATCAGCGACACTGTGCCATCACCCAACGACATTCAAATCGAAAAAGAGATTACTTCCTTTGGCGTGCTTACCCTTCCGCAGGCGGTTGCCCTGGCGACCGCACAAAATCGCGAATATCAAACGGAAAAAGAAGCCCTTTACATCATGGCTCTGGATTTGAGACTGACACGGCACGAGTTTGAATATCAGTTTTTCGGCGGGGCAAGCGGCGGATATAACGCGGACAGTAACAATGAGGCAGTAGGAGTTGAATCCAACATCGGCTTTAACCGGCTGTTGGCGGGAGGCACCAGAATCAGCACCGAACTTGCCGCCGCCTGGGTCGACGTGCTTACCGGCAATCTGCGGGGCGGTATAACTTCAATCTTAAGCGCAACTGTAACACAGCCTTTGCTGCGAGGCAGCGACCGAAAAGTCGTGCTGGAAAACCTCACTCAAGCCGAACGCGACACTCTCTATCAGGTACGTTTCTTCAACCGGTTTCGCAAAACGTTCGTTGTTTCAGTGATTAGCCAGTACTATGGAATCCTGCAGAAGCATGATGCGACGGAGAATGCCCGGAACAATTACATTACCCTGGCATGGCTCTATGAGCGTGTAGAGAAATTAGCCAATGCAGGCCGGGTACCGCTGCTCGAGCTTGACCGGATCCGACAAGAGAAATTACAGGCCTCGAACATTTATTCCCAGGCGGAAAAAGATTACAAGCAGGCGCTTGACGAGTTCAAGATAATCCTCGGTTTGCCCACAATGGCCGAGCTTCAATTAGACGAAAATGAATTCGAAGCAATCAGGACCGTCGAAATGATCGAGCCTGATTTTACCGAAGCCAAAGTCATCGAAGCCGCATTGCTTCAGCGTCTCGACCTGGTTAACAATGCAGATGCCATTATCGATGCCCAGCGTAAAGTTTATGTTGCTGCCGATGGTTTCCGTGCCGAAGCAAATCTGATTGGTACCGCCGGCGTTACTTCATCCAACCGAGCCGACCGGGGGACACTCGGCTGGATGAGAGAAGAATACGGACTCGGCATCGAACTTAATCTGCCGCTGGACCGCGTGCCCGAGCAGAACATTTACCGCAAAGCCCTGATAACCTTGAACCAGCGACAACGAGAGTACGAGCTTGCAGCCGATACGATAGCATTGGAAGTACGCCAGGCCCACCGCGATCTCACGGAAGCAGCCGAACGCTACAAGGTCTTGTTAGAAGCCCTTGAATTAGCTCAGCAGCGATTTAATAATACCTTTCTGCTGCTCCAGCACGGCAAGGCAAGCAGCCGCCGTGTGCTCCAGGCACAGGGCGACCTGTTCAATGCCCAGAACGATGCCGGACTGGCCCTTTTGGATTATACGATTGCGACTTTGAATTTCTATCGTGACACCGGAGTGATTCAGGTGCTTCCGGACGGAATGTGGAAACTCTGAGAGCCCATTATCCAGTATAGATAGTTCATCTTCCCGCACACCGGCAACATTTTTTAGTCTTCAGATTTTTCTCTTCAGTACCAGTCAATAGGGGGGCAACGCACCGGCTATTAGTTAACAAACTGATATATAAAAAGCCTGCTGTAGCCGAGCATCGTCTACGGAAGATGAAATTTAGTGGATTTTCTCGGATTTTTACATTATTGTGTACAAATAACGGTTTTTACATTAACAAGGAGTAGAAGCAATAGATGTGTTCTAATAAGGGACTTTATAAATCAGACGAGATTGAAAAGAAGTGGCAGCGGTTCTGGGAAGAATCTAAAATCTTCAGAGCGCAGGACTGCGACGATTC
>CAZSOR010000094.1:12237-15099 GCA_964608395.1 uncultured Pirellulales bacterium
AAATCGCTGGGATTCAGCTATGACTGGCAGCGGGAAATTGCCACGATCGATCCAAAGTACTACAAATGGACACAGTGGATATTTCTGAAACTCTTCAACAGTTACTTTGACGAAGCCCAGCAGAAAGCCAGGCCCATCGAGCAGCTCCCCATCCCGGAGGGACTGAACGATAAAGACAGACAGCAATTCATAGATGAGTACCGCCTGGCTTATGAAGCGGAGGTTGCAGTAAACTGGTGTCCGGAACTCGGGACGGTGCTGGCCAATGAGGAAGTGATAGGGGGGCTGAGCGAGCGAGGCGGGCACCCCGTCATGCGAAAGCCGATGCGCCAGTGGATGCTGCGGATTACAAAATACGCTGAAAGACTGCTGGACGATTTGGTCGAGGTTGACTGGACGGAATCGATAAAAAAATTGCAGAAGGATTGGATTGGCAAGAGTATCGGTGCCGATGTCGATTTCAAGGTCGACGATTTCGATGAAAGCATTCGTGTCTTCACGACACGCCCCGATACATTATTCGGCGCGACCTATATGGTCATGGCTCCCGAGCATCCGTTGGTAGATAAAATTGCAAGCGAGGAAAGAAAGGACGCCGTTCAAAAATACCGTGAGGAGGCCTCGCGTAAAAGCGATCTGGATCGTACGGATCTGGCTAAAGAGAAAACCGGCGAACCCATCGGAGCTTACGCCGTCAATCCTGTGAACGGCGAGAAGATTCCGATATGGATAAGCGATTATGTTTTGATAAGCTATGGAACCGGTGCGATTATGGCCGTGCCGGCTCACGATGAGCGTGACTTCGAGTTTGCGACGAAATTTAATCTGCAGATCATCCCGGTTGTTGAGCCGCCGAATCCCGAACAGGCCGAGTTGGTTAAGCAGGGCAAGTTCTGCTTTGTCGGCGACGGCAGGGCGATTAACAGCGGGCGGTTCGATGGCTTGAGCACATCTGATTTCAAGGAGCAGATTACAAACCAGCTCGAAGAGCAGGGCCTGGGCAAAAAATCTGTCAACTATAAACTACGAGATTGGCTCTTCAGCAGGCAGCGCTATTGGGGCGAACCGTTTCCGATTCTACATACCCAAAACGATCAAGTAATCGCACTTTCAGAACAGGATTTGCCACTTAAGCTGCCGGTGGTTGATGACTATAAACCAACGGGGACGGGTGAACCGCCTTTAGCCAACGTTGGTGATTGGGTGAATGTAACGCTGGCCGATGGCACGAAGGCAAAACGTGAAACAAATACAATGCCTCAATGGGCCGGCAGTTGCTGGTATTACCTTAGGTATCTTGACCCTGAAAATGATCAGCAGGGCTGGGACCCGGAAAAGGAAAAGTACTGGATGCCTGTCGATTTGTATATCGGCGGGGCCGAGCACGCCGTGCTGCACCTGCTGTATTCGCGATTCTGGCACAAGCTTCTCTATGACCTTGGCTACGTCAGCACGAAAGAGCCGTTCAAGAAGCTCATCAATCAGGGAATGATTTTGGGCGAAGACGGCCAGAAGATGAGCAAATCACGCGGCAACGTCGTAAATCCCGACAAGGTCATCAACGATTACGGGGCCGATTCTACCCGGCTATATGAAATGTTCATGGGGCCTCTTGAGGCCATCAAGCCCTGGAGCATGCAGGGTGTCGAAGGCGTCCACCGGTTCCTGCAGAAACTCTGGCGGGCCGTTATAGACAGGGACACTGGCGAACTGGATAAGGCGGTACAACAAGCCCGGGCGGATGAGGCGACACTTCGATTGCTGAACCAGACAATTAAAAAAGTCGGTGACGACATAGAGAGTTTCGGCTTTAATACGGCCATCAGTGCGATGATGATTCTCGTGAACCATCTCGGCAGGCAAACCGTCAGGCCCAAAGCCGTCGTCGAGAAGCTCGTTCTGATTCTTGCTCCGTTCGCGCCTCATATTGCCGAAGAGCTTTGGGAGAGACTCGGCCATACCGAAAGCCTCGCTTATGAGCCCTGGCCCGAATACGACAAAGAGCTTATCAAAGAAAAGGAAATCGAACTGGCGGTGCAGGTCAAGGGTAAGATAAAGGACAGAATCGTCGTATCAGCCGACGCAGATGAGGATCAGATAAGACAGAAGGCATTGAGCTGTGAGAAAGTCATTGCCGCGCTGGCCGGCAAAGAACCCAGGAAAATTATCGTTATAAAGTCCCGATTGGTGAATATAGTCACATAAATCGGACATGATAACTTCGTGTAGCGAGAAAGGAGATATGTGTATGCGCTTGTTTAATTTGCTTAAAGTTGTGCGAATTCCGACTCATACAGCAATAGCGTCAGTACTCATATTATGTTCTCCTATAATCTCCATCTGCGCTGAAACCGACACGCCGACGAAGTCAAGTCCGGCAGATATTGCAAGTCACACAGGTAGTGACGTTTATACGTATTGGCGAGAGGCAGGAATGAGCTGGGCGGCACCTTATCTGGCGGGACTTGCTGTTTTAGCTTACCAGGTCGAACCGAAAACGATTGTAACACTGTTGCAAAATACTGCCGTGCAGACAAAAGTAGGCGCGGTCATTCAGCCTGAGAATTTCATTCAAACCGTCCGTAAATCTAAAAATAAAAAATAACAGATAATAGATAGAATTAATGTACGTCGAAATCGAATTAAAACTCAAGGTTGACTCGCTGCCGGAAGTAGAGCAGAAGTTAGCAGAAGCCGGTGCAGAGTTTCTGGCAGAGCAGTTACAGACGGACTATCTTTTTGACGATGCAAACGCTGCGCTGATCACAAACGACCGATGTCTTCGATTGCGCCGGCAGTCGGTCGCTGGCAGCGAAAGATTTTTTTTGACTTACAAAGGCGCCAAAGAAAAAAGCAACTTCA
>CAZSOR010000095.1:0-13511 GCA_964608395.1 uncultured Pirellulales bacterium
ACTACCCACAAAGCACATCAACAACACAAAAACACATAACCTTTTCATCTTAATTCTCCTTTCTTTTTTAATTTGACATTCGGAAACTTTAAACGTTAAGCCTTCGTGGGTATTCTAAATTATTGAGTAAAGCACCCAGCTTCACATGTCCGATATTCCTCCAGTATAAGCTCGAATAGATTATTTTAGCATAGAGAAGAGGGTAAAACAAGGGAAATTTGTTCGTGTTGGCCATTTTTAAAAGGTGAGTTTTAGCTGGAGACTGTAGATTTGTAATAATACCGATTGCCACTACTGTCCGGTCATAAGTCAAATAACATCAATTAGTTACAACAATCAGCGTTATCAGTTGTGTGGCTGGCTTCCATAAGTACTTATAACATAGACACTTTCTCGAATAAGGTGACGCTCAAAATCATTAGAATTGTGTAAAGATTTGGGTTCATTCGATTAATACATAGCTCAACCTGCGCATTAATCGAATGAATCCTAAAAAGACATTAAATCCCCATTTGTACGAACTTGTAAGGGTAGCGAGGCTGCTGCTAAACAACACATTGAAGTAGTCCAAAGAAATGCCATTCGAATGTTGTGGATATCATATTCTGTGTAATTGTTTCCCGGTAATCACGATTATCAGGAAACGCGAAAACGGGCATCGAGCTTAAAAAGCCGTTTCATAGGCAAATTAAGGATCTTCGACTGTTCAAGAGATAAAGACTTACGAATTTGCTCAAGAATGTTTTCTATTCTGTTGTCATCGATAGCGATTAATGTAAACCAGATGTTGAAAACATCGTTACGGAGATAACTGTGGGTTACTTCATAAAACCGGCCTATTATTTCAGCAGCACGGTCCACCATTTCGGGGGCAACACTAACAGCAGCCAATGTACTGCGAAAGCCAAGTTTATTTGAATCGAAACTGGCCCCCATACGGCGAATCAATCCTTTATCGAGCATCATTTGGATCCTGTTCCAAATTTCCTCTTTAGAAATCCTCAATCTCTCGGCGATAACCTCATAAGGTCTCTCGCTCAGAGGAAAATTATATTGAAGCTCTTGTAGTATTTGGCTGTCGATTTTGTCCATAACACTTTTTTTGCCGTATGACAGATATTTTCACTCTCACTCTTTTGGCCAATTCCATGTTTACGCTTGACCTTTGTCTATCATATGATTATACAGAAAGAGCATAAAGAAAAGCCGCCGAAAAGTCAAGGTAAAGATCAATGGAAGTTGCTTATCCTCTATTCAGAAATAATTTACAGGACAATTATTCTCATTTATGAGAATGGTAAAAAAACTTAACTTTCTTCTATAATATCATGCTTCCAATTCAGGATAAGAATGTCAAAGGGAAAAGTCTATCTCGTCGGTTCAGGACCTGGTGATTTCGAGCTGATAACATTGAAGGGTTATAAGCTTATCCGCCAGGCTGATGTAATTCTTCACGATCATCTTATTCCGCTCGAATTGCTCCAACTTGCCAGGGCGGATGCCGAAATTATATCTGTTGGCAAATTTGCCAGCCGGCACACGATGTCTCAGGAGAAGATAAATGCGCTTTTGATAGAAAAGGCCGGCGATAATAAGATTGTTGTTCGGCTCAAGGGGGGCGATCCTTATGTCTTCGGCCGGGGCGGCGAGGAAGTCGAAGCTTGTGCCGAGGCGGGAGTAGATTTTGAAGTTGTACCTGGTATTACCAGCGCGCTGGCCGCTCCATCTTATGCTGGAATCCCGCCGACACACCGGGACTTCACCCCAAACCTCGCTATCGTAACCGGGCATCGTAAAGAAGGGAAAGAAATCAAGATACCCAATGCGGGCACGATTGTCTTTCTTATGGGTGTAGCTAACATTCCAAAGATCATAGATGCGTTGCTCAAAGCAGGCTGGTCCGAACAAACGAAAATCGCCGCCGTTGAAAACGGCACCCGCTATAATCAAAGAGTTATTACGGGAACCCTGAAAGACTTTCTCCAGAAGGTCCAGGAAGCCAATTTACGTACTCCCGCTGTTTTTATTGTCGGCAAGGTAGTGGAGCTTCAGGAAAAGTTGAATTGGTTCGACAAAAAGCCTAAAGTTCTTATCCTCGGCACACACCCGGAAAAATATACACACCTTGGTACCATTGTACATCGCCCGATAGTAAAATGTGTGGGTCTGGAAGATTACTCGCACTTCGATGAAATATTACAACGGCTGGAAACATTTGATTGGCTGATATTTACAAGCGCTCACAGTGTGAGATTTTTCTTTGAACGCCTGCGACTGCTGGGCTCTGATACCAGGTCGCTGGCCTCTGCGAGGATTGCTGCTATTGGTGAGACAACTGCCGGAGAGCTTGCCGGTTTTGGTATTTTAGCTGACCTGGTTCCGGATAATGAGTCGAGCGCCGGCCTCCTCGAAAAATTTGCAAGCCTGGACATGAAAGGCAAACGAGTGCTTCTACCGCGGGCGAAAGTTGCCTCTCGTGAATTGCCCGAGGGACTCGCCGCGATGGGCGCAGAGGTAGCGGAAGTTTCTGCATATATGACTGTTGAAGTTGAGTCTGCGGATGTCGACTTCGAACATATCGATAAAGTACTCTTTACAAGCGGTTCTTCTGTGCGAGCATTTGTGAAGAAATTCGGCAAAGTGCCGCCGCGCGTCGAAGCCTATTGTCTTGGCCTGCCAACACAAGCGGAAGCAAAGAAACATGGCATTAGTGCTGAGATTATACCCCGTCCGGTTCATTGACCGCAGCAGAAGAGTTGCGGTTATCATTTGAGCTGGCCAGTGATTCCGGCAGGCTCAGAAAGCGATGCTCGATATGGCTCTACACGGCAGAAGCGACTGTTGTTTCCTCAAGTATCTCTTTGACTTGTTTTGTGGCAATCCTTCCTCAGAGCAGGTATGCGAAAACTAATCAGGCATTTGAAAAATCTCGCCGCTGCGTTCCAATTCTGCCTGTTTTTCGTCATCCAGGCCGATTTCACTATCTGTTAAATAACACCCGGGATCCGGAGCCCATGAATCGCCAAAATGTAAATCTGCCCGAACCCGCAAACTCCCGCCGCAGCCGTCAAAAAACTTACAAAGCCTGCATCTTCCTTTTATGTGCCGGCGGCGATCTTTCAAACCTTTCATGACGGGATCACTCGTATCGGTCCAAATCCGGCTAAATGGCCTTTTACGCACATCGCCAAGGTCGTAATGCCACCAAAACTGGTCCGGATGAACTTTGCCGTGAAAATCAATACAGCCAATTCCCACGCCGCTGCTGTACATCCCGCCGCCGTTCCAGGTCAATAGCTTCCAGACTTCGTCTGCGCGTGCGGGATCCTCTTGCTTTAATTTCAGATAAAGATATACGCCATCGACATGGTTATCGACCGTCAATATATCGGTAGTTTTGCCTGCTTGTTTATATTGTCTTGTCTTTTTTGCTATTGTATCGACGGCCTCCCTTGTTTGGGCGTGTGTGAGATCCTCGCTTGCCATGCTCTTTCCCCTGCCGCTCGGGACAAAATGGTAGAAGCAGGCCCTCTCAATATTCTTTGACTCGAAAAAACCGAATAAACTCTCCAGATCCTGAACGTTTTTCTTAGTCAAAGTCAATCTTAGCCCGATTCGCACGCCGGCATCCTGGCAGTTCTTAATTCCCCTCACAGCTTTGTCAAATGCACCTTCTACGCCCCTGAACTTGTCATTTGTCTCGCCTATGCCGTCAAGGCTGATACCTACGTAGGAAACTCCACGCTGCTTTATTTTTTTCGCCATATCGGCGGTTATCAGGGTTCCATTGGTTGAAATTACGGTACGCATGCCTCGCTCGACCGCGTAGCCGATTAACTCAAACAGGTCGGGACGTATCAAAGGTTCGCCGCCGGAAAAAAGAACCGATGGAACACCGAACTGGATAAGATCATCCAGTACGGTTTTAGCCTCATCGGTTGACAGCTCATCGTCGGCTTTCGATACTCCGCTGTCGTTATAACAATGCACGCACTTGAGATTACACGACCGGGTGATATTCCATACTACGATAGGGCGTCTCTCGGATGCTTTCTTAGGGACGATTTCACCTTCACGTTCGCCCGAGCCCCTGGCCCCATAGCGAAGCCAATCGCCCGGGGTAATCTGGTCACAATATAATTTGCTGATATTTATCATAGAAAAACCTGTAAAAAAATTCTAATAGAGATCAACGAGTTGCTTCGGGCGGCACATAAGCGCAAAAAGGTTCTTCGGCCATATAGTTACCCGTGGCGGCATACGCTCTGCCCCGACACCCGCCGCATACCTGTTTGTACCCACAGACGCCACATTTACCTTCCAGCTCATTGCTGTCACGCATCCGTGCAAGATCTTTGCTGCCGTACCATATATCTGAAAGCTTCTCTTCAAGCACGTTGCCGCAATTGACGGGCAGATAGCCGCATGGAAATACATTGCCCTGATGCCCCACAAATAAAATTCCGAGGCCGGCCAGACATCCTTTCGATGCTCCTCTGTGTCCGCTCCTGCCTGGAACATCGCCTTGGCCATGGCCTGTTTCCGTACGGGATTTGTACAAACCCTGCTGCCTGATGACACGCTCGTAATGAGGGCCGCAGGTCACTTTCACTTGTAATTCACCTCGACCATCCATTTCACAGATATCGAGTAATTTCTGCTCGTACTGCTCGGGTGAGAGCATATCAGTTTCCGCAAGGGACTGCCCGCAGCCGACGGGTACAAGCATAAATATATGCACCGCTACCGCACCGAGTGATTTGGCAAGGTTGTAAACTTCTTCTAATTGCCCGGCGTTATGTTTGGTCAGGGTGATGTTTATCTGAAAAGGCACCTTTTGATCACGAAGATATCCGATGCCTTCAATCGCACTTTCAAACGATCCTTCAAGCTGACGCAGCTTGTTATGAACCTCCGACGTCGCTCCATCCAGGCTCACCGCTACTCTCGCTATTCCACTGTCACGTATCTGCTCAGCTACGATTGTGTCTATCAGCGTCCCATTTGTCGCAAGGGCGGGAGTAATTCCTAATGAACGAGCCTGCTTGACTAAGCCAAACAGGTCCTCGCGACAGAGCGGCTCACCGCCCGAAAAAACCAGTACAGGCATCATGGGCTGACCTCGCCCCAACTCAGCCAATTGTTCAATCAGGACCTTCGCCTGTGCCGTTGTAATATCTTTGTGGGCTTGTTCGTTAGATTCTATACGCCGGCAGTGCGCACAGGTCAAATTGCACCGTATCGTGCTCTCCCAAAATAAAAGCCTCAGCATCTGCTTTGACGTTGAAGGATCTTTCACTGTTTTACATCCTCCTTACCATCCGATTCGGACATTATCTCTTTGGCCTGCCTGACAATGCTGTCGAGAAGCTTTGCAGCCTCAGTCGCCCCGTTTTCCTTAGCTACGTTATTGACGTTCTTGATTACGCAATGCAGCAGCTTATTAACGATACGGTTGACCATAGCCTCCATAACCTCTTTGCACGAGGCCTCCTGCCTGACTCCGACGAAGAAGTGTTCCATCTCATTCTCGCTGATTTGCTTGAATTGCTCCTTCATCCGGCCTATCAGAGGCCCTATATCCTTAGCACCGAACCATTCGGTGAAGTCCGTAACATTTTCAAGGACAATCTCCATGCCCCTGGCCATATCCTGCTCACGGGCTTTACGATTCTGCTCTACCACGGCGGCTAAATCATCGATGCTGTAAAGATAAAGCCCCTCAAATTCGTTTACGGCAGGCTCGAAGTTACGCGGCACGGCTATATCGATAATCAGCAGCGTTCCTTCTTTGCGGCGGGCTGTGATTTCTTTGAAGGAATCTTTTCTGAACAGGTAATCCTGCACTGAAGCGGAAGCTATCGCTATATTTGCACTAATCAACTGATCATTAAGCCGCTCCCATTTCTCTGCCCTGATACCGTACTGTTCGGCCACCTTCAAGCCTCGATTATAAGAGCGGTTAACGACAGTTATATTCCGGGCTCCGGCCTGGAGCAGGTGCTGAACAAGCAACTGGCCGGTATCGCCGGCACCAATGACAACTACTTTCGCCGATGAGATATCTGCGAAAAGCTGCTGGGCTAATTCGACCGCAACGCCGGCAACGCTCACCCGGCCATTGGAGATTGAAGTTGTTGTATATACCTTCTTACTGGTGGTAAAGGCACAATGAAACAGCCGATTCAGGATTTTGCCAGTGGTTTTTGCGGCACAGGCAAGCTTGTAACTCTCTTTGACCTGCCCGATTATCTGCGGCTCACCCACGACAAGGCTGTCCAGACTCGATGCTACCATCAGCAGATGTCTGACCGCTTCTTCATTCTCGTACGCGTAGAGGAACTGGCGGAATTTGTCCAACTCAATGTTGTGAAACTCTGCGAGGAACTCGGCAAGTTTAGCCGTATCGGTTCCTTGGTAGTGTTTGCCGGCACAATATAACTCGACACGGTTGCAAGTCGATATAAGTACGAACTCAGCCTGGCCGAACCTTTTCTTCAGTTCGCAAAGCGCCCTGCTCGTCTCGGCGGTATCGAAGGCCAGCTTCTCGCGAATATCCACCGGGGCGGTTTTATGGTTGAGTCCTAATACGACAATCTTCATCTTTTGCTCTTATTTTGCCTGTTCGGCAGCTTCTGTATCGGCACCGGCAAAGTTATGTCCCGTGCCGCAGAATACCGAAGTGCCCACTACTGCAAATAGAATCAAGGCGAAAGCGACAAGCGTTACGTGGGCAATCGTCTTTTTCTTTAATTTAACTGTTTTCAACAGTACCATGATCGTCCCTAAAAGCAGCCAGACAATAGCGATAAGGACAATTTTAGAGTCAGTGAGCCAATCGATGGCCGTCATATTGAGCGAGGCCGAGGTAGCCGCCAGGCCGATACCGCTTGCCAGCCCAAATGTCATCAATACGAAGCATGATTTAAGGCCTAAAAGGTTCATACGTTCGAGTTTCTCAATGTTGGGTACTTTGCCGAGGACATGGAGAAGATTCTTTTGCTTGAGTTTTCGCTCGGCAAAGAGATAGAGCACTGCGCTTGCGGTGGCGAGCATCGCCGATGCTCCGCCAAGAATCATTGCGATAGCATGAGCAATCGCCCAGGGAGTAGAGGCTGCGGCGTGAGCCTGCGAGGCAGGCTCGGCAACAATACCCGCCATTAAGACAAGCAATAGCATTACCCAGGCCATTACTGAAGAAAACCATACTCTATGTATGGCTATACTTAAAAACAGGTATGTCAGGCCGAATACGATAGTAAGGACAATCATAGACTCGAACAGCCCCGTCAGCGGCACAGCTTTTATCGCTATGGCCCTGAATATCAGAATCACCGCTTCGAGTGTTACGGCCAGTGAAACAAGGGCCAAAAGAGAGCATCTGAGTTTCTCGCCCTGCCTGAGCAACTGAAGAACCCCAACCACCGCTGCTGCGAAACATATAACAACAACGAGAATAAATACGGCCATCTCAGGCAAAGGCAGGTCGAACATACTTATCCTTCTTCCTTTATATTCTCGGCACTCAATCCGGTAACATATGTCGGAGGAATCTTCTTGAGCTCCTTTTGGGTTATCAGTATGCGATAATCAGATACTTTGCAAGCCCGGCTCATACGCTTAACGATCTGCTCAACCTCCTGAATATCGACACCATGGACCATTGTATATAAGTTATATGGCCAGTTTTCTGCTGTTTTACGCTCGTATGCGTGGCTGATCTCTTTAAATCCAGCCAACGTTGTGCCGACCTGCTCAATTCGCTCAGGCTCGACTCGCCATGCGATCATCGCTCCGCCGGACAAACCCATCTTTAAATGATCTACTATCGATCCTATACGTCTGAGCTTGCCTTCGCGCTTCCAGTTATCGAGAACCGCTAACAGCCGTTTTGTGTCGATACCCACCAGTTCGGCCATGTCCTTATATGGCGTTTGGCTTCTCGGAAATCCCTCCTGAAGTACGGCTAATATTCTTCTCTCAATATCAGATATTTGATTTTTCATTAATTCACTGGCAACGGATTATAAGGGTCGTTTACAGCTATTTATATTTCACACCTATCGGAATGGATTAACATTAAAATGCTATTTTTAGTAAGTTCTACTTATAATTGCAAGGAAAGTTCTGTTACTCGTTCGTCAATCTGGGAATTTGTAGAAAAAACGCTACTTTTGCCAATAGACGTCATGTTTCCTACTCATAACTGATAAGATATCAGGCAATTCACACGGAATGATCGACTCGGATAATTCAACTCCGGAATATATTGCAGGAATTCCATTTTTGCTCTCGATGAATGTATATCCTATATTTTAATAGGGTGCTTACGAATAACCAATGCGGATTCAGTACGCATCAATTATTTTAATCAATTATTGCTATTATTGGATGGAGGGTTAGAAGATGGTGGGAGCAACTTCCCCTTTGACAAATCGAAAAAGCACAAACCGTATTTTTGTCATATTTTGTATTTCGATTGTACTTTCCCTGGGCATTGTTAACGCATCGGCGGCGCCGGCGCAAAGGGCTTATTCTTCCGGCTCACTGCGATCAATGGCAAGAGTTTACATGGCTTGCGGTAGTTACGAAAAGGCCCAGCCTCTTTTGGAGAGGGCACTTAATCTCGCAAAAAAGACGAATACCGCTGATTCCGAAATGTGTGCATGTATGATTGACCTGGCGTATCTTTATAAGAATCAGGGCAATATGGCTGAGGCCGAGACAATGTGCCTGCAGGGTCTGGAAATGCAGCAAAAGGTGAATGGCCGAAACCATCCCTATGTGGCTTACACGTTGAGAATTCTAAGCGAAATTTACGGCAGGCAGGCCCGGTACGACGAGGCTGTCGGTACGCTGGAGCAGGCATTAACTATTATGCGGGGATTTACCCTTGAAGAAGATCAGGATCTTGCACCATTTAAGGTAGATATGGCCCGCCTGCTTGCCGCACGGGGTGACTATGAAAAGGCCGAGTCTTATTTTAAGAATGCGATAGCTTCGATTGAAAATAGTTTTGGGCCGGATCATCTATATACGGCCAAGGTATACAGTAGTATGGCATCACTATATGCACAGCGTGGACGATATGCTGAAGCTGAAGAATTAATTGCCAGAGCACTTCCGATACAGGAAAGAGTCCATGGACCGAATCATCATCTGCTCATACCTGTCTGGCTGGTAAAATCAAGGATATACGAAGCTAAAGGGGACTTGCTTAATGCAAAAGTGTTTCTCGAAAAATCTCTGGGCGCCGTTAAAAATCAGGCTGATTCCGGGCACGTGGTTGAGTTTGATATTTTGAGCCGGTTTGGAGAATTCTATCTCTTAAGCAAAAAATACAGCCAGGCTGAAGATGTTCTGCAAAGAGCGTTGGAAGTTTTGGAAAGCTCACAAGGTACTAATAACGATCGAACAGCCATAGCTCTTAACAGTCTCGCAAAGGTTTATATAAATCAGGGTAAATACTCCAAAGCACAAAATCTGTGTAGCAGGGCGTTAGAAATACTCGAGAATGTTTTTGATGAATATCACCCGGGAGTGGCCGATGTGCTGGAAACACTGGTTCAGCTTCACCGCAAGACCGGAAACATGACAGAGATAGTAAGGCTGGAGCAGCGCGCCGAAGAAATCCGAGTGCATAAGCGGATTACTTATGCACCGATTGCAAAAGCCATACCGTAATAATATTAGTGCCCTAAAAAGAAGTTGCTGTCAGAGGCGGGTGTATTAGCCTCTGACGGCAACTTAAAGCTTTATAATTAGTCAATATTTCAGCCTGCCTGTTATCCCCAAATCTTAGTAAGTGCACAATCTCTGGTGATTTTCTAAAGAGCTCACAAAGTAATCAAACGCTTGAGTTTCTTCTTTGCATACTTAAAATCTTCATACCGAACTGCAGGATTCTGCCGGTAACGCTGGAGCAGGATTCATTTTGCCTTTCTCGTCCGGTTTTTCATGAATTGTGGTTGAATAACTGCAACTCCTTGGCAACACTTACTCGCTTGTTGCATCAATCAGAAATCGTATCGGCCGGGTGTAGTCCTATAACATACCTTTTTGTTCGCTACAAGGTCTGTTTTGCCCGAAAAACATAACTGATGGTCAGAAATAGTGTTACGTATGACATACGAGATGGCACTATTAGTTAGAAACGCATATTCAAATGGGCTGTTAAGGACGGGTCGGGAGTGATTGTGATAGGTAGTTTGAAAATGTTTTTGCAATTGCATCCAAAACGACGTTGTCACCTCTTGATTGATATAGACACACAAAATGATTTTTTACTTTCCAGCGGCCGAGCTTGCGTTAGAAACTATGAGGAAGTTCTGATCAACATTCGCAGGGTGATGGCCTGGATCAGACGTGAGAAAGTTCCTGTCATCTCTACCGCCGAGGTTTACCCCAACAATAACGGCTGCAGCGCGATGGGCTATTGCCTTGACGGTACTGAAGGGCAGAAAAAGATTACATGCACACTTCTAAATGATCGGGCGAGTTTCCCGGCGGACAATATAAATTCTTTACCGGCCGATGTGCTGCTGGCTTACAGACAGGTCATTCTACACAAGCGATGCATCGATCCTTTCGATGAGCCTCGAATAGAGAGGCTGCTTAGCGAAGTGGAGGCTGATGAGTTTATTTTAATTGGTGCCGGCACGGAATACGCCGTCAGGGCGACTGCATTGGGGCTGCTGCATCGCGGCAAGAAGGTGAGTATTATTGTCGATGCTCTGGGTTCGCATAACAAAAGAGAGGCGAAGTTAGCTTTACGCAAGATGCAGGCAAAAGGAGCAAAATTGATTATGACCAAAGACGTTGCCGGGGTTTCTCGCTTGAGACCATGTTTACCTTCGACAGCAAGAAATATCGCACGGGAAGAAAACTAAGCTGGTTGTTATTATTTAGTTCTTTTCGGCTCACCAACCTTCGGCAATGATTTCAATTCCGCAAAGCAGGGGGGGCGCCTGGCTTTCCGTCGCCGGGGTAAGTGCGATTCTTAAATCATCTTTTATGTTGATTCCTTTGAATTCTTTCACCACGGGCCGATTTATTCCGCCGGCATCCTTGAAGATATCGAATGCTTCCAGAACCTGCTGGTTCTGAAGGGAGACATTGAAAAGACGCCGGCCGATTTCGTTTTCCTCGGTCTCGGCGAAGAACAATCGCACCGTATAAGGCCGGGATTGTTCGAAAGCACCTTTGATATTTTCTTCGGACCACGCAGGAATCTTTTCAATGTTTTTGTCGTAGGCTTTAAAACTCGAAGGATTTCTGCCCGGTTGAATGAACATGCGAACGACAACTTCCTTCAACCCGGTGACACCTGAGGCTGCGATCCAGTTGTACCGGCCTTCTACACGCGAGCTGTGATACCGGAACCATTTTGCGTTTTCATATTCGGCACGAACCGGAATATCAGGTGACGGGCCTGCGACGCTGGGGAATTCCAGCCAAAGAGTTTTGTTTTCACTGTAACGGTTACCCGGAGCGCCGAAATTTATCCCGATCTGTTTGACGGGGGTAGGCTCGCTCGGTTTGAGGTAATAATCGAAAGTCCAGTAACTAACGTCCGGCATATGAATAAGGGCCAGTGACGCCTGATTTTGATAAGAGCACGTGCAGGTTCGTGTGTAGTCCGGTGCATTCAGCAGGCCGTTGGCGATAATCAGGTTCGATGTGCATCCTGATCGGAATCCACCGAGATTAGCTGTGCCGTGTCCCGCGGTCAAGTCCACAAAAGCGCCGGATGCCGAGCGGAAGGTCAGAAGGTTTTCGCTTGCAATCGCCGTGTTGCAACCATAAAACCGAATCCACGACCAGGGAATTTTCTCGCCGGTCATCGGGTGTTCACGCAAAATCGGCTTGCCGGTCAGCAGGTTCAAGGCCTTTGCTTCGAGAGTTGCCGCATCGGTACCTCCGCTGGTTTGTGTGATGATCCGGTCGTGATAAATTATAGGAGGACCTTGATATTTTTCGTCGTTTCTCCAAAGGAGTAAACCGTCCGATCCCCTGTAAGCAGCCATTGCTCTGTCTGCTTCATCGGGCGCTCGGTCTCTTGAGCGGCTGCTTGCTTCGAGTAGCACGTCATGCTCGGCTGAATAAGCCAGCCATGTTCCGACTACGCCCTCGTTGGTCTGCCAAATTGGAACCCCAGTCTGAGCGTCTAACGCATAAAGCGTGTGTCCTTCCTCGAATTTTAATCCCCGTCGTCTCAGTGTGGCCATCTTGGCTTGGCTCATGCCGTCGATACAGAAAACTTTCCCGGCGGCCATCGCGATTGCATTGTGACGATGGGAGTATTTAGCGTTGCGTCGCCAGATCACATCGCCTGTGTGGCGGTCCATGGCTACAAGCATTTTGCTGCCGGATGAATATTCCGTATTCAATGTCACGCCGGTGATATTATTCAGGGCGAATTTCCCGGCCGTCCTGTCGATTCCGGATTTTCCATTCGCCACAGCGACCAGGTAAGGGTGAAGACAAAAATCGCTGCCGCTGGCCTTTTCGTTATGCCCTTCGATTGCCAGCACGTTCGTTCCGGCTTGCAGAAAATTTGTATGATTGTCTATCCTGAAATATTCCCAGCTATCAGCCTCGTGTTTTCCGACGCCCGATGCTCTTCGGCCGCTGCCGCTCGTAACACCGACGCGGAGAATCTCTCTGTCATTAAGGTAGGCGATAAAGGCGTCGTCGTATTTGACGACCAAACCAAGCTCGGCGATCTTGTCCGGCTCGGGCAGGTTGAATGACCTGCGTAAATAGACGACTGAGTAACGGTTCCTCATATTCTTTAGTGTCGTCTTGATATCGTCGTCGCGGTAACCGAATCCGGCCGCTGAAGTTTTCCAGTTGCCGGTCTTGAAATCCGGCTGCGTCCACCCGCTGCTTGGATGAGCACCGGCCAAATATTGCCAATCGGCTCCCTTGTCAATGATTGGCTTGCTGTTCTTGGGTAAAACTATACGCCCTGTTCCATCTATCAGCGGAACTTCAAGCGGCGAAGAAGTTGCCAAAAGCAAATCATCCCGGACGGCCAGCCAGCCGAAGAGCGGTTTGTCCTCGCCCGGCATCGAAAATTCCTTCGTTGTTTTGCCCGTAGCGGGATCGAGGACTTGTATCTTGTCTCCGTGCACAATATAGATGGCGTCGGATACAGTGACGTAGTTGCTGCCGATCTCGTTGGCTCCGGGCTGGTGACTCGTATTGTCGTAGAACTTGCCGAGGTCCTCAAACTGTCTTTCCCACAGTAATCTTCCCGTATAGACGTCGACCGCCCGGATCGTATTCGGTCCTTCGATGAACAGCCGGCCTCCGACTACCTGCGGCGACGGGCCGTGACCGTGACGCGGCAAGACCTTGTCGTTCGAAGGTCCGCCGAACCACAAAAGCCCCAGCGGCGCTTTGACGGCTTTGTCGTTAGACATCACGGTATTAGCGGCGTCGCCGTACTGATGGGTCCAGTCCGCCGAATCGGGCAAAGCTCCGGCACGTTTCAACAGCAGAAAATC
>CAZSOR010000095.1:13611-15025 GCA_964608395.1 uncultured Pirellulales bacterium
GGCGAAACACGGCGACCTTCTCGGCATCGGGATCGATCGCGATTATATGCAGGTCCGTTTTACTTATTAACCGGTAGAGAAGCTCGCCGGAGCCGATGCCGAGCTGAAGGCAGTATCCCTCTTTTTGTCCGGTCATTTCCAAAATCCGTTCGGCTTTTTCCGCCCATTGACCGGAGCGGCGTCGCAGAGGTTTGGCTTCTAAAGCATAATGTTTGGGCTCGGTTTTCTTTTCTGCGAAGCAGTAGAGTTTTCCTTCGAAGGTAATCACGAAAAGCCTGCCGTCCGCTGCGAGCATGTTCCAGGCTTCGCCGTCGATCCTCGCCTGCCACGAGATTTCGGATATATTGTTATTGTCGGGAATATCAACCGCCAGAACCGTACCGTCTTCGCCGCTGCCGTACACTCGCGAGCCCGCGGCCATGTGGATTTTATCGAGCCCGGGCAGGGCCTCTGTGGCACCAAGGTCTTTGGCTTTTTTAGCTCCCGGTGCGAGCTGATATGCCACTACGGCATTATTTCTCACGCCGATCATAACATCATCTTTTATCACCGAGACCGGCGCGCGGGAGATTCCGATACCATCGGACAGTTTGTATATCGAGCCGTCGTTGAAGAAATAATCGTCCGAGGCCATGACGTTGCAGACGCCCATTTTACCGTACTTATTGAGATGGTAGTATAGGAACTTTCCCGTCCTGCGGTCGTAGGCGGCCGGTACGGACCGTCCTCCTGCTACGAGCAGCTTGTCCTCTGTCGCGACCAGATATCCCTGCGGCGCCACGCCGGCAAAGGCCGGGCTGTTATGAGGCTGCAAGAGGTACGTCGGGCCGCTGCCGCTGTTGGTCCATAGGACATCAGCCGTGGCCGCGTCAATCGCATAAATGAATGTCCCCATGAAGGGCCAGATGCTTGCCGCGAAGTATATTGTGTCGTCGTACAGCACCGGTCCGCCCCGCACGGGCCACATTCCGACGAGCCGGTCGTTGCCGATGACCTTGTTCGCCGCCGGGCCTGCGAGGAACTTCTCTATAAGAGAACCGTCACCGGCGTTGAGGCAGTACAGATACCCGTCGTCCGAGCCGAAGTAGAGTTTGTCCTCGAAGGCCACGGGAGCAAAACGCACCGGCCCTTCGCAGTAAAAACGCCACTTCTCGGCCCCCGTTGCCGTGTCATAGGCGGTCACTTTATCTGAGACCATCGAGCCGACGAAGATACTCCCGCCGGCGACGACCGGTTCGTATGAGGCGTCGAACTGCAATCTGTCCTGGTTTTGAGGCCAGGCGGGCTTCGGGGCCTCCAGCTCGCGGACCCACTGCAGATTCATCTGGGCCGGCAGTTGTTCGTCAGATGCCGCAGAGCGGCCCGCATTATATCGCCACATAGGCCAATCGTATCCATGCGCGACCGCCGATTG
>CAZSOR010000096.1:0-10642 GCA_964608395.1 uncultured Pirellulales bacterium
ACTATGAGTGATTGAATCCTGGCCGGGGCCTAAAAGAAAAGACTTGACTTATTAGCTGTTTATTCTTAAAATACTAATGGAACGTAAGAATTATAAGTTTTATTAGATTGGAGGAGTTTAGAAATGTCATCGCCGGGGTTACGATCGAACAGTATAAGCCAGATTCAGGAAATTTTGTCGCGGTTTTGGTTTAAGTATTCGAGGACGTATGATATCGACAAGGCACATCTTGAGGCCATCAAGGAGGTCAGCCGGAGCTGGAATATCGGTGAGCAAACGATTCGCGACCTCAACTGGCGCAGATTGGGTTTCGACAGCATTCAGGAGTTTCGCAATCTGTTGGAAAAGTGGGTAAAGGGAGACCCGAATCCATTGACAGATGCTCTGATACGGCACACAAGCTCTCAATATCACCAGGAGATAAGCAAGTTCTTCAATCAAGAGAAGTTTGCAGAAATTAAAAAATCATCCGGCCGCAGCATGCCCCGAGAGAAGTTTGACACCAGAGGAGCGGTGGCTATGGGTGAGACGTTCAGTTTTCAACTTCAGCCAAACATAGCCAAGAAACTTAAGGTCCTGGCACTGGTGGCAGAAATATCACCGGCGGACTGGCTGGTGAACATGCTGCCCGAAGTAGTCGAAAAGCAATATGCGACGTGGCTTGCGAAGCAGAGTTAATAGCCAAAGACTAAGCTACAATTTTATCGATACCGGTTCGGAAAGTCCGGCCATCACGTTCAGCGGAAAGACCATACGGGGATGTTTAGCTATTCTGCGTAATACCACTTTCTTCATATATGCTTCTTTTTTACCTTTATTGTCCCTGGACAAACTACCGGCAAAAACTCCTGGTCAAACCGCTGTTAAGGTCTCGGCAATCGTTTCTGCTCAGCATCTGTTGGCGGGTAATGTTTGAAGGTGGACCACATACCGGGATTTTCCGCATCCCACGCATCTTTATTGAAAACCTTTTCTTTTTTCATATACGCCGTATGTCCGTCATAAAAGGCCAGGTTGACTCCCTCGCTGTGACGATAAAGGGTCGGACCGTCGGTGCCGACATCTTTATAAGGCATGATAGTATCCTGGCCGAGAACGTCCCATCCATCTTCGTAATTTGCCCCCCACCACCACGCCCACCAGTCATTGCTCTCGGTGAAAATAAGCTCATCCGCCGGACCGGGAACGGTCGTGTTTTTGTGCCCGGCGTATCCGATACCGAACCAGTCTGTAAAGTACCAGTCCGTCAGGTTGTAGCCGTAGCTGAGCCAGTTGTTGTACTGAGTGTCTTCTATTCGTTTGATCGAAATCCTATCGCTCGGACATAGATACTCCCTGGGCGCATTCCATCTCTCGTTCTCGTTCGCAACGGCGTTCTTGGGTTTATAACCGATTAATTCTCTATACCGCAGGTTGGCCGGCCAATAGCGATCGTCGCCTAATGTTCTGTCCATGATCGGAACGTACCAACCGTCTGCTTCGTCGGAATAGAGGGTATTGGCCAGTCCCAGTGTTTTTAAGTGGCTGCTGCAGACAATCCGTCTGCCGTGTTCCTTCGCACTCCTGAGAGCCGGCATCAGGATCGCCATCAATATAGCTATAATGGCAATCACTACAAGAAGCTCTATAAGCGTAAAAGCTTTTCTAAATCGCATGGCAGCCTCCTTCGGAGCAGATTGTCACCGGCGCAGTATTTATCTTATACTTGTGCATTTTCGTACTCAGTTACACTGCCGAATCTCTTATATAATATACTACCAAATCCATAGAGATAATTCAAGACTCTCGGCTGTTTTTCCAAGCGATTTTTATGGAGAATTGGCAGCAGCAAGCAATTTCGTGCCGTAAAGTCATGCCGTTAGTAAATAGCCCGCCCTTACCCGGCATTTATTCAAGAATACCCAACTGCACGCCGGGAACTTTTCCTTGTGGATAGCATCTCATTTTGACGGCTGGGCTGTCGGCCGGCACACGAAAATCAAACGCTGAGAAATTATTAACCGTGAACTCCGCCGACTTGCTTCCCTGTTCGAGCCCAAGTTCCTCTTGAACCTGCTCCAGACGCTGGTATCTCTTGTTCTTCTTCCATGTGACCCCCCAGTTAAACAACTCGGCGCCGGGGCCGGCGAAATAGAGATTATCTCTGAGAGTAAGTGCAAGCTTTTCCAGCGACAATTCGTCAGCGTCGTCGTTGCTGCTTTGAGCGGGCCAGTGGCGATTGTCCGGGATATCGAACCAGCCCCAGGTCTGCGCATCGCGATTGAGGGCGATGACATTGTTGCGAACGATATGGTCGTGATTCCATACCGGCTCGCTCGTTCTGTCGTCGATTCGTGGCGTCGAGCGCGTCTGCTCGCGGAAGTTGAAGCCTTCTTTATTGCCAAGAAGCAGATTTCGCTCGATGAGGCAATCCGGCGAGCTGGAGATACTTATGCCCGCACTTGCGCCCCAGGCGCCGGTCGTGTCGGCCAGGCCGTTTCCCACGATGACATTGTCATGAGCGTGCAGGCCGTAGGAGATTTCGTAAAAGATGCCGGAGTCCTCGTTGAAGGCAACCAGACAGTTGCGCACGGTGCAGTCTTCGTTGCCGATATCGAACCATATTCCGTTTCCCCGGTTTTCAACGAAGGTGCTGTTTTCGAGCACTACGCCGCGGGCCAGGCATATCTTGTTGCCGCCCGCCTCCCAGCCCCGATTGAATCCTTTAGTGTTGTTGTTTCGCACCGTGCATCCGGTTATCAGCAGCCTGTGGGCTCGGCTGGCCCCAAAGCCAAGCTGACCATTGTACTGGAACGTACAGCGGCGGACCGTGATATCTTCGCCTCTGAATGCCGCACCGCCGGCATTGGTATATTCGAAGGTACAATCCTCAACGGTCAGATGATTGCCTGAGAATTCGACGGCGCCTCGTTGAGCTCGATTTGCAGCGTATCGAAAGCGAATGCCTTTGACAGTTACATAATCTCCCTTGACGGTCAGAATGCTATCGCGCACCGAAGCCTCTACCGTCACCTTTCTGTTGCTAACATCTTGATTATCGTAGCTCCATACGTAGAGGCGTTTGTCGTCAAGATCGACAAAGAAGGTGCCTCGTGCAAGCTTGTCACGTTCGAGGACCTGCCGGAGTGCGTAACCGTTGACAAAAACCTGCTCGCACCGGCCGATAAGGCGATGGTAGTCGTCGTCGGGATGCGTGTTGTGCGGGTTCCACGTAATGAATTCGTGCGGCCAGGGCGTGCTGTAAATATGGCCATCGCCCTTTACCTCTGTCCATTCGCTGATGCGGTCGGCGCCGGTCATAATCACGCCGGCCCCAGCGGCAGTTTGAAACGTAATCGGATTGTCCGGCGCCCCGCTCTTTTCAATTACGACAGCCTCACGGTAAACGCCGCTATGAATAATCACCGTATCGCCCGGCCCGGCGAGCGTAGCGGCCTGAGCGATTGTTCGCACCCGCTGCTGCTCGATGCCGGCCAGCGTTTCTCCGGATACATGCCACGTTTTACCTTCCACCGTGATACAGAAATACAATCCCAGCATTAAAACAAGCCCAATCCGTATCCCCTCGAAATGTCGATTCTTCATATCGCCTTACCTCGTTATTTTTCGACGGCTCATGTTTGCCGTACGCCGGGTTGTTGCGCATATATAGACTTAAAGGCCGTAGGGTGTGCATCGCACACCATTTATTGGCGATGGATGATGGTGTGCAGTGCACACCCTACATCTTTAAAGGTCCTTCGGCATCACGAAAGGTTCGCGGTACGAGCATGTAATGTACTTGTTGGCCTTCTCGGCGCCGGCTCCGACAAAGCGTTCGGTCTTGCGGTCGTAGGTAAGGGCCGGGCCGAGGACAAATTTATTTTTAGCCGGGTCGATTCCGTTGCCGTCCAACTGCACAAGCATATCGTTTAGCGTATTCAGGGCGTCTTCGTGCTTCTTGACGTTCTCGCGGACCTCGTCAACGGAAGCCTCAGCCCCGGCCCGCCAGGCGACGTTGGCCTGGTGACATACAGCGGTGCCGAAATGCCCGACTTCGATCTCCGCCGCCAGGTCCTGCCTTCGGCCGCTGCGGACGCAATCGATGAAATTCTGAGCGTGATTTTCTCCGGCGTCGCCCTTGTATTGTTTGATGCGCTTGCCGTCATTGTCGTAAGCCCAGCCGCCGCCGCGCGAAATGCGAATCGAGCCGTTCTCGCACTGGATCCAGTTTCCGCCGCGAGATGACAGGTAAACCGCCCCGCTCTTGCCGCCCTTTCGTTTGGGGTCGGGCAGATTGCGAATATCGACAACTACCGGCAGGCCGTCATAATCGAAGAGCGCGAAGTGCATGTTGGGCGTCTGGCCGTTGTCGTCCCAGGCGAAGCGATTGCCCGCGGCGACGACCTTGGTCGGCACATCATCCCAGCCCAGCATGTGACGGAAATCATCAATGTAATGAATCCCCCAGTTGGCCATCTCGCCATCGCCCCAGTTCCACTGCCAATGCCAGTCGTAATGGAACTGCTTTCGCATCACGGGTGTCATCGGAGCAGGGCCGGCCCAGAGATTATAATCGATGTTGCTCGGAACGGGCTGAGGCGTCGTTACTTTTCCAATCGTGGCTCTGGATCCGAGCTTGGAGCAGTGCACCCACTGGACTTTGCCGTACTTGCCCGCCTTGATATCGCGAGCGGCTTCCTGCACTGATGGGCACGAGCGATGCTGCGTGCCGGCCTGGACGATACGTTTGTATTTTCTCGCAGCGTTGACCATCTTGCGGCCTTCTTCGATCGAGTGGCTCACCGGTTTCTCCACGTACACATGCTTGCCCGCCTGGCAGGCATAAACCGTCATCAGCGAATGCCAGTGATTCGGCGCTGCGATTACCAAAGCGTCGATGTCCTTGCGATCCAGCAGCTCCCTGATATCGGCATAGCCCGTTACGGAATAACCATAATCATTTTTGAACTTCTTAACCCAGTCGCCAAGAATCTTGCTGTCGGGATCGCATAGGGCGACAACATTCACGCCTTTCAAACCCTGGAAATGCTTAATGTGGGCACCACCCCGGCTGCGAATACCAGCTACTGCGATTCGGACTTCATTGTTGGCCCCGCGGGCGCTTGCCAAAATGCCGGGGTACGAAGATAAGGCCAGACAGGATCCCGCTGTGGCGGAAATACTACATTTCAAAAAATTTCGACGACTTATCCTATTCATAATCTGATCCTTTACTCAAATGTAATGCTCAATCAACAGTTTCACGCGTAGCGGACTTCCGCCTGTCGCTGCGGGCAAAAATCCCGAACGCCCAACCTCGCTATCTTAACAAACATATCGACAAAGTCGACTCTTTTTTCAGATTGTGTATAGAGGAGATTTGTTCACTGCATGGCATTTATTACCCGGCAGCAAGTTATGAGAAATGTTGATATAAAACAAGCCCCTGCCATTGCACTCAAGAGAGAACTCCGAGAGCAGGCAGGGGCTTAAAAGGCCTATGAGTGTAGAGTTCACAGCCTTTTAAAATCGTGTTACCTTGTCGTTCTTGCTTACAGCATCCTGCGCCTTCGCAGCCAACTGACAACACCCACGCCGATGCTGCCTAACAGAATAGCACCAGGAGCGGGTATCGGAGTAAAGGCCAAATTATCAATGTCGGCTCCGGCTCCGTCGGCAATGGAGTTGAAGTAAATCTTGCCGATCGGCCCGATACCTGTTAAATTCGTCACATTAACTCCGGTAGTCGTGTTCGTTAAGCTGGCAATGAGACTACCGCCCGGGTTGTAAACGTTAATTAATCCAGTTCCAATAACATCCCAATAGCCCGAATCGAACTGGACTTCGAGTACTGGTGTTGTGAACTGCATCCAGAAGTCTCCCTGGTATGAGTAGTAATCCGGCTCGCCGGTGGGACGAAGAACCGGGGTTGTTAGCATTGCCCCATCCTCACTGATCTGCGGCAGCCTGCCTGTCACGTCCCCGGGAAGGAACACAATACCCAGACCTGCATATTGATTACTAATCATTGTTCCAAGAGGAAACTCATCGAAAGTAATTAATGTTGTAGGCGCGGCGCTGGCCAATCCGGCAACACCAATAATTATCGCACAAACCATTAATAGTTTTTTCATCATATTTCTCCTCACTCGTATAGTTGTCTCCATACAAACAATCTGTTTTTGACATGAGTCAGGTCAATGTTCAATCTGAAGGATCTTGCGCACTGACCCTCCGTGTTGTACATTAGGTAAAGTTGCCAATCAGACAAGATCGAGTGAGCCACGAAAATATGTGGCTAAGGAAGATGCGCGGAAAAAACAAATGTTCCGCCTGACACTAAATCCTCCCTTTCCTGCCGTATTACCTTATTTCCAACTTATGTCCCATACCTGACAACGCATCAGGCTTTTGCCCAGGAACCATGGATACGTAATACGCCGTGAAGCTGAATTTGCAAATACAAGTCAGCCTCATTTACTCTATCTATACCATATTCCCTATCCTTACGTCAAGAAAAATCATCAAAAATATAATAAATCTTTCGTCTCTCTTCCCAATTAGGCTTAAAATGAGGATCTTAGGGAATTTTAGGTCATTTTGTACCACAGATTTTCGAAAACAATCATGATATTCCCTGTTATTTTTTTTAGGCTGGAAACTGGACGTATCATTATTGTCCGAACTTGACCATGGCGAAACCGAACACTCCTCCGGCAATGCTTCCCTGGTGGCCGGCAAAGCGGACGATAACTGAAGTTTTACCCTTTGTAAGTTCGGCCGGAACGTCATAGACGACATCGAAGAACTCACCAAGCCGGTCGTTGTTCAGTTTCTGGGTGGCGATTTGCCTGCCATCTACGAGGATATCGAACGTGCGTCCGCCGTCACTGCCCCAGTAAATACACCATAGTTTCACGGGTATATCAGGCAGAATCTTCACGCGGTACTCGAACCAGCCGCCCGGTGCGGCATCCCGCCAGTTCCGGCCGTTCAACTCACCTGAGCGGGTTGTATGGCCTTTCATCTCGTGCGACTGCTCGGAGTCCGAGACGCCGATGTCGACCGAGTCAATTTTGCGCTTGTTCAGGGCGGCTTTACGTGCAGCTTCCCGGGCCTTTGCCTGCTCCCTGGCTTTACGCTCAATCTCAAACTGTCTAAAGCCGGCCTCATCCGTCAACCGCCAGTAGACAGCATACTTCTGGTTCCACAGGCGATGATATGGCACCAGCGTAACGTCGTTGGGGCGTCCGGCACCAGTTGTGCGGAACGTCAGTGGCCGGCCTTCCACCGGCTTGATCCATGAGGCCGGATTGCGGCCAGCCGTGACCATCACCGGCGCCTCGGCAAGGTGCTCCTCGGGAAATTTGAACCAGTTATCCATAGTGTAGATCATCTCCCGCGGGACATCGACCTGGCCCAGCCGGCCGGCCAGTACCATCGGCCCGTACATTACCGCAGCAAGATTCGCGTCGTCCGGCATTGGGCACATCCACAAACTCATGGGCATAGTCATCTCGATCCGGTCGCCATCGTTCCAGGTACGACGAATCGACAGAAACGAGGCGGGCTGAGCCGTGACATGTTGCCGCTCGCCGTTGATCTTAAGCTTAATGCCACTACCGGCCCAGTACGGCACACGAAGACGCAGGTCGAATCTTCTCGGCCGGGATGCCTTGACTGTGAGTGTGGTAGTCTCGCCCTCGGGGAATTCAGTCTCCTGACGAATGGTGATACCCTGCTGCTTGAAGTCCAGTTCGCTGGCGATGAATAGATTGACCCAAAGCGTATCACGGTTATGAAAGTAGATAGAATCGCCGTACTTTGCGTGGTTCTCCATGCCGGTTCCGGTGCAGCACCAAAACGAATCCCGCGGCGTGTTGAAATATTTCCAGCAGCCGGAGGCCATTGTAACGAAGTATGTCATCATCCCCGTCTGCGGGTCCTGGGTCGCCAGAATCGAGTTGATAAGGTTCCGCTCATAGTAATCGAAATACTCGGCGCGGGGCTGCCAGGCGAACAGGTGACGCGTCAGCTTGAGCATATTATATGTGCAGCAGGTTTCCTGCGTTTTGCCTCCGAGCTGGTCCGCCAGGTGATACGGCGGGCTTTTCCAATGCTCGTCCAGGGAAGTGCCGCCGGTACAGTAGGACCGTCCGTGAACGACACAGTTCCAGAAAAACTCGGCGATATGCCGGTCGGCAGGCTCGCCGGTCAGCTCGTACTGTCGGGCCGTGCCGATAATGTTCGGAATGAACGAGTTGACATGCTGGCCGGTCAGCTCATCCCGATGCAGAATCAACGGATTGTTGTACGCATCGGAGTTAAACCGCCCTGCCAGCTCAAGCCATTGCCTGCCTCCGGTGAGGCCATAAAGGTTCGCGAGCGTCTCATTCATGCCGCCCTGCTCGGTGCGGTCGAGCATCTCCTGCATTGCGCTGCGGTCCAGCGGGTCAAGACGCCCTTTGGCCCACGATGCCATGCCTTCGGCTACTTCCAAAGCCTGATTGTTGCCGCAGTAGACAGACATATCAATCAGGCCGGCGAAGATTTTGTGCAGCGTATACCACGGAGCCCACACAGGCTTCAGGGCGATTACCCGGTCGATTTGTTCTTCCGGATAGGCGCTGAGATAACCCGTGCCGATTATCTTCTGGCATTTGGCTAATTCGGCAACGATTGCATCGGCTTTGGCTTTTAGTTTCTCATCAGAAGTCCCGGCATACATCATGGCGCAGGCTGAAAGGTAATGGCCCATCGTATGTCCGCGCACCTCAGTCTTCTCCCAGCCGCCCATAGGCTCGCCGGGTGACTCCAATCCCGCGGTCTTGCGGAAATACCACAGCAACCGATCCGATTCCAGCTCGTGCAGGTATTTCTGCGTTCGGAGCATCGCATCCCGGAACGGCCCGTCCAGCAAACGCACATCACGCAGATCGAACGGCGTGGCCCGCAGTTCGACCGTTTCTCGTCCGCTCGGCCATACGGCTGCATGGACAAACACACAACAGAAACTTGATAAAAGGACTGCCGAAGCAAGCCAGATTTTGCATCGCCTGAACATGGTCGTTTCCTCCACTAAAATACATTAATCAGAGGTTTTATATCGAATAACAATAAAAGCAAAATCTGCCCGACTGGTGCAGTACACATTAAAATTTTGTTTCAATCGGGACTTAAGCTCTGCTCTTGCCGCCTGAGACGTTGATGACGGTGCCGTGGATGTAGCTGGCTCGGTCGGAAGCTAAGAAACATACGGTGTTGGCCACCTCGCTGAGCTTGCCGCTTCTTCCCAACGGTATGGAGACCTGCTCGTATTTTTTGCGGAACTCTTCAATTGTGATTCCTCGCGTGTAGGCGACGGCACGTTCGTATTCGTCGGATCGCAGGGCGGTTGCTTCGACAATCCCCGGAGCAATGCCGACGACCCTGATATTGTGCTTGCCGAGTTCCTTTGCCCATGAGCGAGTCAGAGAATAGATCGCCGCTTTAGTTGCTGCATAAACACTTTGGCCTTCCGAACCTTCCAGTCCGGATTCGGAAGTCATATTTATAACAACGCCCCCCCTGCCCGATTTAATCATCACTCGCGTGACGGCCTGGGCACACAAATAGTATCCTTTCTGGTTTATGGATACCATCTTGTCCCAAATCTGCTCGGTCAGCTCCTCTTTTCCCGCCGGGTCCACGAGTAGCCGTGGTATCAGAATCCCAGCATTATTTACGAGTATGTCAATATTATCGAAAGCATCGAGGACCGCAACAACCATAGCATCAATACTCGCCTTGTCAGTCACATCGGTTTTTGTTTCGATATGCTCGCCGCCGAACTGTTCTTTCAAATCGACAGCGAGTTTCCTGGCGCCTTGCTCGTCTATATCGGCAACGACGACCTTTGCCCCGACTTCGGCTAAACCCCGGCAAACAGCCCTGCCGATACCGCAGGCCCCTCCGGTAACGATTGCGACTTTTCCTTCCAAATCAAGCCAGCTCATTAAAGTTCAATCTCCAAAACAATTCTGATGCGAGCATAAATTTACATACTAATCATGGCTTTGATAACGCCATCTTGATAGCCGGCGACCAAATCGAAGGCCTTTTGCGTTTCTTCAAGCGGGAAATGGTGCGTTACCATAAAGTCAACGTCGACTTTGCCCGAAGCAATCAATTCAACGGACTTATGCGTGAATTCATTTTGCCTTCTTATGTTTACAATTGTGATCTCTTTTCTTCGCATCTTATCGACGGCTAAAGAGACCCTGTCAAAGCGCGGGATACCGGTCAGAACCAATGTACCGCCGGGCCTGAGCATATCCATGCACTGATCGACCGTTTCCTGCTGGCCGGCACATTCGAATGCGAAATCCAGCCCATCAGGCTGCTGCTCGAGTATTTCATTAACAATATCCTGCTTGTCCGGATTTCCGACCCATGTTGCGCCGGCCTTTTTCGCCGCGTCAACGCGCTCCGGAATTTTTTCAGTCATATAGCAGGTATTTACATCTTTTGCCTTTGCACTGACGAAGGTGCATAAACCGATAGGACCGGCACCGAGGATTGCAACGTTCGCATTTTTCGGCACCTTCGCCCGCTCTACCGAATAAGCGGCAATCGATAATGGTTCACATAAGACGGCTTGTTCGCAGGTAAGAGCTCCGTT
>CAZSOR010000096.1:10742-14998 GCA_964608395.1 uncultured Pirellulales bacterium
ACCATCTCAATTTTCAGAAGAACATCCGTGTCTTTTTCTATCTTCGGCTCAGGCATGTCCCTGAGTTCCATTTGCCTCAAACCCGTCAATACAACAGCCTTCATAAAGTTTCTCCGGAAAAATTTCACGCCAGCGTCACAGATTCGTAAGGCACAATGCACATCGCGCAACGCCGGAATATCGTGCCCTTATACCAAAATTCCGCATTACACGCCACCATTACTTGGCGGGAATCAGTTTTATCTCGTAGAGTTTCGGATAAAACTTGCCGGTCACGAACAATCTGTGGCCGGCCGGGTCGTACGCAATCCCGTTAAAAACATCGACCGGCTCGCTATGGTCCTCCGGAGCCAGGATGCCTTCGGCGTCAATCCAGCCGATTACTTCGCCCGTTTCCGGTTCAATTTTGACGATACGTTCGGTCGGCCAGACATTGGCATAGATTTGGCCATCGATATACTCAAGCTCGTTAAGCCCCCAGACCGGGGAATCCTGATCGAGGACCATGATTTTGTTAATTTGCACAAACGTTTCAGGATCCAGGAAATACAGCATCGGCGTGCCGTCGCTCATAATCAGATTCTTGCCGTCATGTGTAAGGCCCCAGCCTTCGGTCGGATAATTGAACTCCTGCAGCAGTTCGAAAGTCTCTTTGTTGTAAACAAAACCGACATTTGATTGATACGTCAACTGGATGATACGGTTGCCATAAATGGTAATCCCTTCGCCGAAGAACTCATCCGGCAATTTATGGGTTTGCAGGACGTTGCCGGTCTCCAAGTCGACTTTGCGAAGTTCCGAACGGCCGTTAAGTCCCGTCCCTTCGTATAAAAAGCCGTCTTCGAAAACCAGGCCCTGCGTGAAGGCCTTTGGATCGTGAGCGAAGATATTGACGAGTTTGTAAGTCCAGGCCGCAGGAGTATAGGGCTTTCTGGAAAACAGAAAGAACAAAACAAACGCCGCGGCTAACAGAACTACAAATCCCGGAATGAGTAGCTTTAAGAATCGTTTCACGAACATTACCCTAAAAATTTGTAGGGGCCGGCCCGCGTGCCTGCCCTGGGCAACCACATGGAGTTGCTCCTATTAAACATTAAACCTGAAATTGATAATGTCGCCGTCCTGAACGACGTACTCTTTGCCTTCGAGCCGGATTTTGCCGGCGGCCTTCAGGGCTTTTTCATCACCAAGCTCTCGCAGCGCGTCATAACTGAACGTTTCGGCCCGGATGAAACCCCGCTTAATATCGGTATGGACCTTTCCCGCCGCATCCAGCGCCACTGTGCCTTTCCTTATCGGCCAGGCACGCAGCTCATCGGAACCAATAGTCAAGAAGCTGATCAAACCCAGCGCCGAATAGCAGCTTTGGACGAACTTGCTCGCCGCGGATTCTGTGATTCCCAAATCCGCCATGAACTCGGTCCTGCTTTCGGCGTCTAATTGTGCCAGTTCGTGCTCCAGCTTGGCGCAAATTGTTATTACGGGAACGGAATCGCCAAGCCGGTCGGTAAAATCGAACTTCTTGCCCAACTGGTCCTCGCTGACATTAATCGCAACTACGATCGGCCTGAGCGTCAAAAAACCGAGAGACTTAATCATTTCGCGTTCGGTCTGAGTTTCGACCGCCGAGCTGATCGGTTTTTCCGATTCGATTGCTTCGGCCAGTTTCTTTTGTAAAGCCAGCTCCGCCTTGTCGTGAGCCTGTGATTTGGTCGGCTTGTGGACCTGCTTTTCGAGTTTGTCGATGCGCGTGGTCACAAGCTCCAAGTCGGCGAGCAGTAATTCCGTCTGTAATTCGGCCAAATCTCTCGCCGGATCGACCGTGTTTCGATAAGGCGGTACGGCCGGATCATTAAACGCCCGAACGACCAGAACGAGCAGTTCAACCGTTCTTATCTGATTAATTATTCGTCTGGCGGCAGCCCTGCCATGATCATCGGTAAAGTTAAAGCCCGGCAGATCCAGGCAGTTTATTGTGGCGTGAACAGTTTTCTTGGGCTTGCAGTAGTCGGCCAGCCATTCGAACCTGTCATCCGGAACCGGTATGACAGCTTCTTCGATCGATGCCGACCCGAGCGCAGGAATCGCCTTGCCGCTCAGGCTCGCCAAAATCGTACTCTTGCCCGACCCAAGCAGGCCAATTAGCGCTACTTTCATATTACTGTGCTTTCCTGTTTATACACACTATTTCCATAACAGTCATACGCAATTACGGCGGGAAAATCAACAACCTGAAGTTTCCTGACCGCTTCGGTGCCCAGGTCTTCGTAGGCAATAACTTCCGAAGCAACAATGTGCTTGCTCAGCAGCGCCCCTGCGCCGCCGAGAGTCGCAAGATGGACCGCGTTATATTTTTTCAGGACCTCTCGGATATTCTCGCCCCGATATCCCTTTCCGATCATTGCCTTAAGACCGTTGGCAATCAGCGTCGGGCTAAATGGGTCCATTCGTGACGAAGTAGTCGGCCCGGCGGCACCGATGACCCTGCCCGGAGCGGCAGGTGTCGGTCCGACGAAATAAATAATCGACCCGGCAAGCTCGAACGGCAGCTCCCGCCCCGCTTCTATCGCCTGGCATAACCTCTGATGAGCCATATCCCGGGCGGTATAGACAACGCCGCTGACAAGGACCTCATCGCCCGCTTTTAACGACCGCACATCCGCATCCGCCAAAGGGGCCTGCAATTTCCTTATTTCGCTCATATCTTCCTACGAACTATGAACACTCAACTACGAACTACGTGAGTTTACAATATACCACCGATTTTACGAGTTGAAAAGACTCAAAAATCCGTTCGACTCAAACCGGCCGATTTTGAGGGAGACCTGGGCCGCGTGGGCAAGGGTTTGGTATGCAAAATCTCGAATAAATGATTGACACACTACCCCGGATCGGAGTGTAATTGATGAGCCCACAGCGGTGTGCTGTTGCGGTGGTGCAGCACGCTAAGGGCTTCTCAACGGAAATTGAATAGGATGTTAGCATGAAAAAGCTAAATATATCATCGGTCTTAATGATGTTGAGTGTGATTCTGATTGGTACGGACAGGATTTCCGCACAGAATTGGCCCGGTTGGCGCGGTGACGGCCGAGGCATCTCACCCGAGAAGAACCTGCCCTTAAAATGGAGTGAAGACCAGGGCGTCAGGTGGAAAACGCCCATCCCCGGAGCCGGCCACTCCTCCCCCATCGTCTGGGGTAACCGCGTTTTCGTAACCACTGCCGTCGCCGAAGACCCCAACGTCGAAACGTTTAAAGGCGGCGTGTATATAGGAGGCAACCGTGCAAAGCCCGACGAGTCGGGATATGACTATCGCGTGATCTGCCTCGATGCTGATGGGGGAAAGGTCCTTTGGTCGAAGGCCGTCGTGAGACAAAAACCGAAGACACGCCGCCACACGAAGAACACCTATGCCTCTGAAACACCTGTGACAGACGGCAAACACATCTTCGCCTCGTTCGGTTCAGCGGGCCTGTATTGCGTCGATTTCGAGGGCAATGTTGTCTGGCAGCGCGAGCTCGGATTTATGCGCCGAAAAAGCGGCTGGGGCACAGGCGCCTCGCCAATTCTGTTCAGGAACACGGTCATTTTCAACTGTGACAGCGACGACGACTCTTACATCGCTGCGTTCAACAAAGCCACCGGCGATTCGGTCTGGCGTACCGAGCGGAATGAAGGCTCATCATGGGGGACACCCTTTTTATTCGAGGCCGACGGCCGCACAACCATTGTGACCAACGCCACACGTCACATGCGGGGCTACGATGCCGCCACAGGCAAGCTCCTGTGGGAGTGCGCGGGCGGCTCGATGGTATCGGTTCCCTCCCCTGTTGCAGCCCAGGGGCTGGTGTTTCTCTCGTCCGGGCACAACATAGGCTTCCTTAAACCCCAGCCGATCATCGCCGTCCGCCCGGAAGCATCGGGTGACATCACGCCGGCCAGAGGTCAATCCCAGAGTGACGGCATCGCCTGGTCGCATCGCTCGGGCGGTCCGTACGTGACCTCACCGATCGCCATCGGCGAATATCTCTACGTGCCGCTGGACAAGGGATCCCTGACCTGCTACGAGGCCATGACGGGCAAGGTCGTGTACGAGAAGCAAAAGCTCGGCACCCGCAATACGATCACGGCCTCACCGATAGCCGGCGACGGCAAGATCTACATCCAGACCGAGGACGGTGAGTGTTACGTCATCAAGGCTGGCCCGGAGTTCGAGATACTCGCCGTCAACAAGCTCGACGAGGTATTCTGCGCTT
>CAZSOR010000097.1:0-14960 GCA_964608395.1 uncultured Pirellulales bacterium
TACCATGAAATACTCGATTATAGGCGATGAAGATACGGTCCTTGGTTTCGGAATGGTGGGAGTGTCCGGAAAAGTTGCAGAAAATGCGGAAGAAGCTCAACGCGCTTTTCAGGCATTACTTGAAGACAAGGAAACCAGCATTATTATTATTACCGAACGTCTTGCAGATATGATGCGCTCGACTGTGGATAAATACCTGTTTACTGTAAGTTTTCCACTAATTGTTGAGATCCCTGACAGAAATGGTACGAAACCGGGCAGGCCTGGAATCAAAGAAATGGTCAATACTGCTATAGGATTAAAGTTGTGATGTTTGAATCTCTTTTTGCATTTTAGTAATATCAGGAAGAGGATATATTTAAAGAAGGTATAAAATACCTATGGAATCAATAGAAAAAGAAAACGCTGCGCTAATTTTGGGCATTGAAACAGACGCCCGTGCTGAAGAAGAAAAAATTATAAAGGAAGCGGGAACTCAGGCGGCCGAGAAAAGAAAATACGCTGAGAAGAAAGTCGAATCACTATTGAATGATGCCCGGAAAAAAGCAGAAGAACAGGCGGAAGCTGCAAAAAAGAAGATTATTTCCGCAGCCGAGCGTGAGGTAAAACGTTGTGCCATGCGTGTCAGAGACGCTGTAATGCAGAAAATCATGGACCGAGCGGAAAAAAAACTCAGTTCAATGACCGGCGACGAAAACTACAGGTCTGTTCTGGTAAACTGGATTACAGAGGCAGCCGTTGGCCTGGGCGTCGAATCCGCCCGGATCAACGCCTCGGAAAAAGAGCGGGCATTGATCAATGACCGTATGCTTTCAGAGATCGCAAGAAGAATCCAAAAGCAAACCGGCAGACAGACATCGCTGACTTTGTCTGATGAAAAACCTCTGCAATCTCAAGGTGTTGTTTTGACTGCCGCCGACGGACGCACCGCCTTCAATAATCAGGTCAGGACACGAATGTTGCGCAAGCAGCGAGAGATTCGAACGTTGATCTACAACACCTTATTTAACTACGATCAAAAAGAATAATTATGAACGACAGGATTATAGGACATGTTAGACGGGTCAACGGCCCCGTAATAGAAGTGATGGGGATTACCGATGCAGAGATGTTCGAGCTGGTTCGCGTAGGTAAGGAAAATCTCATCGGTGAGCTTATCAAACTCGAAACCGACAGCGCAGTCGTTCAGGTCTACGAGGACACGACAGGAATCGCTCCTTATGATCCGGTTTATGGAGCGGGGATGCAGCTTTCCGTGGAACTGGGTCCCGGATTGGTGGGTACGATTTATGACGGTATCCAAAGACCCCTTGAATCTATCCGGGAAATGTCGGACATTTATATCAAGCGGGGAATAACCGTACCGTCATTAGACAGAGAAAAGAAATGGCACTTTGTTCCTTCGCTGAAACAAGGCGACAGCGTCTCGGGGGGAATGGTCCTCGGAACCGTTCAGGAAATGGAGAATCTCCTTCACAAGATTCTCATTGCGCCGAACGACAAAGGCATCCTTGAGTCGATAGTGCCTGAAGGCGAGTACACTGTTGAGGACGTAATTGCGGTGCTGAGAACCGATGATTCACAGAAGAAAGATCTCTTTCTCATGCACCGGTGGCCTATCCGGGTCCAAAGGCCGACACTGAGCCGTCTTGCCCTGGACATCCCGCTGATTACAGGCCAACGGGTAATTGACACGCTCTTTCCCGTGGCAAAGGGGGGAACCGTTTCTATCCCCGGCGGATTCGGGACCGGCAAGACGATGACGCAGCAGGCGGTGGCAAAATGGTGTGACGCTGATATTATTGTATATATCGGTTGTGGTGAACGAGGTAATGAGATTACGGATGTACTTACTGAATTTCCGAAACTGATTGATCCGAGAAGCGGCCGGTCGCTAATGGAACGAACCATTCTGATTGCCAACACATCCAACATGCCGGTCTCGGCACGGGAGGCAAGTATCTACACCGGGATAACCATGGCCGAATACTTCAGAGACCAGGGATATCACGTTGCAGTGATGGCGGACTCAACGTCACGCTGGGCCGAAGCTCTTCGCGAACTGTCGGGCCGAATGGAAGAGATGCCTGCCGAAGAAGGATTTCCCGCTTACCTGCCGACCAAAATAGCGGAGTTCTATGAACGTGCCGGCTCGATGGAAACATTGAACGGCCAAAGCGGTTCCGTGACAATAATCGGTGCCGTATCTCCGCCGGGTGGGGACTTCTCGGAACCTGTGACCCAGCATACAAAGCGGTTTATACGCTGTTTCTGGGCCCTTGACCGGCACCTTGCCAACGCCCGGCATTATCCGGCCATCTCATGGCTCGACAGTTACAGCGAATATCTCAGTGACATGGCCTCCTGGTGGGAGCAGCAAGTCAGTGCCGAGTGGCTCGCCGACAGAACGGAAATGATGGAGCTGCTCCACAGGGAGGTAAGGCTTCAACAGGTCGTAAAACTCGTCGGCCCCGATGCATTGCCCGATACGCAGCGATTCGTCCTGGAAGTATGCACGTTGTTCAAGAATGCGTTCCTGCAGCAGAATGCCTACGACAAGATTGATATGTTCTCTACTACTGAGAAGCAGGCGAAAATGCTGCACATCATTGTCACTTACTGGAAACGCGGCTCCGAGGCGATAAAGAACGGAGCGATTCTTGCTAAATTGAGAAAAATGAAAGTATATCAGGACATAGTGAAAATGAAATTCTCGATTCCTAATGACGACCTTTCCGGCCTCGACAAAATCGAAGCCCGCTTAGAGCGTTCGATGGATCAGATGGAGGCTTTGTATGCCTGAAACAGAAGACAGACGCCTGCTATCCGGACGTGAATATATCGGCGTCGACAAAATTGACGGGCCCCTCATTTTTGTGAGCAAGACACACCCCGTAGGATACAGAGAGCTTATCGAGTGTGTAGACAAGCAGGGCAACGTCCGGCTGGGGATCGTGCTGGAATCATCAACGA
Organism: uncultured Pirellulales bacterium; assembly: GCA_964608395.1. Classification (GTDB taxonomy): domain Bacteria; phylum Planctomycetota; class Phycisphaerae; order Sedimentisphaerales; family Anaerobacaceae; genus JAFGPJ01. The sequence goes on from CAZSOR010000097.1 coordinate 2,974, forward strand.
ATGTTGTCGTAGTCCAGGTCTTTGAAGGCACCGCAGGCCTGAACCTTCCGAGCACACGAATACGGTTTTCCGGAGAGCCCCTTACCATTTCCGTTTCAAAAGAGATGCTGGGGCGGGTATTCAACGGTCTGGGGCATCCCATCGACGGAGGGCCGCCTCAACGAAGTGATATTGAGCTGGACGTCAACGGAATGGCGATCAATCCGACCGCTCGACAATACCCACGGGATTTCATACAGACCGGGATTTCTGTTATTGATGGAATGAATACTCTCATCCGCGGCCAGAAACTCCCTATTTTTTCCGGCAACGGCCTGCCCCACAATGAACTCGCCGCACAGATCGCAAGGCAGGCAAAAATACGCGGAACAGATACCGAGTTCGCCGTTGTCTTCGCTGCGATGGGAGTAAAGCATGATGTAGCGAGATTCTTCACCCGCTCCTTCGAGGAAAGCGGATCGCTCGAAAACGTCGCCCTCTTTTTGTCGCTTGCAGATGACCCTTCGATCGAGCGGCTGATCACACCGAGGACCGCCCTGACCCTTGCTGAGCATCTCGCATTCCATGAAGATATGCACGTACTGGTCATAATGACCGACATGACCAACTACTGCGAATCCCTGCGTGAAATATCCACCATCCGTGGCGAAATACCGTCCCGGAAAGGATACCCCGGATATCTCTATTCGGATCTCGCCGAACTCTACGAACGCTCGGGAATGATTAAAGGATATAAAGGCTCGATTACGTCACTACCCATACTGACTATGCCGAACGATGACATATCTCATCCGGTGCCCGATCTTTCCGGATATATCACCGAAGGGCAGATCGTCTTCGAGAGAGAGATGGATGGGAGGGGGATTTTCCCGCCGGTCGCAGGACTCCCGTCCCTTTCCCGTTTGATGAAGGATGGCATTGGTGAGGGCATGACCAGAGAAGACCATCCTCATCTTGCAAGTCAGCTCTTTGCCGCGTACAGCTATGTAAAAGATGTTCGCAACCTGGCCTCGGTCATCGGCGAGGAAGAATTGACCCCCCTCGACCATAATTATCTCGAATTCGGAAAGGAGTTCGAGCAGAAGTTTATTTCCCAGCGAAAAGACGAAGAAAGAAGCATCGAACAGACCCTGGACCTCGGATGGGAAGTCTTGAGGGCACTGCCTGTCGATGAATTGCACAGAATCACCGACGAGGAAATAGAGAAGTTCTATGGAAGTTAGCAGGTATTCATAATGGCACAGCTTAATTATGCACCGACAAAAACAAATTTGCTCAGACTCAGAAATGATCTGAAGTTTGCTCAGCAGGGATATGAGCTTTTAGACCAGAAAAGAAATATCCTGATCATTGAGCTTCTGGCATTAGTTGACCAGACTGCGGATTTTCAGAGCCGGGTTGAAAGTATGCTCGCAAAGGCATACAAAGCCCTCGAAGAGACGGTCTTTGATATGGGAAAGCTCAAAGTGCAATACCTGACCGGGGCGGTTAATATCACTACAGACATTACTATTCGTACCAGGAAGATTATGGGTGTCAGCCTTCCCGTTATAGAGACGCAATTCAAGGAGCACTCGCCGTACTACAGTCCCATGGGAACCAGTTTCTGGATTGACAGCTCTTTATACTTTTTTAAGGAAGTGCTCAAGCTGCTCGGAAAGCTCTCTGAGCTGAAAATATCTGTACTGCGGCTTGCTAATGAGGTGAAAAAAACCATTAGAAAGGTCAATGCTCTCGAAAAAATCGCAATCCCCGACATGAAAGAGACCGTACATTATATTGAAAGCAGGCTCGAAGAGAATGAACGGGACATGTTCATTCTTATGAAAATGGTTAAGGGGAATCTCGAGAAAAAAAGACGCCGACACAACGGAGAAAAATCGTGAATAATCCTATAAGAAAAATAATGGTCTATATTGATGGAACTGATCAGTCTGTTACCGCTGCTCAGTACGCAGTATGCCTTGCGTCGTTTTCTTCTGCCGAACTTATTGCCCTGTATGTTATCAACACCAGGGCAGTGGAAGACCTTTTAAAGGCAAGGATATTCCTCAGAGATGAGCAGGTAGAATATGAGCATGATATGGAAGCTGACGCTCAACGGTATCTTAATTATGTAAATGAACTTGCTATCAAAAAAGGAGTATCAATTGTTAAGAAACGCGGTAGAGGCAGTGTTAATAAGGAAATAGTTAATGCTGTAAATGAGGACCAGGTCGATCTTCTCGTTATTGGCGAACTGTCCCGGATCAGGAGCAGAAGGGATGAGTTTTATGATGAGGCCGAGCGGGCGATGCGTACTGTTACGTGTTCCGTCCTGATTGTCAAAGACGAGGACAGGGTCTGGGAAATGTACGAATCACTGGCATAATACGAAAATTCAATAAGAGTTATGTTCATATATGAAAGTTCAGGAGAAGTAGGTCATGGCGCTAATCGATATGGTTGTTGAAAAAATCGTAAAAATACCTCTGGTCTCGAAAGATAAGCCGGATGTTTTACGGGAGCTGGTCCAGATATTAAAAGACGCTGGTGAAATTGATGATTTTAATATTGTACTGAAAGCGGTGCAGGAACGTGAAGATAAGCAGAGTACCGGACTGGAAAAAAGCATTGCTGTCCCTCATGCTAAAACTACTGCTGTTTCCAGCCTGAAACTTGCTATCGGCATAGCCCCACAGGGAATTGACTTTGATTCACTCGATGGGGAGTTGTCGAAGCTCTTTTTTCTTTTGGTGGCTCCTCCCGGCCAGTCCGGCCCTCATGTGGAAGCCCTTGCGGAAATAGCAAAATTAGCCAGCTCAAACGCTTTTTGTAAGGCCCTGATCCATTCTGAAAATGCTCGGGAAGTGGTTGAATTGATGAAAGGTGAATGACAACATAGTCTGCTATTAGTGATTATACTTCCTCAAATACGGCTTGGTTGCCGAAAACTCTATCCGGGGCTGAAGAATACATAAACGAAGCTGATCTCTGAGAGGCAGAATTGGACCGCATAGAAAAGAGCGTCGGGAATGCAAGCAAAAGAGGGATTCTACGTCCGAGCGAGCGATTTCGAACAAATCACGAACATTAGCACAGAAAACTTCGGGCAATTGGCACGGCGGGTCTTTAACCCGCTGGATGGCGGCCTTGTCGGCTGCTCCGCTGTCCATAGTTTTCCTCTACGAAGGACCTGACTACTTAGAGAACAACAGCGTGTGAGGGACGCTCGCTAACTGCATCAATCGATCTCTATGGGCCTCTATATACGAAGCGAGTCTGTCGAATATACAGGCAAGCAGTGTTATTCCAAGAGAGGCTGCCAATGCACGCGGGACATTGTAGAGGCTGGCTGCCCGAAGCACTACATGACCTAGGCCTTGTGAAGAAGAAATGAATTCACCGATAAACGCCCCGAGAAGCGAGAAGCCCACATTGAGGCGCATGCTAGCAAATACCCAGTCACATGAAGCTGGAAGAACTACTTTGAAAAAAACCTGGTTACCAGACGCCCCGAATCCTATAGCCATTTCGGTATAGTCCTTGCTTACTGAGGAAGCGCCTCTGTGGGCTTGGCTGAATGCGACGAAGACCGTCGAAAGGCATGCAAGTGCAACCTTCATCGAGAAGCCCACACCAAACCACACGATCATAAGAGGTGCGATGGCAAGTATAGGTAGCGAACCCACGGCTAAGAAGAAAGGTCTAAGGACCTCACCTGCCATGCGAGAGTACCACAGCGACAATCCTAGTGCCGTGCCAACTGTCATCCCCATTGCGAGCCCTAGTATCGCCTCCCCTCCAGTCACCAAGAAGTGCCAGTAGAGTTTGCCGTTGACCAAAAGGTCATGGAACTCGGATGCAATCTGCGAGGGCGTCCCCGCAAAGAATGCGGTCTTGGGTGAGTATCGGCCCCAGCACTCCCATAATATCAGCATCAATACTAGAATGCTCAATCTCCAAGCCCAAATCTTAGCTTTGCTGGGTGGCATCCTCATCTCTTGAGATCCTCCCATATTGAGTTGAAGAGGACAGAGAATTCGGGGGCTCTTCTACACTTCACAGCGTCCTCCGAGCCTATCGAAAGGCGCGGTTCATACGTGCGGATAACACGTGCGGGGACTGAACTCAATACTACGATCTGGTCCGCAAGGAAGATCGCTTCTTCTATGTTATGCGTGACAAACATGGTCGTGCAGCCAATAAGTTTGCACAATGCCTTAAATTCTGTGTTGAGTGAAAGGCGTGTCACAAAATCGATAGAGGAAAACGGCTCATCACATATGAGAATGCTTGGGTCACTTTCAAGGGCTCGCACAATGGCCACCCGCTGACACATTCCCCCTGAAAGCTGCGCTGGCAGGAATGAGAGGAAATCACCCAACCCGAAAAGTGCGAGCCGGTCACTGATCCTAGCAATGTCCTCTTTTTGCATCTCTCCGCGAATCTCTGTACCGAAGGCAGCGTTCTGTAAAGCTGTTCGCCAAGGGAGCAGGCATGGATTCTGCGGTATGAAAGAAAGCCCCTTCTTTCGAGTCTCCCGAATCCACACCTGTCCACTTGTACGGCTTTCCAGTCCAAGCAGAATCCGGAGAATAGTCGTCTTCCCGCAACCGCTGGGACCAACAATGCAAACCATCTTGCCACATTCTACGTTGATGTCTATGCTGTCCAGGACAAATAGTTCACCTGTGTCCGAAGGAAAAGCCTTGCTTACCGATTTCAGTTTGATGTCTAAGAAACTTGGCATAATTCATCCTCACGTAGAGCTCGTCTTGTTCAGTCTGGCTATTATGAGGCCGATGTCCAGGGATAAGGGTATTCCTGTTACGGTTGCGTATCCACTCCAGTTGGACCTGAAATCTGTCAGTGTGAGAATCAGAGCCGACAACAGTATTGCTACGATAGCCAGTCCGTAGTGCAAGTAACGCCAGAAATCCCATTTCGCGAAACACGGCAGGCTAGACGTGCAGTATATATAGATCCCCCCCAACACAATGCACAGAATAGGGGCAGGATAGTGAATCAAGAAACCCAACGCAGTAACAAGTGTGACCGCGAGAGCTATTAGGGAAGTACGAAGCGGAACACGCTTGCGGTCACAATTTGATCGTGTGGGAACAGGGGGCACTCGTCGGGCCTCTACCAGAAGATCGCCAAATGGTTTGACGCACAAATTATAGTATGCTAGTGCCTCATTTCTGGCTCTTACGCCCCATGTTCTCGCGTTGGCTTCTGTGTGGGCGCGCACTGCGTTCATCCAATGAGGTTCGGATATCGTGATATCTGAAGGATACACTTGTGCGTCATTGGCACTACGGATGGCTTGGCTAACTACGCGCCTGGCTCCGGTGAAATATCCCCCGGCAAACTTTATGACGGTGCTTTCTTCATTCTGCACATCTATAAGTGCCTGCCGAAGACCGCTTAGCATCCCAGAGATCAATTTCCGGTGCTCAGTGACAACAGACCTTTTAGTTAGAAGTGCAGTCACCATCACACTAGAGTACTCTGGCGTACGGCCCAGAGCCAGCTCGAGGTGACAATCACGATGGTTCTTAAGTGTATGCTCAATCTTCAGCAGATCCGGAGATAGCGCCACCGCCGTACCGTTCCCGTCGAATTCCACGAGCTTTGTCAGTTCCTGCCCCCTTTCGACCGGAACAATGAAATCCGTTTTCTTTTGCGATTTCGCCCCCTCCAAATAGATCCTGGATGCGATCCCGTAGGAAGTTGTCCCCTTCGCAAAGGAAATCAGCTTGTCGAACGAAGCAAGATCCCGCAAAAACTTGACTTTTACGCTGCCGTGATTGACTGCCCAAAACGCGGCGTTGATAATCAGGGACACCAATATAACCGGGGGATCTGACGCGTCTTTGGGAGTGCGCAGAACTTGGATCGGATCCGTTAGAGCAAACAGAACATTCTCATTTTCTGGACGCGAACTCATCATGAAGTCATAAGCTTGGACATCAGTCGAAGGTCGAAAATCGTTTTCAATTCGGTATTCTCGGTATTCGCTGGGTATGTGTCCGAAGAAATCATTCTCTAAGGCAAAGTAGAATGGCAAGTAAAGGAAGTGTTTGCCCATCTGAGAGACATGCACTGCTTTGGCAGGAGTATCGTCTCTCATTTGTTCGCCTCCTTGTAAGCCCAATTGGCGTATCTATTGTCTAACAAATCGTGACCAGCATCGCCAGTAAGGTCGCCGCTGTCACGGCGAAGCTCAAGAGCCTTCGTCCACGCACCTGATCCAACAACAACTGACTCCGGCACAATCCCGTCGGCAAGGGCTCGCTCAAATGCAGCTTGTGCGACTGTGGGCGAAATCTCTGGGAATCGTTTCCTCAGAATCTCCACGGACTCCGTCTTGTTCCGGTGTGCGAAGTTCAAGGCTTTCTGCAGGGCCAGTATTACCCTACGAACCTGATCCTCGTCATTCCTGAGTTTCTCGGGCTTGGTCGTTAGTGCAGTAATTGCGAACTCGCCGTAACGCCTCGCTAATGAGTACACTACCCTTGCGCCCTGCTCAACCGCTTGAGATACATTCGGCTCAAGTTCTAAAGCAATATCAGCCCTTTCAGCCTTAAGTATCTGAAGAAGTGTACCAAATGCACCCTCACGTATTTCAGGTTCAAGACCAGCTTCAGCAAACATTCTTGCCTGAAGGGTGTAGGCCGTCGAAGGAGAAGGAAACGTAGCGATGGAATATCCTTTCAAGTCTGCCGGATCAGTAATCATCGGTACATTCTCCCGGAAGGTCACTCCCCAGAATGGAACCCCATTAACGATTGATGCAATCACTATCCCAGGTTGCCCTCTTTGTGCAGCGATAGCCACAAACGTTGGATCCGAGACTCCGAAGTCAGCGTTACCGCTCAGCACTGCAGCCCATGTTTTCTCGTCTCCGCCTGTACTGATCAACTTAACATCGAGCCCCTCTTGAGAGAAGAATCCTTTGTCCAAGGCTATGTACACTGGTGCATACAGGAAAAAATCTGCCGTTTGAGCAATAGTGACGGTTTCAAGGTCATGAGGTCGTTCATCGCTATCTTGACTAAGTCGTATAAACGCGACAACCGCAAGAATGACAGTAACAATGATCGTGATAATCCAAATGACCCTATTGTCTACACCCCCTTTACGCTGGTTCTGTCTCAATGTCTTCATCGAACAAACACTCCTAAAAAAGTATGGTGCTAGAGTACTAATTCGCATATCATAGAATTCATAATGCTACTTCATATTCCTTATTTGTGATAGTAAAATAATACTATAACTTCGTATTGTAGTACATAGCACTATTGAGGGCATTTATTAGGGACAGTGGGGATGTTGAAAAACATGAGATTGCTTCGTCGCTACGCTTCTCGCAATGACAAAAGGATCATTTTTGCGTCATTGCGAGTGATTCGAAGAATCGCGCGGCAATCTCAGGCGTTACAATGAGACTTTTTCAACAGCCCCACAGTCACCTATCAAAATCTACGCCACACGGCACTATCACATTACTCATCCGCAAAAGCCTGCCTTCCACGAAATAATCAATTAAGAAGAATTCCGGCCCACCATACTTATTTCCAACCGATATAAGCGTCCCAAACTCACGAATAATTGAGTACGGCCGGTACTGTAGCGTACTGCGTATAGCGTATTTTACGGCTGACCGGCCATTATTTGTTTATTTTACCAGGGTCCGTCTATTTAAATCTATTGTGGTGACTACGTAATTTCCTTGAGACATTACGGCTTAGGCCGACAATTCACTATTCACAAACGACCATTCACTATATACAGCGTTTCTCGTACACAAAATGTTACCTACAATTCTGGGAAAATTTAAATATTTATGAAAAAAGGCGAAAAAAGACAAAAAAGCATGGATTCCTGCCCATTCGGCTTCGCTCAGGGCAGGCTCTGCGCAGGAATGACAAACATCAAAAATCTGCGTTTATCTGCGTTAATCAGCGGTTAATTTCTATTTTCTTCGTGGCTCTTCGTGCCCTTCGTGGTGAATTAAAAAACGCCGTGTAATGGACATTTATTTATATTATGCCCGCTTTTTTGGGATACGGTTCGTATAATGATTAACAAATAGAATACAGTAGACAGGATAACATGATGACAGAGATATATAAAACTAAATAAGGAAAAAATCATTTATAAACACAAAAATCCATATTTATCGTGTAAGTCCTGTCTAAAAAGAGCCCTATTTGAAAAAACAAAGCCAATTTGCGAATGGGCAAAATGGGCATAAGTGTCTATACAAAAGGATGTTATGAAGATTTTTGCGTTTTCGGGTGGCGAAAAAACAAACCCAATTCAAAGCCAAACAAACCCAATCTTATTTAGCCCCCAGACTTATCTGGGGGTTGAAAACCCGGGTTGAAAAAAGAAAGCCTTGCCGGCGTCCTGCACCGACAAGGCTCAAACGAGGCCGAAGGGACTCGAACCCTCAACCTTCGGATCGACAGTCCGATGCTCTAACCAATTGAGCTACAGCCCCGTGCTATAAATCGCAGGTAATATAGCAGAATATTTACTTTTGTGTCAACTATTTTTATATGAAAGAAGCGAATCTCAAAAATCATCATTTTTTTGAGGACCGTGAGCGTCTGACTATCGGGTGTGATTTGCTGGCCTTATTATGACTTTCCTGCAGCACTTTCATGGCCTTTTGCACGTTGGCGACCTTTAAAATGCCGGTAGTTCGGCCGCCCTTGGCGCCGGAGGTGCAATATGCGTAGGAAATATTTATGTGGTTCTTGGCTAATTTTTCCGCAACTAATGCCAGGGCACCGGATTGATTGGTTAGTGTTATGCACAAAACATTTGTTTCGCTATACGGCATATTCAGCTTTACGAGTACCTTTTTCGCCTTCTCGGGCGCGGCAAAGACCACTCGCATAACTCCATGCTCCATAGAATCCATCATTGTTATCGCAACGATGTTGATTTTAGCCTGTGCAAATTCGCCGAGCACCCGGGCCAGCACTCCCGGCTTATTTACCATGAAGATAGAAAATTGTGTCTCAATGTACATAACATTATCCTCTCTGATAGAATTCACCCCGGCATTTACAGGGACGGCATCTTACTACTACGAAAGTGGTAGCTAATCTGTGCTTGTTATTTCCAGGGCACTTTCTTTATCCGGGAAAAATTTGAAAACCTTATCAAGATTAGTAATCTTAAAAACTCTGTGCAATTGGGGATTTATCGCACTAATCATTACTTCGCCTTTGTACGTTTCCAGCTTGGCCCTGATGTCTAAAAGTAATCCCAAAACCTGGGATGAGAAAAATTTTACTCCCTCAAAATCGAATACGAGTTTGTTCGGCTTATTTTTGCCGATAAACTCCTTTATCTGGTTGGAAGCATTGGCAATTCCATCCACATCGCTAATTGAAGCGGACTTGAATGCCACGATGGCGGTGTTTGCCTCTATGGTTATTTTCAGGCCAATTTCGTCAGCCATTTTCGTTTGACGCTCCTGTCGTATTAGAATGTCAGACTATTATAACAAATCCAGCGATTTCGGTTGGATTTCCGTTTATTCTTGCCTATTTTTGTACATTTATCAATAACCATTTATAAACAATCAATCTTTTTTAGCATTTTCTGCATGCGATTTATTGATTCCTCTCATCTTACGGACATTTTCCTTGACGGGAAGCTGGAGGATTTGGTAAAGTAAAGTATGATGAAGTGTGTCCCTTTTCAGCACGTAACGAAAGGATATTTGCTCCCGAAGTTGGGAATGTCGTTAATTCCTGAGAGCATTCCGTACAGCAAGGAACGGATAAACCTACAGAAGTCGTATGCTTCGGAAATAAGAGTTTTATCTTATCAATTATATAGTTAGTTCCTCAAGGCAGGAGGTGGCGTCAAATAGCAACAATTTCATGGGCGGTTGAGGTAACGTGCAGGGAGGATTACATGTCATTATAGGTCGCTTTGGTATGTAGCCAAAGCAAGATTATCGGAACTTTCTTGAAGGAGGATTATTATGTGTAGAAAATTAGTATTATTGGTGTTTCTTGCCTTGGTGTTTAGCCTGGTCGGCAACGCACCGGCAGCGATGCCGGCCGGATGGGATAGCCAGGATATCGCCACAACCGGTGGTAGCGCTAATGAGAGCAACGGCACGTGGACTGTCATTGGCGACGGTGCAGACATCTGGGGCGGCTCGGATGCTTTTCACTATGCCTATGTACCCTTAATTGGTGATGGTGAAATAACTGCCCATGTTGTCGACAACGGCACAGGTTCGAATACCTGGGCCAAGGGGGGCGTGATGATTCGCGAGACCCTGGATGCCAATTCCAAACACGCAATGATGGTAATAACGGACAGCGATGGCGGCGGCATAGCCTTCCAGTCCCGACCGGACACCAGTGCCACCTCCATCAGCTTCCATGGGGACGTCACGGCTTCACCGCCTCATTGGGTTAGGCTGGTCCGCGACGGCGACATGATTACAGGTTACCACAGCGATGATGGTGTCGCTTGGGAGGAATTCACGGACGCTTCACCGGACGGCGCCATGACGAATCCAATTGAAATCCAGATGCCGGAGCAAGTTTTCATCGGTTTGTGCGTAACATCGCACGCGGCAGGTGAATTACGTACATATACTTTCGACAATGTGATAGTTGGACTTCCGGTTATTGCCTATATGCCCGATCCTGCTGATGGTGTTTATTATTCGGACACATGGGCTAGTTTGAGCTGGAGGGCCGGACATACGGCTGTCTCGCATGATGTGTACTTCGGTGAAAATTCTGCAGATGTAGAGGCAGGCACAGCCGATACGTTCCGGGGCAACCAGACCGATGCGTACCTTATAGTTGGCTTCCTCGGATTTCCATATCCCGACGGTCTTGTCCCGGGCACGACATATTACTGGCGGATTGACGAAGTTGAAGCCGATGGTACCAAACAGACAGGTTATGTTTGGAGCTTTACGGTTCCACCCAAGACGGCGTATGAACCAGGCCCGGCTGATGGTGCCGAGTTTGTCGACCTTAATGTAAAGCTTAGCTGGACGTCAGGATTCGGTACAAAATTGCACTATGTAGTTTTCGGCGATGATTTCGACGAGGTGAGCAACGCCGCTATGGGAACTCCTAACGGCACTACGAATTACTCCCCCGGCCAACTTGAGTTGGCTAAGACTTACTACTGGCGTGTAGATGAGTTTGATGGCGCCGGTACGTACAAGGGTGAAATCTGGAGCTTTACTACTGAGGGCGCGGTCAGCGGCCCGAATCCGGCTAATGGTGCTGTGGACGTAAAACCGTCGGTGGTTCTTGGCTGGGTTGCTGGAGACGTCGCCGAATCGCACGAGGTGTACTTCGGTACGGATGCGGATGCCGTCAAGAATGCCACGACAGGTTCGTTTGAGTACAAGGGGCCGAAGGCCCTTGGCGAAGAGAGCTATGACCCCGGCAAGCTTATATTTAATACGACTTACTACTGGCGCATCGATGAGGTCAACAGCGTCAATCCGGATAGTCCATGGGAAGGCACAGTTTGGAGATTTACGACCGGTGATTTCCACGTCTTAGACGACTTTGAGGACTACGATGCCGGTGAGAACCAGATATGGTACGCCTGGCACGATGGACTCGGCTACGGGGCACCTGGTACTCCCAATTTCTTCGGCGGCAACGGTACTGGTGCTGCAGTAGGTGATGAAACTACTGCTTCTTATACTGAGGAGACTATCGTCAACGGCGGCAGCCAGTCAATGCCGGTTTCGTACGACAACAACAAGCAGGGCTACTCGAAGTATTCGGAGGTGGAGTTGACGTTGACAAACCAGCGTGACTGGACAGAGCAAGGCGTCGCGGAATTGTCGCTGTGGTTCAGAGGCTACCCGGCATCCACCGGCAGCTTTGTCGAAGGCCCAGTCGGTACCTACACGATGACCGCCTCCGGCGCGGATATCTGGGTGGTTAACGGGGTGGAAGCCGATGAGTTCCACTTTGCATATAAGA
>CAZSOR010000098.1:0-7809 GCA_964608395.1 uncultured Pirellulales bacterium
CGGTACAAGGTCCAGCATTTTTCAAAGGCGGTGCCGTGCGGCTGCTCCGACAAGATCGACAGCAGAATCCGCAGGAGATTTCCGTTTCTGCTCACCGAGGACCAGAACGCGTGTATTTCTGAAATTGCTGCTGATATGAGCAAATCGGAGCCGATGAATCGGCTGTTGCAGGGTGACGTGGGCTCGGGCAAGACGGTCGTGGCACTTTATGCCGCTTTGCTGGCGGTTGCCAATAAGATGCAGGTGGCGATAATGGCGCCGACGGAGATTCTGGCCGGCCAGCATTTTCTCAGCATTGAAAGATACCTGAAGAACAGCAGCGTAAACCGGATTTTGATAATGGGGGGACTGACCGGCAAAAAGAGGAGCCAGGTCATAAGCCCAATCGGTTCCGGCGAGATTGACATTGTTGTTGGGACGGTGGCGCTGCTGCAGGCCGATATCGAATTTCAGAATCTGGGCCTGGTTGTGATCGATGAGCAGCACAAGTTCGGCGTTGCGCAGAGGGCGCTGCTCCGCAAGCAAACGACGCCGCACTGCCTGGTAATGACAGCCACGCCGATCCCTCGCACGCTGGCGATGACCGCGTTTGGCGATCTGGATGTTTCTGTGATAAAGCACTCGCCGCCGGGCCGGGGGGCAGTAATCACACGCTGGGTGAGCCGGCACAACAGGCAGAAAGCATACGAATTTATCCGCGAACGTCTCAAAGCGAAGAAACAGGCCTATTTTGTCTATCCTCGCATTACCGCCGCTGAGCAGGCTGATGATGTCAAGGCGGCGACCGATGAGGCCGAGCAGCTTTCGAAGAAAGTTTTTCCTGAATTTAACGTTGAGCTTCTGCACGGCCGGATGCCTTCTGCGAAGAAGCAGCAGGTAATGTCGGAATTTCGAAAGGGTAAAATTGACGTGCTGGTCTCGACGATTGTCGTTGAGGTCGGCGTCGATGTCCCGAACGCGACAATTATGGTGATAGAGGGAGCAGATCGATTCGGTTTGGCCCAGCTCCATCAACTCAGAGGGCGCATCGGGCGGTCGGATGCAAAATCGTTTTGCTTTTTGTTCGCTGAGACCGATAATGAAACGGCGAAGAGCCGGCTTGAAATCATGACCCGGAGCAATGACGGCTTTAAGATTGCCGAGCACGATTTACGGTTGCGCGGCCCGGGGGAGATGTTCAGTACGAGGCAGCACGGCCTGCCTGATTTGAAAATCGCTAACATCATGGACGATTTCGATCTGCTTGTAATGGCACGGAAAAATGCGTTCGAGATGGTTTCGCAAGATCCGATGTTGACACGTGCCGAGCACAAGAATATTCGACGGGCGCTGCTGGCCAAATTCGGCGATGCGATCGGCCTTGTGGATGTCGCCTGAAGGATTTTAAGGTTTTCGGTTTACCATTTCCTGTTTCAGACTTACAATTGTCAAAAAGAAACTCGGCTGAGCGAAAATTGACTTATGCAGATAATTTATAAAAACAAGTCGCTGGAGAGGATTTTAATCGGCGCCAATGCCCTGGCTGCGGCGGTGGTTGTGGCGTCTTTCGTATTGTTGTTCGGTTTCCACGAGCCTTTGCTTCGGGCCTGGATTTTATACACGATTCAGGTGGCTTTGCTCTGTGTATTAATTGCCGATAAAATCATCCGGATGTTCAATGCCGTCTCGAAGGCCGAATTCTGGTGGGCTAACTGGTTTGAAATTCCGCTTTTGCTTCTTCTTGGATTCACCGTTTTAGGAGCCGGACGCTGGTTCGCCCCAACAAAAGCGGAATCGGCGGAAGTCCGACATTTCGCCGTCGGTCTTTATCTTATTGTGCAGGTTGTCGCAAAACTTTGCAAGACCAGCGTCAACATGGCGGCGTCTGGCAAAAATCCGACGCAAACTTTGATTGCGAGTTTTCTCGTTCTGATATTTTCCGGGGCAGGACTGCTGATTTTGCCTGCGGCATCTGCCGAGGGCAAAGAGAGCCTGAGTTTTGTCGATGCCTTGTTTACTGCTACCAGCGGCACCTGTGTCACAGGGCTGATTGTCAAAGATACCGGTCAGGATTTCAGTATGATGGGACAGATGGTGATCCTGGCGCTGATTCAGCTCGGCGGCCTGGGGATAGTAGCGTTCGGGGCGGTCTTTGCGCTGCTTTTGGGTCAGGCATTGAACGTGCGAGAACAGGTAGCGATGCAGGACCTGCTTAGCGCCAAGACGCTTAGCAGGATCGGCAACATGATTACTTTCATCTTTTTCGGTACGATTATCATCGAAACTATTGGCGCTATTGGTCTATTCGGCATGTGGTCGTCCGACATGCAGAACATTTGGTTCTGCAGCTTCTTTCATTCCATTAGCGCCTTCTGCAATGCTGGTTTCAGCCTGCAACGCGACAGTTTCATCGCATATAACCGGAGTTGGCAGATCTACGCGGTGATTTGTCCCTTGATAATCCTGGGCGGGCTTGGCTTCGGTGTTCTCTACGACCTGGTCAATATCATGACCGACCGGATCAAACGCTTCTTCAAAAAGTGGTTCAACAAGCAATACAGGTTCTCGATGGAAACACCGAAACGGATGCGGCTTCAGACCAAGATCGTTCTTAGCGTCAGTGCCTCTTTGATTGTGCTGGGGACCCTGGCGATCCTTTTATTCGAGCGTTACGCGGCCGGCGCGGGCAGTCAAACCGAAAACACGATTACCAATGCCCTGTTTCAGTCGATTACGGCCAGGACGGCGGGTTTCAATACTGTCGATATCTCCGCGATGTCGCCGTCCGGCAGGTTTGTTTTGATTCTCCTGATGTTCATCGGGGGTTCGCCAGGTTCGACCGCAGGCGGAATCAAGACGGTTACACTGGCGGTTATTGTCATGGCGGCGATCGCAGCCCTGCGAAAACGCCAGGAAGTCGAGATGTTCAGGCGCTCCGTTCGGGTGGTTGTCGTCGGTAGGGCGGTTACGGTGACGCTTCTTTTTGCTGTTGTTCTGTTCAGCGGCACCCTGGCACTGAGTATCACGGAGAATTCGAATTGTTTTACGATGTCGGATATTATGTTCGAGGCGGCTTCCGCTCTTGGGACGGTCGGCTTGACAACGGGAATCACGTCTCTTTTGACAACGGCCGGGAAATTGATTATTATTGCGATGATGCTGATCGGCCGACTGGGGCCGTTGACGTTGTTGGCAGCGCTAACATTTAACTTAAAGACGGCCCGTTACAATTACCCGCAAGAGGCGGTTATTGTCGGATAATTTCGTCGTGCGTATCGCGCAAAATTAGAACACAATACGCAATACGCAATACGATATACGCAATACGATATACGAGGAACGAATTATGAGACGGTTTGCGGTAATAGGACTGGGGCGATTCGGCAAGAAACTGGCCATCGCGCTGGCGATGAGCGGTGCCGAGGTGATCGCTATTGACAAAAACCGGGATGAGATCGAGCTGATTACAGACCAGGTCAGTCACGCAGTCAGGCTCGACAGCACCGATGAAGAGGCCCTCAAGTCCCAGGGTGTGGACAAGATGGATGTCGCGATTATCGGCATCGGACAGGGAGCCGGTGGTTTTGAGTCGGCCATTCTGACGGTCGTGAACCTCCGGCAAATGGGTATCAAACAAATCTACGCCAGAGCGGAGGATTTGATTGCCGGCGAGGTCTTTTCCAAGGTGGGGGCTACCGAGGTAATTTACCCCGAAATCGAATCTGCCGAGCGATGGGCCTTTAAGCTGATCGCGCCACAAATAGGGGAGAAGATAGACTTCGCGGAAGGCTATAGCCTGGCCCGGATAAAAGCACCAGCGAGTTTCAACGGCAGGACAGTCATGGATTTACAGCTCCGGCAAAAACACAATGTCAATCTGGTCTTAATCAAGCGCGGTGAAAACAGCAAACAAACGAAGGCCGAGAAGGGCAAGATTATCAATGTCCCGATGCCCAGCACAGTGATTTATCAGGATGATATTTTAATGGTCGCCGGCTCCGACGCCGACCTCGCAAAACTACCTCAGGAATAGAATCTCCTGATTAGCCAGTTGGGGACTACGAAGATGATTAGGATAGGGCACATTGCAGCGGCTTTATGCGCAGTAATTTTCCTTTTGTTGCCGGGCTGTCAAAGGAAAGACCGCCAGAGCAGGCCAACAGAGACCGGTGACGAGATTGTCTGCCCTATGCTTTATCAGGAAAGCGAGTCTTTCGTTGATGCGCTGGAGTTTATCGAGGTTCCCGAAGAAAGAATGGAGACTTCATTATCTTTTGTTAGAAATAGGGGAGAACCGGCGAGCCAAAGCCAATTGTTATTTGCCAATAAGCTCTTTAGTCTTCGCGAGAGTGGGAATGTGGATATGTTTGTTTCTATGCTCAGCGAAGGCACCAAAAAGCAGCTCAATAACGACAACAATAAAAGAATGCTGCACCATTATATAAGAGAGATTAAAGATAAAACGTTTCTTTACGGTGAGTATGATTTTAAGTTCTTTGCCGCTTTTCGCGAATTCACGCAGGAAGACGGGGAGATACTTAAAAAGCACGTAAGTTTTTCCGACACCCCGTCTGACATCATTCAGTATTTCCACTTCCATAAGCCTAAATACATGCTGATAGGTTCGAGCTTTTACCTTATGGAGGATAACGGTTCATACAAGATTGTTACACAGACATTGTTGCATGGTGAGCTTGCTGCCCCTGCTAAGAACCAGATGGCTTCAGGCCGGAAAGAGTACGGCATTATCTCATTTGAACAGATC
The DNA here is from genome assembly GCA_964608395.1 of uncultured Pirellulales bacterium. GTDB lineage: Bacteria > Planctomycetota > Phycisphaerae > Sedimentisphaerales > Anaerobacaceae > JAFGPJ01. The sequence goes on from CAZSOR010000098.1 coordinate 4,745, forward strand.
GACGATGCCTACACGAAGACAAATATTTGGAAATATGACTGGAAGATCGATTTAGGCCTTGACCAGAGCCGGAACAATACATTTGAGTTGTTAAAGCTTACGGAGATTATCTCCGCCCAGAATCATGCTGACATTCACCCGGAAAGTGCAAAACAGGTTCTCCTGGAAAAAAATGTATTTGAAAAGTATAGGTATAAGCAATTTGAATTCAGATTCCGAATAGGCAACCGGGGCCCTGTGGATAATTTATTTAAGTACGGCCAACGGTTTTCAAGCTGGGATTATAGTATTTCCATCGGTGGATTGGGAACATCATCATTAATGTTCTTTCCTGGAATAGACATTGCAAATGTCCGGTTAAATAAACAAGGCGGTTTCGATGACTCCGATCTGGAATTTATATCCTTTGAAACTACGAGGGAAGGCATCAAATATAAAAATCGAGTCATTTTAAGGAAAGAGCAGATCAGCTCTACAGATGAGCTGGAAAGGCTGCAACCTTAAGAAGAGAATTAAGAATGAAGAAGTGAACTCATAGAATCCTAAGTTTTACACTCTACATTCTTCATTCCACTGGATATCATGATATTCCAGAATTTGCAGATCAACTTGAACAAGTCCCAATCTTCGCTGATGTGATAGAAAGACTTGAGAAATGTTACATCTTCGTCCGGTAATTCTTGAAGGCGAAGGTAAAACGCCTCTTCGGTTTTAGGCGTATTCTCGAACCATTTTAGCGTGGCCCAAGAGCGCCTGTGGCGTTCAAATTGGGGTTGTTCGATCTGGGCTTCAAATCTCATTTTATCTGACAGGTCTGTTTCATGATGTGTTTTCATTGGTTTGTCGTCTTCCATTCCCATACAGCTTTTCATTTCCTTACAATACTATCCTCCTGAAGTCTACTGCTCAAGGCCGCCTTTTTTGCCGTCACCTTGAACGATCTGTGACAAAATGAACATCGGCCAGTACCGGGCATCACTTTAGTGTAATCAGGAGCAGTCGCAGCAATGTTGTCTAAAGGGGATGAAGGAAGATGTTTGTGCATGTCAGATTGTTCGGTATTTTCTGAGTTCGTCGAGGAGGTTTTGCATATCTTGCGGCAGTGGTGCTTCGAATTTCATCATTTCGTTTTTTGCCGGGTGCGTGAATTCCAGGCTAAAAGCGTGCAATGCGACCCGGTTTATTACCGGTTCGGTCACGGCGGGCTCCGCATCGGCCAACTGCCACTGATAGACGAGCTTGCCGCCGTACATATCATCGGCGACAATCGGGTGCTTTATGTATGTAAGGTGGACGCGGATCTGGTGGGTTCTGCCGGTCTTTGGAGTCAGCTTCAGCAGAGAAAAGCCTCGAAAAGGTTCGAGCACTTCATAGAACGTTACGGCTTCTTTTCCGGATTCGGGGCGAACGGCATATTTTTCCCTGAACCTCGGGTGGATGCCCAGCGGGACGTTGATACAGTCGGCGGTCAGCTCCGGAGTCCCGTGAACGATCGCCAGATATGTTTTGTTTATCTGCCGGTGTTCGAATTGTTTGGCGATTTTCCACTGGGCAGTGTCGTTTTTTGTAACGACCATAACGCCAGTAGTATTTTTGTCGAGCCGGTGGACGATGCCGGGGCGAAATTCGCCCAGACCGGTTGATAGTTCATCTGAATAGAACACCAGGGCGTTTACAAGGGTTCCGTGCCTGTTTCCTCGCGCCGGGTGCACGATCATCCCGGGCTGCTTGTTGATAATGATCAGCTCTTCGTCTTCATATATTATATCCAGCGGTATATCTTCGGGCAGAATATCTTTGCTGGGCGGCTCGGGCGGGGTAAAGTCAACTATGTCGCCCGGGCTGAGCTTTTGGCTTTGTTTGGTGATTTTGCCGTTAACCTTGACAGTTCCCTGCTTGATTGCATTCTGGATGAAACTCCGGCTCAGATTGCTGAACCGGCCGTGGAGATATTTATCGAGCCTGCGTTCTCTGATTGAGTGGCCAACGTGCAGTTGTTCGGCCGCGTTGGCGGACTCGGATTTCTCATCTGGCATCGGACGTTCTGAATCACTGACCGGGCACATTAGCATCGACGGGAAGTTTAGCCTCATCCGATTCGTTAGACTCAGGGAGCATATCGAACTCAAGGGGCCGGTAAATATTAAAGGGCGGGATGATATTTGGCAGTTGACCAGTACCGGTTGGTATTGTCTGTGTCATGGATTCAGGAATTTTTGGTGCTGGCTTGAAGACAATATTCTGCTGATAATCAGCCATTGTTTCAAGTCGGTGTTTTGCCTGGACGGCTGCCAGGGTGCTTTCGAAATCGGAATTTCCTGCGATATCCTGATACATCTGCCGGGCCTGCCCGAAGTTGCCGAGTTCTTCCTCGCAAAGACCCAGACCGAATTTGGCTGCTGCTGCCAAAGAAGGGATTGTCGGGCATTTTTCGAGCGCTTCGGTGTAACTTGCTTTTGCCAGATTGGTCTGGTTTGCTAAATACTGCTCTTCGACAGATCCGTAGTGCAGCTCTGCTCGCAGGGCTTCTGCTCGTTTAATAAGCGCCATAGCCGCCATTCGCTTGTGACTTGTTTTTTTGGCGAAGGTCTGGAGGTTGTTGGCCGGCTGAAGAAGTAAAAACGACCAGTCTCTCCCCTGTGATTCCTGGCCCTGGAGGATTTGCATTTTACCGCCTGATATCTGGTTGAGCAGGTTCGTAAACTCGGTCTCTTCTCGCACCAGCAGCACATTTCTGCTGTATAGCCTCCAACCGTAAAGGGCACCGGCCACAACTACGACTACTACTATAGCGATGATTGTTACAAGATTTTCTTTTGTCCATTCCGGCAGATTGCCCAGCCATTCGGCCAATTCGTTAGTTTTCAGTTCATGCCGATGATCGGATTTCATTTCTTTCTCCGTTATCGAAGTATATCGTATTACGCAAACCGTATTGCGTTGTTGTTTTGCGCCATATCAGTCGCGCAAAACCCGGCACCCAATACGCACGACGAACCAGAGGGGCATTGTAACAGGAATTGTTTTGTCTTGCAATAGTCATATCTTTCGATTAGAATTTTCGT
>CAZSOR010000098.1:7909-9113 GCA_964608395.1 uncultured Pirellulales bacterium
TCGCTGAGATTGACAGGCAGTTCAAAAACAGTCTTCTCAAAGCAAATCAAGGTCTGAGAGGTACTAATCGTTTGCCGAGTCCTCTGATTACTTCCGGCTTGCCCGCCGGGGTTTGTGAGCAGCTCAGTGAGGCGGTTGAGCCGTTCGGATTTGTGGTTGTAGCCGGTGCCGCTTCAACCGGTGCCGATGTCGAAGCAAGCGAGAAGGCCCAATTGGTGCCGGGATCCTATATTGCGGTGCCGTTCGTTTCCGGCGATATCTCCATGAGCATATCCGGGACCGTTACGGAAGTTATAGGCGATAAGGTCTACGCCTTCGGTCACTTTCTGCTCGGTTACGGGCAGATAGATTTGCCGCTGGCCAGAGCGAAAGTGCATACGGTCGTATCAAGCATTGCCAGCTCGTTTAAACTGGCCAGTGTCCTGGAGACGGTTGGTGCGATAACGACCGATGAGGCGGCCGGGGTAATCGGACAGCTTGGTGCCGAGGCCAAAACGATCCCGCTGACGATACGAGTAGACCGCTACAACGATACTGAAAAACGCCGGTACAACTGCCGGCTCGCGAATAATCGGACGCTGTCGCCGTTTTATCTTCGTATGGCCGTGGCGGGAGCGGCGTCTCAGCTCGGTGATTTGCCGCCTGAGCATTTGGTCGAGTATAAAGTGGATATCGGCGTCAAGGATGCCGAATCGGTGACCTTCGAGAACGTCTCCAGCGGTATGGGCCTGAACGAGTTGGTAATGGAGTGTTACAGCTCCGTCGGGCTTCTTATGAATAATCCGTACCAGGAAGTTGACATCGAATCGATAGATATCGACATTCGCATTACGCCCAGAAGTGTTGTCTCACATATCTGGTCGGTCGATTTGTCCGATTCGAAAGTCAAAGCCGGCCGGAGCATCGAGATAAACGCTGTTCTGGAATCTGTTTGGCTCCCCAAGAAGCAATATCAGTGGACCCTGGAAATACCTGAAGATCTGGCACCGGGAAAGTATCAGTTGACTGTGAGCGGCTATCGTGATTATGAGCAGTTCCTTGTCAAGGCGGCCCCACACAGATTCATTGCCCAAAGCCTGCCGGGTCTGATTGAGGCGCTAAATAATTCCCTGCAAATCAGCAGAGATAAATTGTATTGCCTTCTGGCTTTGCCGTCGGGCGGGGTCATAATTGAAAAGGCCGAGCTGCCCGACCTGCCGGCAAC
>CAZSOR010000098.1:9213-11509 GCA_964608395.1 uncultured Pirellulales bacterium
TTTAAGAGCTTTGACGATGTCTGGTCGATCAACAGTATCGTAGTTAGCGGCGGAACCGTCTATTTCGGCACAAGCCCCAACGGCGGCATATACAAATACAACCTTACCAAGCTGAAGAAGATTTATCCGCTGAACGCGGACCGGGCTCAATCGGAAAAAAAACAGGATGATCCGGAAAAGGCCGAGGCCGGAGATATCGAAGCCGAGGAGTACCTGTCGAACGAGCATATTTTCGCCATAGCAACGGATGTGTCTGGCAGACTCTTAGCAGGCATTAGCGGCAAAGGATGTAGGCTGTGCCGGCTCGAAGGCGAGAAGATGGAGACAATCTTTGAACCGGAAGATGCCAAATATATCTTCGCGCTGGCTCTTGACGACGGCGGTAACATTTATCTGGGAACCGGGCCGGAAGGCAAGATTTATCAACTCAATTCCCTCGGCAAAAAGCCTCAGCTTATTTATGACAGTCGCGACAAAAACATACTCTCACTTGCTATTGGCCTGGACGGCTATATTTATGCCGGAAGCGACACCCGGGGCCTGGTTTATAAGATACACCCCCAAACCAAAAAAGTGACAGTTTTATATGACAGCGACCAGCCGGAAATAACGGCATTATTGACTGTGGGCCCTTCGGCTCCGCTCAGGGTGAAGGAAGACGACCTTCATGCCGAGCGAAGACGAGGCACAGAATCAGATTTTAGTCTATACGCAGCGGCAACTTCGGCGAAAATCGTCCGGACACAAACTCAATTCGCCTCTTCCACTTTTAGCGGAACCTCGCCCGGCCGGCCTGAGGCCCAGGACAAAAGCGCCGAAAGTGCCGACGAAAATAAGGGCGACCGAAAGCTTGAAATTGCAAACACAAAAGTAACGAGCAAAGCGAAACCTTCCGCGGGACCGCCGCCGGTTCGCAAGGGAACCAAGCCTTCTGGGGCCAGCCACATTTACAAGATCACGCAGGACGGTTTCGTGACGGATGTATTCGGCGAGGCGGCGGTTTTCTTCTGCCTGGCAGAGAAGGACGGCAAGCTGCTCATTGGAACCGGTAACAACGCCAGTCTGTTCAGCGTCGATCCGGCTATGGAACAGCAGGCGGTGATTTACGAGGACGAGCAGGCGGCACAAATTACTGCGATTGCCCTGGCGGGTGATACGGTGTATCTCGGCACGGCAAATCCGGCAAAGTTGATCACGCTTGGCTCCGGATTCGCTTCCGAGGGGACCTACACGTCCGACCTGATCGATGCCGGTCAGCCGGCCACGTGGGGCAAACTGCAGCTTGAAGCGAGTATTCCGCAGGGATGCAAGGTTCTTCTGGCCGCTCGCAGCGGCAATGTCAAGGATGTGAATGACCCGACTTTCTCCGAATGGTCCGAGCCGGCCGAAATAACCGCCCCCGTTCAACTGCAATGTCCCCTGGGCAGGTTCTGTCAGTACAAACTCATCCTGCAAAGCCAATACGGCATTGACAGCCCGCTGATAAGGGAAATTGCCGTGGCTTGTACTGTGCCGAATCTGGCGCCGCGGGTCGAATCGGTTACTGTCAGTCGAATAAAGAGTGCCGGCAAGCAGGGAGTCTTCAAAATCAGCCATGTGACCAAAGACGACAACGGCGACAAGCTGGTTTATAAAATCGATTTTAGAAAGCTCGGCAGGACAAACTGGATTGAGCTGAAGGATGAGCTTGAAGCTGCGAGCTTCGAATGGAACGGCAAAACAGTCGAAGACGGCCGGTATGAAGTCAGGGTCACCGCGAGTGACGCCAGAAGCAATACGACTTTGACCAAACTGGCCGGAAGCAGGGTCAGCGAGCCGGTCATAGTCGATAACACCGGGCCGGTTGTAAAGAACATGAAGATTACATCGTCCCTCAAAGACAACGGGCAGTATCGGGTTTTGGGGATCGAAATTGCCGATCAGCTCAGTGCGATTGGCAAGCTCGAATATACGGTTGATAGTAACGCTCGCTGGATCAGTACCGTGCCGGACGATTTGGTCTATGATACGACAGACGAGAATTTCACGATTAGAATAGACGCCCAAGAAGATTTGCCGAAAGGCGATCATGTCATTACGATCAGAGTCAGCGATGCGGTTGGCAATACAACGTATAAGACTCTCGAAGTCAATGTCGATTAGTGAATAATTCGAAGGTTATCGTGCGTTATATTGAATTTGAAAAAATTGTCGAGACGGTTGAATCGCTTTGTATATCAGCCGGCTATGAACTGCCCGAGGATGTTTTAACTGCTCTTAAGAAGGCGGCACGGAAGGAATCCAATCCGAAGGCGGC
>CAZSOR010000098.1:11609-14756 GCA_964608395.1 uncultured Pirellulales bacterium
GAGAAAGAGCAGATTATTGACTGGATTGTTGATGTTGTCGGCTCAGCCGGCGCCGATGCCTGCCCGCCGTTCGTTGTGGGTGTGGGGATTGGGGGCAATTTTGAACTGAGCTGTCTGCTGAGTAAAAAAGCCCTATGCCGGGATATGAGCGAGAAACATAGCGAGCCGTTTTACGCTGAGCTTGAGGCCGAATTACTTTCGAGAATCAACGCGCTCGGTATCGGTCCGCAGGGTCTTGGCGGCGATACCACTGCTTTGGCTTGCCTGATCGAGACGGCTGCATGCCATATCGCTTCGCTGCCGGTAGCGGTAAATATCGAATGTCACAGCCACAGGCACAAAACAGCGATTATATAAGCAAACAGGGCCGTTAGTAAACCGGACCTGCGATTGATACAAGCAACTCTATGAATCACTATGGTTAGTAGCCGACCTTGCCCCAAACGGCCTTCTGGAATTCCTCCAATTCCTCGATGCCTTCCGGTGTTGTGGGATTAAAGCCGCCGCCGCCATAGTAATCCCTATGATCCCTGGCCCATTTGATAGTCTCGGCCGCTTTCCACTTCAGATGGGATACGTGGCCGTCCGCCCACGTTACCGTCGTGCCGTCTCCGTGCCGAGAGGGCGGGTCGTCCCACCAGGGGCCCCTTTGGTTGTAATGCACAGCGAAGCTGTCCGGTGTCATTGCGCCTTCGTCGATGTAAACCATTCGCTGGGCCGGGGCCGGACTGCTTATCTCTGTCCTTCGCTTGATCCAGAGTACTGTCCTACCGTTTCTGGCGCCCGTGGCAGTTACATGATCGCTTCCGTTATAAGTACCGGTCCGGTATAAGCCGTTCATTGCGTCCACGACCGCATAAGTGACCCACTCACCACGCCTTCCCGTAGGACACTTGTAGATACCATAGTCTTTGGCATACTCCCACAAAGCCCCATCTTCGATTTCCTGTTTCAGTTGCCTATCAGTAAGCGTCATAGGCGCACTTGCGTTGCCATAATTGTCTTTCCAAGCCTTGCCTACCCAGGGCGTCTCCGTACGGCTGCCGCTACTGAAAGGGATTCCGCCGGCGCCGTTTACGATTTTATCGTCATTGTCATCAGCGTACATAATCCAGCAAAGCTGCAGGCTCTTGAGATTGTTCTCACACACTATCCGCTTGCCTTGCTCCCGGACGCGATTTAATGCCGGCATCAATATTGCCATCAAAATCGCAATGATGGCGATCACTACTAACAGCTCGATTAGTGTGAAGCCTCTTTTATGCTCTCTCATCATGATACTCCTTCAATATATTCTGTTTACTTTGCTTTTTAGAATCCAATATAAATGAATTCGCTGAGAAAGTGCTTATTTATTCACTTTTAATAAACTGCAAATGCCAGATGGACAAAAGCTTCCATGAAAATCATTTGTCCACAAACAAACCGGCATACCTGTTATCCGTATAGCCTGATATAGCTATCGACGCTGCGCGTCTTTGCCCCACATAGCCAAGGCGGCCCATTTAAGATCCTCATTGCCCGGCTGGGCACCAGAGAAAGCCGTCGGCGGCACCCGTTTGCCGAACTCGAGTGTGCGCGGGTCTTTCCACTTATGATAGTCGCTGTGCCCGTCTGCAAAAGAAAAGTTCGTTCCGTCACCATGTCGAACCGGCGGCGGATCCCACCACTGTTCCTCCGTTACATAGACCGTCCAGCCGCCCAGGGCAGAGGGATTTGTACCGCCGTCATCAACAAAGACTATCCTGTAGGCCGGGTTGGGAATTTTTATTCTTTGCTTAATCATCTTGGCATTCATATCGGGCCAGTCCTTACAGTTCATCGAATCGGCCACGGAGTACGTCCGAAATATTTCTTCCTGCGCGCCTGAGCGAACGATCTTATTGACTGTCGGGCATTTGTAAAGTCTCAACTCCTTGGTGTAGGGCCACAACGCACCTTTTTTGATCGCATCTATCTTCTGGCGATCTGTCATCCCGGCCCCCCAATCGGAGAGCACCCAGGGAGTCTCGTTCTGATGTATAGCACCCGTGTACTCACCTGAATCGCCGTTAACGAGGTTGTCATCGTTTTCATCGGCGTACATAATCCAGGCCAGATTTAACTGCTTGAGATTGCTCAGGCAAGTCGCCCGTTTGCCCTGCTCCTTGACCCGACTTAGAGCGGGCATTAATATAGCCATTAAAATCGCAATAATAGCGATTACCACCAGAAGCTCTATCAGTGTAAATCCTTCTTTTTTAGCCATAACAATCTCTTTGCGCTCCTACTTTTGAAACATTGCCTTATTCAAAAATTCTATTCGACAAGAAAGTCCGGGCTGCAAAGCACGAGGCATTTCCCTGCGATAATCTGTTTTTAGTAATCTTTGAAACGTCTCATCCAGTCCGGCCACTCGCTCGCCTGCATTCCACCGGCTTTTGTGTAATGACCTGATGTATTGAATTGTCTATGCCACTTCAGCGTCCACAACTCTTTAATGCCGACCTTTCTCGCCGACCAATCCATAAAGGAAGCATTCACAAATCCCTGGTGGCGGTTGATGGCGCAACGGGCCATATTGTTGGCGGACCAGGCCTCAAACTCATTGGCGGCAGGTGCATGAGTTTCTAATGGCCAAAGGTCAAAACGCAGAGCCTCAACGAACCATGGTACATTGCTTGAACCACGTCCGCCGGCGGTCTTCCACCCGTTTTCGGCGGATACACCACCCTCAAAAGGAGGACTTTTTGGTATAAGACAGTAGCCATTGATGCCGTAGCTGCCGGCTATGCCATCGCGGCACAGGCCTGAGTGGTTCGATCGTGTGAAAATGCCCCAGGCGTTGAAGATGTTGAACGTGTCTATAGCAGTGCCACTCTCAGTGATTACGGGCTTCGTGGCGCTCGGGCAGAACCACAACTTGTTTTTAATACGACTTTGATAGCGCTCTTCCATATACGCTATAAACCAATAGCCAGGGGTACCATCGTCAGAATCCCAGAATTTGCCGTCATTTTCCTCCGTATGCATTGACGCAATGAGATTCCACTGCCTGAGATTTCCCAGGCAAGTTATCATTTTGCCTTGTTCTTTAACGCGACGTAGTGCCGGCATCAAAATGGCCATCAATATTGCTATAATGGCAATTACAACCAGAAGTTCGAT
>CAZSOR010000099.1:0-11244 GCA_964608395.1 uncultured Pirellulales bacterium
ATTCGCGTGAAAATAAGATGCTCGGATTTTCCGCCGTAGAAGGCTGGAATGATGCCTCTCAATGGGGTACGGCCATATTGGCAGCCATTCCCGAACCGGTCGATCCCGGCAGTGACGGTATGGTAGCGTACTACGCACTTGAGAACGATGCGAATGATAGTTCCGGCAACGGTCTCGATGGTACTATTGTCGGCGAGCCCAACTTTGTCGAAGGTGCGGTTGGCATGGGTCTGCAACTCGATGGTGTGGATGACTATGTTGACCTCGGCAATGACCCAATCTTTGACCTCACTGAGCAGGTTACGCTTGCAGCATGGGTGAACGTAAATGATATAGGCAACGGTGAGAATGACCCATGGGTCGGCAAAGGCGACACTTCTTATATGCTGAAGGGTCACAGGGAGAATAATGCGATAGAGTTCTTCATTTATGATGGTGGCTGGATAACGGCTCATGCCGACGTTGGCGAAGAATTTAATGGTGAATGGCACCACGCAGCAGGAGTCTTTGATGGAGAAAAGCTGATTATTTACGTCGACGGTGAAGTAGGCGTTGCTGTAGACTATGAGGGTGTTGGCATCGTGCCCAATACTTACAATGTCGCAATAGGAACAAACAGCCAGGCAAGCGGCCGCTTCTCCGAAGGTATTCACGACGAAGTCATGATCTACAATAAGGCTTTGTCTAAAGGTGAGATTCGTTATCTTGCAGGATTCCGCCCGCCAATAGATCCGGTTCACTCGTACACTTTCCAGGATGGTACGGGCAGTGACAGCGTCGGTGAAGCCGATGGTGTACTGGTTGGCGATGCAGCGATAGTCGATGGCTCACTCGTAGTTGACGGTGATGGTGACTGGATGGAAATGCCCGGCGATGTGATTGCTATTAACACATATTCTGCAGTGACTCTGGAACTCTGGTCGACTCAGTCGGTTGACAATGCGTTTAGCATGACAGCATCTTTTGGCGGTACATGGGACAACGGAATGGGTAAGGATTACATCTGTATTTGCACTGGCCGTGGAGATCAGATGAACAGAGGATCGATTGCAAATACTCCCGATGAAGTTAATCCCTGGGAAGATGAAGTTGGCGTAAGCAGCCCTGAACTTAATGATGGTATCGAGCATCATTATGTATTAACCATTACGACAGCAGAGCTGGCCTACTACGTAGACGGCGTTCTGATAGGTACGGCACCGTTGGGTGATACTACAATCAGCGGCTTGAGCAACGATTTTGTTTATCTTGGCAAGGGAATTTACGGTGTAGATCCAACAATGAATTGTTCGATCAGTGAGTTTAACATCTACGACGCAGCTATGAGTGAGGAACAGATCGCAGACAACTACGCTGCAGGTCCGACCAAATAGGTGAGCCGACCTAAGTAGGGTATTAACATCCTCGATGGAGTAACACCTGAATCAGGACGGCATAGTTATGCTAAAGGGTTAAGCTTTGCCGGACTGCTGTTGAGCTAAATGAATTGGCGCCAGTTCGGGGCCTATACCGAACGAATCGGTATAGGCCCGCTGGCTCAATCAAAAGTTGAAGACCTGGTGCCAGTTGTAGGAGACGTGTATTTCAATATAGGTTAAGTGCAACTCTTGATTCTTTAGATTCTTATTGAAAGAGGTATAAGATATAGAAATATTTGTTTAATTTCCTTTGTGCAGGTTACGTGTACGGCTGTACCGGCTTTTAGTCTATTAACGTTTGAAAATAAGATTTGACATTAGTATTCTCCCTCAATACGGCCACGTACGCGGTTACCAAAGGCTATTGCCCGCCGGACGCGTGGGCATGATATACATTATTAACCGAACATTTTTGGAGCAGGTGTATTGTGAGTGAAAAATTGATTTATTTAATTTCTTGTATTCTGGTGTTGATGCTGTCGGTTGATGCCTCAGCGGATGATTTCTTTTGGGACAATGGCGGCGACGGCCCTCTATGGAGTCTGACGGATAACTGGAATCCTGATGGTGTGCCTGGTAGTGATGATGGAGTCCAGATTAATATTCCGGACGCAAACTGCCTGATAGATTCATCTGTGAACGCAGCGTGTGGGTTTATGTATGTTGGATATAGCACGGGGCCTTGCTACCTGGACATGACCGGAGGCACACTGAGCATGGGTGGTCATCTTCGCATAGGAGAACCGTCCAGCGGCGAAGGCGTTTTTAATATGAGCGGCGGTACTGTTAATACAGGCAACGGCAGATTATGGATTGGGATCAACGGCACCGGTACTCTCATTATGACCGGCGGTGAAATGACTGTCGCTGATAAGCTCGAATTAGGGAAAAATGCAAGTGGAACTGGTTGGTTGTATATACATGGTGGAACTCTAAATATCACCGGAGGTGAGTCCGACGACTTTGAGATTGCCAAATATGGTACGGGTAATGTATATATGACCGGCGGTGAGATCAATGTCACTGATAACATCAAATTGGGGCAAAGTGGTGGTACCGGTCGTATATATCTGTACGGTGGCACTTTTAACAACGGAAACGATAACCCGATCATCGATGAAAACTCTATAATAGATATCACGGAGGGCACGCTCGTATTACCTGGAGATGCCACATCACCCATAAACGACCATATTCTAAACGGCCTGATAAAAGCATACGACGGCGACGGCAGAGTAGTGGTGATTTATGATAACAGCGCAGATCAGACCACAGTAAACGCCGCTATGGTCGATCCAGAACTTGCCTGGAATCCAAGCCCGGTCAACCTGGCAACAGTCCCATGGACAACTACCGGCCAAACCATAAGTTGGAAACCGGGGGAATATGCCGCTTCGCATGATGTTTATTTCGGCACCGACTGGGACGATGTGAATGATGCCGACAACACTCCCGTGGCGCGGCCAGAGTACAAAGGCAACCAGGATCCTTGCAGCTATGATACCGGTCCTCTCGACTTAGGCACCACCTACTACTGGCGTATTAACGAGGTTAATGACAATGCCTGGGCTCCATCCGGCAGTCCATGGAAAGGTACTGTCTGGGAGTTTACGGTAGCCGACTATCTTATTGTGGACGTTTTTGAGGACTACAATGACACCATACCTTATGCGGTATATAACACCTGGACCGACGGATATGAAATCGATACAAACGGCTCGACCATCGGTTATCTCGAGGGCACTGCTTATGAGACTGAAATCGTTCATGGCGGCAATCAGTCGGTGCAATTGGAGTACGACAACAGCATCGCTAATAATTCAGAGATTACAGTGAACCCTGCTGACCTGGCGATTGGTCCGGATTGGACTATAGGCAGTCCTAAGGCGTTGTCGATTTGGTTCTATGGTGATCCGAACAATGCTGTTACCGAACAGATGTACGTCAAGCTCAATGGAGTCAAAGTGAAATATGACGGCCAACCGTATGACCTGACGAAGATAACCTGGCAGGAATGGAATATCGACCTTGCGGCTTTTGATTTGAATCTCAGCAGTATTACGGAACTCGGTATCGGTTTTGACAGAACTGGCACAGCAGGAGGCTCTGGAACTATACTCATTGACGATATTCGGCTGTATAGGTCAAGGTGCATTCCTTCGCTGAGTAAACCTGCCGGCGACTTAGACAATGACTGCGACGTCGATTACGACGATCTGAGCATAATGGTAGATGACTGGCTCGAAACTGATTATGACGCAGTGGGTAATGACGGTATATTACAGAATTTCCCGACTGATAATTCACAGTGGGTGAATGATCCGATCCGCGGCCGGTGCCTACAGTTCGACGGTGTCGATGACTGGGTCGATATTGATGACAGCCAGATGAGCAACTTCCACGACAAAACAATCTCGCTATGGTTAAATATAAGGCAGTTTGCTGAACCCTACCCTTATGTCTTTTCTTTCCAAAATGCCGGTGATACTCCCTATCGTATATATATCCGGACAAGGGGCGAAAACGTTGTAAGGGCACGATTTGTAGAAGACTATCTTCCAGACTTTTCAACAGGTACAAACGTTTGGCACCACATGGCTTTTGTGATACGAGATACGATCGATGGCATGTGCACCGGGGAATTTTACGGCGACGGCGATTTATTAGGCCAGTTGCCTCGTCAGCCGAGGCACTCCGGTGGCGCAAAAGGTGTAAGTTTAGGCAGCTTTAACGATGGTAGCAGTGGCTTTTTGAATGCAATCTATGATGAGTTCCGTATCTACAACTCTGCTCTGTCAGCGAATGAGATTAAGTACCTTGCCGGATCGGCTGGTGGAGTAGAACCCACCGATGATATATTGCTACATTACAAGTTCGACGAGGTCTCCGGCTTTACTGCAAAGAATTCCAGCACTTATGTGTTTAATCGCCCATTGCTATCTGCCGCTGAGTTATATAAGAACGAGGCGCAAGGCTCAAGAGTCGTCAACTTCCGGGACTTCGCCGTTTTGGCGGAAATGTGGCTTGAAAAGCAACTTTGGCCCTGACCGCGAGTGTTGCCGCTTCTCCGGCCCAACTGGAACTCTACTCAGTAAACAATGACATACAAGATGTTGTTTTAGGACAGACGTAATACTCGAAGATTGCGACCATTGACAAATATTTGTATATTAATATTAATAGAGAATGTTCAACTTGCTGAACCTATGCGTTCCTTCGTAAAAATGTTAAATTCGGTTAGCCTGAGCAAGTAAGATATTGTCGACTCGGCGTTTGAGGGAAAAAGGAGCCGTGCTATGAAAACCAAAAATACAGGTTTTACGTTAATCGAATTACTGGTGGTAATAGCGATTATTGCTCTTTTGGTTGCAATTCTTATCCCTGTATTGAGCAGAGCAAAAGAGACTGCCAAGCGAGTGGTCTGTTCAAACCAAATCAGACAGGTTGGCGTGGGAATTGCAGCTTACGCTGGGGATTGGGATAGCTTGATGCCATATTACGGTGATGAGATGCATCCATACGCCTTGTATCGCGGTGAACCTGAATGGTTGGATGCAACAACAGGTATGCCTATAGCTATGAAAGTGGCCTGTTTGTATGAGACAGGTTATATACCTGAGCCGAAAGTGTTTTATTGCCCTTCCAATATAATGTCCCTCTACAGGTTTGAGTCTTATAACGATCCGAAGCCGTGGGGCACGCTGCCTCAGAGATACAACGATGAGGATGGGCAGGGCCACAATCAGTGGGTGCGCATAGGATATACTTATTATCCGACAGACCCGAGTGCCCCGATAGATGATTCCACCAACGCACCTAAAGGGACTGCCAAAAGAATAGATAAACTGGATGCACATATCCCGTATATGACAGATACTATTAGACGGAGAGAGCATATAAGTCATCAAAGGCGACAAACTTATGCAATTAATGCTTTGTTCAGCGACGGCCATGTAGTTCTCTGCAACGATGATTATGTCTTCAATGATGAAGCATGGAGTAGGTATGAGAATGGTATGATACACTTCAAAACATTTTATTATACTATATTCAATTTGATACAGCCTTAGTGATTTGATAAAAGAATGATCGGCAAGGTCGTATGCTTGAGAAACCGGCTAACGCCTAAATTGACATCATACATTCAATGCAATATCTCCCATTTCGGGGCTCAATACCTTTACTGAAGCAGTCCTCAATCAACAAACATTAAAATTGGTTTGACGGAGCCGGCTATTTCAGCTATATGAACGTTTGTGCTCGAATGGAACACATTAAGATAATTAGAGCCCTGATTATTTTTTTCTCCGTAATAATATGAAAACAATAACACGTAGAATATTTGTAATCTTTCTTGCATCTTCATTCGTGTTGGCAGCCGGAAGCTCCGAAATCACAAACGGTAAATCGGATAATGCCAATCCACCCAAGCAACAATGGTTTCCCAAGGCGCCCGCATTACCTCAAGCCAGGAAGCCGATCATTTTAGTCTCAGATGTCCGGGAGCTGATCCGGGCGATAAATCAGGCTGAGCCCGGCCAGACCATACTTATAAAAGACGGCCATTATATGATGCCCCATTATGTCCAGATCGGTGCCGACAACGTCACATTACGCAGTGCATCGGGGCACCGAGAGCAAGTGATAATCGACGGCGACCAGAGCAATCACAGAGAGCTATTGGGCTTCAGGGCCTGCTCCGGCGTCACCATCGCGGACCTGACCATCCAAAATATCCAGTGCAATGGTTTTAAGATCAATTCAGAGACGAATATTCAAAACTTGACGATCTACAACTGTATCATTCACAATATCTGGCAACGAGGTATCAAAGGCGTTAAAGTGCCGAAGGAAAACCGTGAGGCGATTCGTCCAAGGAACTGCCGGATACAGTATTGCTTATTCTACAATGACAGGCCGAAACGTCTTAGCGACGATCCTTCCGACATCGCTAAAGGCAACTACGTCGCCGGCATAGACGTCATGTTCGCGAAAGACTGGATTATCAGCGACAATGTGTTTGTCGGGATTCAGGGCAGAACTTACGAGGGACGGGGTGCCGTTTTTATCTGGCACGATTCACAGGATTGCGTGATTGAACGTAACATAATTATAGATTGCGACGTCGGCCTGCAGCTCGGCAATCCGCACCGGCCCAGCGAAATCCAATATCATTGCCAGCGCTTTACTGCAAGGAATAATTTCATCACCAAGGCACCGGAGGCCGGCATTGTGACAGTATATACCAAAGACTGCAAGCTTCTCAGCAATACTATCCACGATCCTGAAAGTAAGTCACGGCGACTGCTCCGCACAGTTTTCACAAACGACGGCTTGCTTATCGCCAATAATCTGTTAAGCGGGCCGGGAATAAGGAACGAATCTGAAAGCAAAATCACATTTATCAACAATCTCATCAAAGATGTTACAGATGGTTTTATTGATCCGGCACATGGAAATTTGCATCTGAAGAGCACTGCAATCGAAGCTATCGATAAAGGTCTCGCGAGGGCGGAAATTATTGAGGACATTGACAAGGAGCCGCGTGGAGCCATACCCGATATCGGCGCTGACGAACTGACCGCGTTGTGAGAAGTCAGAGCAAGATATATTTAAGATCCCGCCCGCTAAAGCAACAAAGTGAATCTTGACGCTCTTGTAAATAGCAAATATTATATCCATAGTCGGGATATGAATATTTAGGCGGGCAGTATTTGAGGTGTTGAAAAATGGCGTCCCTCTTCGTAATATCCGGAGACCAGAAAGGCAGTTATTATCCACTCGGTCATCGGACGAATGTGGTTGGCAGGATCGAAGCTCTTCCCATACAAATTCTGGACGACCTGGTGTCACGCAAACATCTTCAGATTCGTTATGACAAGCAGCAGGACAAACATTACGCCGTCGATATGAAAAGCAGGCACGGTGTGTTCATTAATGACAGGAAAATCGCGGAAGAAACAGCTTTGGTGGACGGCGACGAAATCCTCATCGGCCAGACCACCCTCTTATTCACCGAGAAGGACTTTGACGACTGGGAAAGTGCGCTGTCGCACTTTAAAAAAGTCGGCGAGCGGATGCGTCCTACGCATAATGAGTAAGTCAATAATGCATACCTAACGTGGAACGCTCATTGGCTACCTGACTTCCAGGTCGAAACTCTCCGAATGGCTGTTAAACTCCGGTGCGTACATACACTGTATAGCGGCCATGCCTGTTTGGTATTTTCCCTTGTGTTGGATGCGGGTACTGTATTCAAAGACATACACGCCTTTGGGCAGATAGTCCATGAAAAAGTGCGTCGCAGTGTCACGCGTGCTCTCGTAGTAGCCCAAACCGTCCTGGTAACGGTAGCGACTGAGAACGTTGACCGGTTCGGTGCCGCTGCCCCGCTGATCTTTGAGGTGGACGTATTCCATATCGCGGTCCACCCGCAATTCGATGCGAACGATCAGCTCGTCGCCCACGGCAAGCGGACCATCGACGGAATCCAGGACCTGGCCTTGGTCTGTAGTTTTCTTGACGAACAGGGTCTTGGTGAGCTGCAGCGGCGTGCCTTCATAGGGCGTAACCTTGCTCATATCTTCAAGATACTGCCAGTGCACGCTGCCCCAACTGACGCCTTCATCGACCTTCTTGACCGTGATTTGCCCCATGGCCGGCTCGATCTCTCCGCGGATGAAACGCTCTTCGTAAAAACCTGTGCCGGCTTCGACCTGTTCCGGCTGGATCCATTCGCCTGCGAGAGCCACCTCGACCAGGGCGTCGGAAGCAAGGAAATCAACGCCTCTCAGGAGCAATCCATAAATCGCATCGGCCGTGGCCTTGGTGGTTTTCCAGTCCTGGGTCTGTTTCTGTTTGAGCAGCCAGACTCTGCAATCCTCGACCGCCTGTGCATCGCCTGAGACTTCGTCAAAAGCCTCGATCATCATGGCCTGCGTTTCAATCGGAGCGCGATACCACCACCAACTGTGTTCAGTGTCCCGCCAATACATGCCGAGCTCTTCATCGGTGACGCTGTATTCCCGAATCGACTGCATAATCTGGTCGGGGACCTGAAGATCGCCGAAGCGTTTGAGTGCGATGGCCAGATGTGCCTGAGACTGGCGCCATACCGTAGTCCAATACTGCCGGGCTTGTCCGAGCCAGAATTCGAGGGCTTCATGGTATTGGCTGTCGACCGACTTATCAGCAAGGAAAAAGCTGCGCCCATACAGGTAGAACGCAACCGTAGAGCTTAGATGGTTATCGTTTACATCTTTGTGCGCGAGAATCTCTTGGTATCGCTCGTCCATCCAGTAGTCAAGTGTTCCTAATGCCTTGATTGCACAGCTTACATCTATCTGACTTACGCCTAAATGACGCAAACGCCCGAATCCCGTTGTGATGTAAAGGGTAATGTATCTACTGCCAATACTGCCTGGGAACCATGGCCATAAGCCGTTGCTATATTGCATTTGCTGGAGTTTAAACAGTGCTCTTGAGGTTTCGTCGTTAAGCCGGTTTTCATCGAACAGGATGCCAACGTTTTTGCGTGCTTCGGACTCGGCCACAGCCTGCCTTATCCAGGGAGTCTCCTCGAGTGTTACGGCCTTGAGGTCTTCGTTCTTTTCAAGGGGGCTATCCAGGGCCGGCGTGGCTTTCCACTGGTCGAAAATATGCCGGATTTTCGGATCTGAATTAGCTATGTAGGAAGCAAGAGAATTGGCATAGAGCCGGTTGAAGATTTGCTCGCTGCACTCATACGGATATTCCATCAGGTAAGGCAAAGCCATTACCGCATACCACGCCGGCTGGGAGACCATCTGTACGGTGAGGCTCTGGTGACGCAAAGTCTGTGACTGGCCGGACCCCAGAAGTTTGGTAAATTCGAATTCCTTCGTCTGCGGCCCCCGTATCGGTAGGGGCAGAGATTCGATCACCAGAATCCGGCGGCTCAAGACCGGCAGATATCCCTCCTCGCCGTCACTGAGCCGGCTCGTAGCGCCGACCGCTTTGTACGTAAGAAAATCACATTCGTCCGGTATGGTCAGCCGCCAAGAATAAGTGCGTGATTCCATGCTGGGCACATCGAAGTCCTGCTCAGGTGACAGGTTGCCCAAAGCCTCGTCACGGGACTCTAAGGTGCGTGCATCAGACAACAAAAGGCCTACCTTACCCGTCTGGCGGGCGGCGGACTGGTTGGTGACCTTGACCGTGAACTCGATGACGTCGCCTTCCCGCACGAACCGCGGCGGATTAGGCTCGACCATCAGGTCCTTGGCTGTGACAGTCGTGCCTGTTAAAAAGCCGCTGCGCATTTGGTTATCGTGGGCAAAGCCCATAAACTTCCACTCGGTCAGGGCTTCTGGTATGGTAAACTCTATCCGGACGACTCCATCATTACCGGACACAAGGTGCGGGTAGAAAAACGCTGTCTCGTTGAGATTCTCGCGAGCAGAAACCTGACTTAGGTCCGGAGCCGGTTCCGGAGCGGATTTATCTTCCGGCGCTTGACTATCTTCTGAGTAAGAAGAAGTAGTCTCATCACCACTATAGGGCACAGCTCCACCACGTCCCATAGGCGGAGCAACGCCATACCAGATGCCATAATACGGATACACAATGTCATAAGGGAAATGGTGGTAGATTAAATCATCAGAGATGTAATATATATACCAGTCATAAAGTTCTGTACTGAACGAAATCTCGTTGTTCTCGAATCGGCTGTACAATCTTGATGACTCGCTGCGGAAGCCTGATAGACTCTGTCTCCAGGAGTGCTGCAGATATTGATCGAGGGATACATCGTACATACCCGCCACCATCTCGGCGACTGCTCTGCTCGCATCGGGCCCTGAGATTATTGCCGTCCAGACTTCCTCCTGGCCCGGCTCCAGCAGAGATCTGAAACGTTCCCACTGGATAGTCAGTTGCTTATTTGTCCAGGGCACTTGTACGATCCGCTCGTTTATATACGCGCGATTCTCGCGTACATAAGTAACGCGCAAAGTGAATCCGCCTCGCATGTCTTCGGTAACCTCCTGTTCGATGACCTCCTGGGTCCGGTTGGGGTCTGTCCACCACGCGCTCAGAACTTTGCCCCGGCATTCCAGTTCCACATAAGCCCGGCCGGTATCGTATCCGGTGCCCCATAGGGCTACAAACTTCTCGCCCGGCTCAAGTGACCACGCCGGTGCAGCGAAGTAATTAGCCACATGCACGTTAAAATGTTCCGCCTGGGTATCTACGACGTGAATAGTATACTGTGCAGCTACTGATTTACCGAAGCGGTCCTGAGTCTGCAGCATAGCGCGATAGATACCTGCCTCTAAAGTCACAGAAAGCGTTGCCCATCCGTCGGCATCGGTCTGGAAGGAGTATTCTCCGACCATATCCGCTAATTCCCATGTTTCCGGATTAGATGGATCCGGCTCTTGCCATGTCGATCCCATCTTAGAGCGTATGACTCTGTCCGGTTGTTTCAATGTATAAATCTGCACCGTGCCTTCGGCAGGCTCAGGCAGACCGTCGATGGAATGAGTTGTAATGTTTAATCCCACCGGATTATGATTTGTCTGCCAAGTGTCGGCGGAAATCGTAGCTGCCAGTGCCGTATATCCGGCGAGCACAATATGCACGTCCGAGCGTGTCTCGCCTGTAGTATCGGTCACATCCGCAACGATCCGGTACACGAATATCGGCTCATCTTCTTCGAGAATGGACAAATCGGGTTTGGCCGTGAAGGTGATTGAAAACGAACCGTTCGTTTCTGTGACTGTTGAGCCGTGAGCGATGGCTTGCTCACTTGCCGAAGGGTAAATCCATCGGGCCCACCAGCACCAGA
>CAZSOR010000099.1:11344-12698 GCA_964608395.1 uncultured Pirellulales bacterium
TGGGGAAAGTACCCGATAAGTATTTTCTGAAGCGAGTATTTGGCCTTCATATTCGGCAACTATCAAAAAATTATTGTCATCCACGCGTGTGAAAAAGAACAGTCCATCTTCGTCTGTGTATGTTTGGTCGGTGAATGAGTACCGGTTGTTAGTTCGGTTGTAAGTCCAGCGGGCGACCTTCGCATTGACAAGCGGTTGGCCGCTTTTGGCATCGAGCACAAATCCCTCAACCGTGCGTTCCTGACTTAGCGTTCGCACAACAAGAGCCAGGTCACTGACCCAGATGCGTGCTACACTGACTTTATTATCGCTCTCTGAAAAGGAAGGATCGTGACTGGCAATAATGAAATAGAAGCCTTTTGCAAGGTCCGCGGGGGCCAGCAGCATCTCGGTGCGGGATTGATAATCGGTTGTTGCGGGCAAGTCCTCGCTCCACTCGAGGGCCGGCTGAATTCTGAGCAGAGCCTCCAACTCATCATCGTTGATATACCTCCAGTCATTCTGAATTGCGGAATCTACAGTGTAGCGCACCGCTTTGAAGAAGACCCGCGTCACATTGCGATATGTGACCTCTATATCGGGCAATGGGTCATTCCAGACTCGCTCGGTTTTAATAGAGGCGGACTTTGCCTCAATTGACTGGATAAGGTTATAACACTTTGCAGCGCCGATGCTGTCCGGATACTCGTTCTGTCCCCGGCTCGCCAGCGCATGAGCCTGTACATAGTCTCCCTGGCTGCGCACGGCTCTGGCCCACTCGTATAACGCCAGAGCGGTTATCTCGGAATCTGACCATAAATCCACTAACCGCTCCAGAGCTGTAATGTACAAGGTGGTTTTCTCTGGCCCTAATGCGAGGTTGTTGCCGAACATCAGCCTGTGCAAATCCGCATCAATAAAAGCGCTTTTGTCGGAATCGTCCTGATGAAAGGTCAGCAAATCCTGATATAGGCCGATGGCTTTGAGCTTGGCCGAGTCCGTGTCCGTGGTTTCAGGCTGCCATGCGAGAAATTCGGCAACGGTTCCGAAGATGGGGCTGTCGGCCATGATTTCGAATGAGTCCTGTGGAACGGTGCCGGCCTGTTCGCCGGCGCTATAAAACGACAGGGCTTCGAAAACCAGAAAGTCATAGAGTGTAGGCCGGTAGCTGTCCGGCACGGTCCCTTTTTCGAGCAAATCGTCCCACTCATCTATAGGGATTGTCTTTAGCTGCTGCTCTGCTTCCAGTGCAAGCATAAAGTGTGCGTCAATTTCCGCCAGGATACGGGGCAGGTCCCAAGTTGTGATGTCCGCTCCCGACGGTTCGGCGGTCTGGGTACGCTGAATGAATCGCCAACTGTTCTGCTGGAAATAC
>CAZSOR010000099.1:12798-14724 GCA_964608395.1 uncultured Pirellulales bacterium
CGGTTCGGCGGTCTGGGTACGCTGAATGAATCGCCAACTGTTCTGCTGGAAATACTGCCAGTACCAATGGGCCAGAATCGTTTCCATTACCGGCTTCATTTCTTCCGGAGCTTCAGCAATTTCCGTCTCCAAGAGGACAATCTGCTCTTCAGCCTTGCCCCCCTGAATTTGCCCTTCCAGCGAAATCTTCAGACAAATGGCCCTGGTTGCCTCGGCATAAGCCTGATCCTCCAGGGCTCCCGGAATGATCTCGTCCAGAATCGTTTGAGCGGTTCTGGGCAGGCTGTTTTGAAGCGCCTCGTCCACCTGCTTCCACAGGTCAATCCGCGATTCCGCTGCAGCCAGATGCCCGGCAATTACTAACAGAAGCAGCACAAAGAGCAGCCGACCGACATGATTTGCTTTTCCTATCATTTTAGTATCCTCTTAAAAAGAGCTATAAAATAAAATATAATGACGCTACAGCTTACGCAACCGCAGCATATTTGCATTATCAAGCGGGTGATTTAGTAAAAGATGTCTAAGTGCAGAGGCAAAATGGTGATTGGGCACAAAGCATTTCTTTGCCTGATCAAAATGCTGTAAAGTCAACAAATGAAAGCACATACAAATGTTCCTATAGCGCTAACCCGGCTCTCCTCAGGAATAATACCCAGAGCACAAAACGAATTCAATACAAAAGGAAAACCTCTTATTTGTTAAGGGCAGGACCAGTATGAAAAAAACTTATGAATTATAATGGCACACAAAATATGATAGGTTTTGGCCTGCCTTTCTCTATTTATTTACGATTATACCGATAATATTGTTCGTTCGCAAGGTTTTTTTTACTTGTTCGTTATATTAGGCACCTCTCCTCAACAGTTAAATCCTCCTTGTATCTATACTTTCGGCAAGAATGCCCCGTCTAATTAATCAGGACATTTTATTTCTCAGAGGAAAAGTAAAATGACATACTGTTTAGAAAGCCCTCCAATCGATAAGGTTTAGGTAATCCAGAGTATGACTGTCAGCAGCAGTTATAAATTCCCTCGGTTTTTACTGTTCTCACCGGAGAATCGCAACTGATTCAATTAACGAAAAATGCTTCAAAAATCTTAAAAAAAACAAGGCTCATTGCCCTGTACTGCGCCTTCTTCTACGAACAACCTTTGTACCCTTCACTTTCCGGGTGCCTCTGGATGTTGTAAGCTCGCCGGTCAGCTTCGATTCAGCCAATTTTCCTTCGAAGCTCGTTTCGAATTCCTGGTCACCGAACGACCGAACGTACTTGAAGCTTACCTTGTCGCCATCGAGATTAATCTTCTTGATCAGAGTGGACCCGTAGAGCGCGCTCATGTCCGGATTGATTCTCAATCTTTGCTTACGTGGGCCCCGCTCGGATTCAATGTCGAGATTCCACGTGCCGATAAGAGGAGCACCAATTAGTTTTCCCTCGGCCGGCACCTCTCCCATCTCAGATTTTATTACGCCGGTAAGCGTATAATCTCTACCAATTGTTCCCTCAAATGAAGATTCCATCTGGCGTTCTTGAAACTTGCTTTTCCGCTTGAAGGTCAAATTGCCCCGCTCGTATTGCAGATCCGTAATCTCATGTTCGCCCCACTGGCTCTGCCATTCGCCCTTCAACTGGCCTTCCTTGTCGGCTTTAACAACGAGCGTCGTCGTTATTTCCCGATCGCCCATCTTGAATTTTATCTCCCAGTTCCCGACAGCCCTGGACATACGCGGGCTTCGCTGACCTTCGAGCTTAGACTCACCTCTGTCACTGGATAGAATCCCTGTAATTTTACCGTCCTCGACTGTTCCCGTGAAGTTCTGGGTGAACTCGTTATCGCCGAATCGGACGACCTGAACGAAGCTGAGCTTGTTTTCCTCGAACTTGACATCTTTAAGCTCGTTGACTCCCCAGAAACTGATCCATTG
>CAZSOR010000100.1:0-14667 GCA_964608395.1 uncultured Pirellulales bacterium
GGAACATGGGCGCAATCAGTCTGCATCACTATGTCCGAGGGTCCGGCAACTGGACGCGAAAGGGCAGTGCTACCAGGTTTGATGAGAAGGAATGGTTTGCGCTGATGAAAAACACGATTACTATTTACCCGCTGCTGAAAAATAATATCGAAATCATGGACGAGATCGATCCTCGTGGACGCATCGATTTGTATGTAGATGAGTGGGGTACGTGGTGGGATGCCGAACCCGGCACAAATCCGGGCTTCCTGTACCAGCAGAATACACTACGCGATGCGATTTCGTGCGGAATATTCCTCAACGCTTTCAATACGCAGTGCCGTCGTGTCCGTATGGCAAACATCGCTCAGACCAACAATGTCTTGCAGGCGATGATTCTCACAAAGGGCGAAAAGATGATTCTGACGCCGACCTATCACGTGTTCGAGATGTACAAGGTCCATCATGATGCGACGATGCTGCCGATAGACCTGGAGTGTGGCGATTATCAATTCGGGGGCGAGAAAGTTCCGGCGGTCGATGTCTCGGCGTCAAAAGACAAATCCGGAAAAATCCACATATCCCTTTGCAATCTGGATCCCGTTAACCCGGCTGATGTTGACTGCAAGCTTCCGGGAGTCGAGCCGGCGAACGTTTCCGGCCGGGTGCTCACCGCCGATGATATGACCGCGCACAACACCTTCGATAAGCCGGAAACCGTAAAGCCCGCTGTTTTTGATGATTTCTCACTGAGAGATGATATGCTGACCGTGAAACTTCCGGCAAAATCGGTGGTCGTTCTGGAAATCGAGTGACATATTCTTTTATGCGGGCGAAAAATAACAAACCGGACATAAAGAGAGGAGTTACGAAATGAATAGTATTATGAATCGCCGTGATTTTGTAAAAGCGGCGGGATTGGCAGTTGCTGCGCTGGCGCTGCCCGGCTGCGGCGGAACTTCAACGTTACCGGCCAATGGCCAGGATGCGAAAAAGCCGAACATCATTTTCATTATGGCCGATGATATGGGTTATGGTGACCTCGGCTGCTACAACAAAAATTCGAAGATTCCCACGCCTAATATGGACGCTATGGCTGCGGGAGGGATTCGTTTTACCGATGCCCACTCGCCATCTGCGGTCTGCACTCCAACACGCTACGGCGTTCTTACGGGCCGATACTGCTGGCGGTCTCGCCTGACAAGAGGAGTCCTCAACGGTTATTCGCCGGCATTGATAGATTCGGAACGAATGACTGTGGCCTCGCTGTTAAAGCAGCACGGCTACGCTACCGCCTGCATCGGCAAGTGGCACCTCGGCCTGGGCAGTGATAAGAAGGCCGATTTCAGCAAGCGGCTCACTCCTGGCCCCAACGACCTCGGCTTCGATTATTTCTACGGAATCCCGGCTTCCCTGGATATGACGCCTTATTGCTACGTCGAAAACGACCGCGTTGTCGATGAGCCCACACTGACAATCGAATCGGGCAAAGCCAACGAGGATGGCTGGTGGCGCAAAGGAGCGATTGCGCCGGGCTTTAAGCATGTGGAGGTTCTGCCGCACTTTACCAGGAAGGCTGTTGAGCACATTGGCGAGCATGCCAGGAAATCGCCGGATAAGCCGCTCTTTATGTATTTTCCGCTGCCTGCGCCGCATTGCCCGATCGCCCCGGCGGATTTCGTCAGGGGACGAAGCAGGGCCGGCGGCTATGGCGATTATGTCTTTGAGGTGGACTGGACGGTTGGGCAGGTAGTTAAGGCGCTCGAACGCAACGGCCTTGCCGACAATACACTTATTATTGTCACCAGTGACAACGGTTGTCCCGGCCGGACCAAAATTGATCGTGCACATTCCTCCATCATTAAAGAATATGGTCATTATCCCAGCGGCGACCTGCGGGGCATCAAGGCCGACATCTGGGACGGAGGTCATCGCGAGCCTTTTATCGCCCGCTGGCCCGGCAAAATTGCAGCCGGCACGATTACGAATGAGCTTATCTGCCTGACGGACCTGCTGGCCACCTGTGCGGCGATTGTCGGGGCCGACCTGCCTGATAATGCCGGCGAGGACAGCTACAATATCTTACCCGCTCTATTAGGCGAAAAGCGTGCCGAGCCGATCCGCGAAGCCGTCGTGCACCATTCCAGCATAGGAATGTTTGCCATTCGTCAGGGCAAATGGAAGCTCGTGCAGGGTCTTGGCTCCGGCGGCTTTTCCCTGCCCAGAAGTATCAAACCAAAACCGGGCGGGCCCGAGGGGCAGCTTTACAACCTGGAAGACGACTTGGCCGAGAGCAGAAATCTCTGGGATGAAAATCCGGAAATCGTCGAGCGGCTGACAAATCTGCTTGAAAAGTATAAACAACAGGGCCACAGCCGGACCATCTGAAATCATTGGGAGAGAATTTATATGCGCGCGCGGAATTACGACCGTCGAAGTTTCTTAAAAGCAATCGGTATCGGGGCGGCCTCACTGGCTCTCGAAGGATGTGTAAGCGGTTCCGGGCAACCTTCGATTGGCGGAGCGGCGAAAAAACCCAACATTGTTTTTATTATTGTTGACGATATGGGCTGGGCGGACCTGGGCTGCTACGGAAGCCGGCAGATTAAAACGCCTAACATCGACCGGATGGCGGCCGAGGGGGTGCGTTTCACGCAGGCGTATTCGGGCTGCACGGTTTGCGCCCCCGCCCGGAGCGTCTTGATGACCGGCCTGCATATGGGCCATACTTCCGTTCGCGGCAACATGGGGGGAGTCCCGCTACGGGACCAGGATGTGACCGTCGCGGAGGTGCTCAAGCGGGCTGGCTACGCTACCGGTGGATTCGGTAAGTGGGGCCTGGGCGATGTGGAGACGCCCGGCGTGCCGGAGAAGCACGGCTTCGACGAATTCTTCGGCTACTATCACCAGGTGCACGCTCACGATTACTGGACGGAATATCTCTGGCGAAACAGCCGAAAGGTGCCGATGGCCGGCGAGAAGGGCAGTGCCGAGCGATATACGCACAATCGCATCTTCGAGCAGATGCTGAAGTTCATCCGCGGGAACAAAGACAAGCCGTTTTTCTGCTACGCTCCGTGGACACCGCCTCACGGCCAGTACCAGATTCCAGAATCGGACCCGGCCTGGCAGATATACAAGAATAAATCCTGGCCGAGAGATGCCAAAGTTGTCGCCGCGATGGACACGATGATCGACCGCCAGGTGGGCGAGCTGCTCGATTTGCTCAAGGAGCTGGAGATAGACGAACGGACGATTGTGTTTTTCTGTTCGGACAACGGGGCGGCGAAACGGTTCGATGGTGTGCTCGATAGCAGCGGCCCACTGCGAGGTTTCAAACGCTCGCTGTACGAGGGCGGGATTCGCGTGCCGCTGATTGCGCGCTGGCCCGGCAAGACAAAAGGCGGAACGATCAGCGAACATGCGTGCTATTTCGCCGATGTGATGCCGACCCTGGCGGATCTGGCCGGGGCGATGCCGTACATGCCGGCGAATGTGGATGGCCTGTCGATTGTGCCGGAGCTGACTGGCCGGGCCGATGAGCAGAAAAAGCATGAGTTCCTGTACTGGGAATGGCAATTATACAACTGGAATAAGAACGAAAATGTGCCCGATGGACTGATGCAGGCGGTTCGCATGGGCAAGTGGAAGGCGGTGCGGCATAAATCCAACGTGTCGTTCGAACTGTATGACCTCAGCAGTGACATCGGCGAGAAGAATAATATCGCTGCCGGGCACCCGGAGATCGTGGCGAAGATCGAGGCTTATATAAAGCGCGACCGGATCGAGCCGCGAGAGCAGATCGAGCCCGACAAGCCCGAGGGCAAGCGATTCAGGTGATTTGACAGGCCGGTTTGCGAACCGTCTAAGCTTAGTAAATTCCGTGAGACGCCGTTCTTATATCTACCACAAAGGAAATAGTGGACGCAGAGAATATGGAACAATAATCGATAGTCAATAATCAATTGTGGGCTTCCCGCCACAACCGTGGATAGTTATGGCCTTCGAGAAGCCACCCTCGGCGCAGGTCTGTTAAAACCGTTTTCGGAATGTTGTCACGCAATCAATTACGGACTCATCGCTCAGCCGGCCAATCCTCAATAAAGATTTCAAGGTCGTTTACATCGACTGTACCGGACTGATCAAAGTCTGTACCTTGACAATAACCATTGCTTAAATCGCAATTGTCATCCAGCCAGTACTCTAAGAAAAACAAAAAGTCGTCTATCGTGATGCCGTCCGGACAGACAAAATCGCCTGCCGGGATTTGCCATACAAAACGCGGATAATTCGTTCCCTCACAAATGCTCCAGATATCCTCAGTTCCATTCTCCGTCTCGCCCACAAAATCCCAGCCGGCTTCGAGGAATGCATTGGCAGTTTGCATTTCTGATGTGGTCTTGCCGATTCCGCCTGCACTCGTGGTCTGGCCAGAGATCTCTGTATCCCAAAAACTTATGACAATGCTTCCTCGATTGTTCCCCACTAAGCCGCCGACAAATAAATCCCCACTAACTATGCCGGTACTGTAGCTTGCAGTGACTAAGCCTTCGTTTTCACCCACAAGGCCGCCAACATACCAGTTATCTCCAATGACTGTACTGGTGCTGTAGCATGCGGTAATGGAGCTATCGTATTTACTACCTACATTCCTTCCAAGAGGAGGACCTACGAGATTACCCCCGATGAGACCTCCAACTCTACCATATCCAGTAACCGTTCCGGTGCTGTAGCTCTCGGTGATATTGCCGTAATTCGAGCCCACGAGGCCGCCGACATAAAAGGAGGAAGCCCCACTGACCGTACTGGTGCTGTGGCTCGACCAGATGCTGCCGAAATTCAATCCCACCAATCCTCCGACATCAGACCATTCTGCCCTAACCATGCTGTTGCTGTAGCTTGACCGGATACTGCCGTTAGAAGAATTGTATCCTGCAAGTCCACCAGTTTCTGAGCCTCCATTGATCGAGCCGGAACTGTAACATTCATCGATTTCGCTACCCAAGTTGTAACCCACGAGTCCGCCAATATAACAATCGGTTCCATTAACATCTACTGCTTCCAGGCCAAGATTGGAAATCACCGCTCCAATTTCTAATCGTCCGAACAGACCGAGGTATCTGCTGCCTTGTATCTGGAGATTGCTGATCACATAACCATTGCCGTCAAAGTGTCCAGAGAAAGACGTGCCTCCAAAAGACTCTGGATCATCAAATGTATGTTCGGATGCGATGACGGCTTTGTCGAAGATCTTTCGGTCGGGCAGGTTAGGATCCAGGTCGATATCGGTGGTCAGGATGAAGTGCTTGTCGTAATCTTCGGGAGTCTCGCCGAGCAGTATCAAGTCTTCTGCCGTAGCGATCTGGTACGGATCATTGGGCTCTCCCGTACCGCCGCCGTATTTACTATCGGCTTCATCACCAGTCTCAGTTTCCCATATCCAGGCGCCCATTCCTCCCAGCATGTCAAAGACCATAGAGAAGCCCATTGAATCCAGGAAGTTGGCGGCCCGATTGCTTCGAGATCCGCTGGCGCACACCACTAAGACCAGACCATCCGTGGGCAGCTCTTCATATAGGGCCTGCAGCACTCCTGAATTCCACGGGTAGTTCAGTGCTCCCGGAATGTGTCCTCCGGTATCAGAGTATTCGGATGGTTCCCGGACGTCGATAACAATCAGATCATCCGTAGAATCAATGAGCTCTCGTGCCTGTTCTGCTGTAACATCGGTATGGGCCAAAGCGTAGGGGCCGGATACAATCAAAGATACGCCGACCAGCAATAGCACGGTTCTGAGATTTATCTTCATCACTATATTCTCCTTAAGAACATCCTTTCTATTTTACTAATTCGGGAATCAGTAGTCAATAGTAAACCTATCCCTTCAATTTTGTTCAGGGCAGGGCCCACCCTGCGAATTTGTCGGCTAAAAAGACTTAAAATTTGCACGTGGATCTGGTATCCTGTGTGGAAGATGAATCTTACGATATTGATGAACTGCTGTTGAGGTGAAAGATGCCGGTTGATATTCGAGGCGTATTTGCGATTGTTTTAGCGGTATTTTTGTTGGGCCGGCCGGCTGCCGGCAAAGCTCAAGTCGCTGCCGAAGAAGCCACGGCTTTGACTGCGGCGATAGAAGATCTGACGAGGACCTTCGGCGACAAATATCCGAAAGGCGGCGAATATCTAACCAGACTGCGCAATATCGAACGGCGGGGAAATCAGGCTCAGTTCGAATCGCTCCGGCGCGAAGCGCTCGTTGCCAACCCGCTGGTCAGCGGCCGGCCGATTCTCTTTGTCGTGCGCCAGCAGTACAAGAGCGACCATCACAACACCGCCACAATCTTCAAGACCGGAGAGATCAACACAAATAACTTTCGGGGCGGCGGCGCACTGAAAACGATAGATTTTGCTCAAGGCGGTGAAATCACAACTTTAATCGAAACGTCCCAGGGTCTTCTGCGCGATCCGGAAGTTCATTTCGCCGGCGGGAAAATAGTCTTTTCCATGAGAAAAAATATCGAGGATGATTACCATATTTACCAGATTAATGCCGATGGCACAGGTCTAAAGCAGTTAACCTCCGCGCCGGGCGTGGCGGATTTTGATCCATTGTACCTGCCGGATGACAGCATCGTTTTCTCTTCGACGCGTGAGCCGAAATATTGCATGTGTAACCGTCACATTATGGGCAACCTTTTTCGAATGGATGCTGATGGAGCTAACATCCATCAGATTGGAAAGAGCACATTGCACGAGGGGCATTCGGCGCTTATGCCGGACGGACGAATACTCTACGATCGCTGGGAGTACGTGGATCGCAATTTCGGGGACGCCCAGGGGCTCTGGACGGTGAATCCGGACGGCACAAACCAGTCGGTTTACTGGGGCAACAATACGTGGTCTCCCGGGAGTGTGATCGATGCCCGGCCCATCCCGGGAACAGAGAATGTCCTGTGTATTTTCGGCTCCTGCCATGACCGCCCGTGGGGAGCGCTTGCTATTATTGATCGGCGTTTGGGCATCGACGGCAGAAAGCCTGTCGTCCGCACATGGGCTGCGGATGCCGTCAACCTTGTGACTGAAGCGGGTCCCAGGCCGGACGTGTATGGATTTGACGAGTTTACAAAAGTGAATCCGAAATATGAAGATCCTTATCCGCTGAGCGATAAGTATTTTCTCTGTTCGCGGATGACCGGCCAGGGCGAGCAGATGGGGATTTACCTGCTCGATATTTTCGGTAACGAGGTTTTGCTGCACGTCGAGGAGCCCGGGTGTTTTGATCCTATGCCGGTGTCTCGGCGGCCAAGACCGATGACCGTCCCGTTACGCCGTGACTTCGAGGACCGCAGCGGGTATTTGTATATTCTAAACGTTTATGAGGGGACACATATGGAGGGGCTGCAGCCCGGAACCGTTAAATATCTGCGTGTGGTCGAGTCGCCTGAAAAGCGTTTCTGGACATACGCGGAGTGGGGTGGGCAGGGCGTGCATTGTCCGGCTCTGAACTGGCATAGTTTCGAGAACAAGCGTATTCTCGGCACAGTGCCGGTGGCCGAAGACGGATCTGCTTATTTCGAGGTGCCTTCTGATAAATTCATCTTTTTCCAGCTTCTCGATGCGAATAAAATGATGGTGCAGTCCATGCGAAGCGGAACAATTGTCCAGTCCGGCGAGTTGACAGGTTGTGTTGGATGCCATGAAAATCGCCGCCAGAGCCCGAAGCAGTTTGGCGAAAAAATACCGATAGCTCTGAAGCGGCAGCCGAGCAAACTAAATGGTTGGAAGGGAGAGCCGCGATTGTTTAACTATGCAAGCGAGGTGCAGCCTGTTTTCGATAAGCATTGTATAAGCTGCCATGACTTCGGCCAGGAGGCCGAGAGTAAGCTCATTCTGGCAGGCGACCGTACTAACACGTTCAATGCTTCCTATAACGAATTGTGGCGAAAGAAGTATATCAATGCCATTGGCGCCGGGCCATCCGATATCCAGCAGCCCTATTCATGGGGTTCTCATGCGAGTAAGCTTGTCGAAGTTATTCGAGAAGGGCATTATGACATGAAGCTTAGTAGTGACGAATTCGAGCGTATCGTAACCTGGATCGATCTCAATGCAACGTATTATCCTCGCTACGACTGTGCCTATCCGAATAATCTGGCGGGCCGATGTCCACTCGATAACAAACAGCTCAAACGACTCACAGAATTAACAGGCGTGCCATTCACAAAGCTGGCCGCTCACAATACAAATACTGGGCCACAATTAAGCTTTGACCGCCCATGGCTGAGCCCTTGCTTAGCCAATTTCGAGGACACAAACCATCCCGGGTATATCGAAGCATTGGCAATCATCGAATCCGGCAGAATAATGTTGCAGCAGCGTCCGCGGGCGGACATGCCGGGCTTCGAAGCATGCGCTGTCGATCAGCAGCGTCAGAAAAATTATACAATGCGTCAACAGGCCGAAGCGCGCAATCGCAAGGCAATCCAAAATGGACAGAAGCTTTACGACTTTGATTGATGGTAGCCGGCTCGGCAGTAACTACTATAATAGGCTTTCAAGCAACTCGATGGTCTCTGTCACAATGAGTGATAAGGTTCGTCCCTATTAAAACCCGTAAAGATAGACTTGACGTAGTATAATATAGATTAGATGCTATCTATACTTGTACGCTTTGAGAGTGGCTGTGGATATTGGAAAGGATATCATGATGAAGAAGCAATGGAAAATAGCTCTTGGGATTGTAGTCCCCATAATGCTCCTTGGTCTGGTTGTTTACTACTTTTTGTTTTTGAGCCGGAGTACTTTCGTACTTGAAATTCTTTGGGATCATGGGATACGTCAGGCACAACGCCGTCGTGTGCTACTGCTGTGCAATACAGACCATCAGGCGTTGTTGAATGCAGGCAGAGAAATCCTGAGCCAGGTTCCCAAAGATCGTCTGAATCCACGTCCTGGTGGGCCGAGAATTCTCGGCGAATTCGGTGTATCGGAAGGAGTACAGATTCCGCAAGCCATCCGGGACCTTAAATGTGGCTGTCTCATAAGTTATGACGGCTATGTGACGCTGGAGATGCATGGGGGTATGGACCATTTTGGGGTGCGGATCTACCCGGAAGATTACAAAGAGCCAGATCGATATTTCAAATATGGTGACAGAGAACTTCTTACCGGATTATGGTATTACGATGATGGATACGTTAATAATCCGGAATATGATAAAAGAATATCAAAACTGATAGACGAGCATAAGAAATAGACAGAAATTGAAAACTCGGGACAGTGGGGCTGTTGAAAAAATCCGTGTTTTTCCTTTAATCCAAATGGTGATCCGTTAAGCGGCATGATCGATTCTCCATTGTGCTCTTGTCGTTTTCAAAGATGGATAATGTTTATGTTCCCGGCAAATCCTTCTCGCTCACAATCACCCCGGCCATTCTGGTCATAAGCCACAAGGCAATATAAATTAGAAAAGAGTGCCGTCTCACGGAGATTTATTTAGAATATGCTTGATTTTCGGCAGAATTTTAGTATAATACACAACAAATTCGTATATCGTATAATGAATGTAGAATTGAGAATTTAGAATTGAGAATGAAGAACCCTGACATTTACGATTTTCGATTTACGATTATTTCTTTTCTTCCGCGTAATCAGCGAAATCAGCGATTTCCCGGCGGGGCGATTTGAAAAACAAACCCAATTTGCGGTAGGGTTAAATTGGCACAAAGTCTTATATGAAAGGTGATTATGAAGAATTTCATGCTTTGAGACGGTGAGAAAACAAAGCCAATTCAAAGCCAATCAAAGCCAAACAAAGCCAATTTCCGGAGCACGTATCGGCGCTGGAAGGGGTGGCTCGGTTGTTATAATCTTTGGAAAGTTAATAAATAACGGCTATATAGTATCTATTGCGGAAAACGAAAACTGACGATGTAATCCATGCCTAAGCAGTGTTCAGAGCGAAAAAGCTGGATTCCCGCTTCCGTGGAAATGACAAATACTGTTTAAGCAACAGGAACTATAAAAGAGCCGGCGGTTGTTGCGGGAATGATATTATTTCCTTGAATTCAGGGCGTTAAAATGTATAATAATGATGGTTTTCCGGTTTTTATGGAAAGCAAAGCAGTGAAAGGGTGCGTTGTTCAGTATGGTTGAGGTAGAGCATTTCGTACGGCAGCGGTTTGCCTGCGCACCAGGGTCGCCGCCGAAATCGACTATTTCTTGAGAATTAGACCAGATGAAATTTAACAGCATTGTTTTTATAGCCGTTTTGGCGATTTTACTGCTCAGCAGCGGTTTATCGGCCCGGCAGACAACCAAATATGAGGCCGAAATGGTCGTTTCAGGCTGGCTCAAGGAAAGTCCGCAGCCGCTCGGCGCGACTCTCGGCCGGCGGGTCAGGGATATTGAGACCTACACTGATGATACGGATAGGCCGACTTATTACATCGTTAATTTGGAGCCGTCGGGGTATGTGATAGTCTCAGCGGACAACCGGATTGAGCCGATTATAGGTTTCGCCGCTGAAGGGACTTACGACCTTTCGTTTGAGAATCCGCTGGTGGCCTTAGTTACCGGCGACCTTGGCGGGCGTCTCGAAGCGGTTCGAAATACGTACCATCTACAGTCGACGGCCGAGACGCAGGCGGCCGGCAGCCCCCAGGGCAAGTGGCGGCGTTTTATCGACCTTGCGGAGGATTCCGAAGGCCGATTCGGCCTGATGAGCCTGAGAAGCCTCGGCGATATTCGGGTGCTGCCGCTGCTGCAAAGCCAATGGGGCCAGACACAATCCTGCGGCGATAATTTATATAACTATTACACTCCCAGTAATTATCCCTGCGGTTGTGTCGCGACGACCATGGCCCAGGTTATGCGTTACTACGAGTATCCGACCGGGCGGATCGGCGTGCAAGAGTTTGCGATCCATGTAGGCGGAGAAAGGGGGCAAAACGCATCCAGCCGTGGCGGCGACAGCCTCGGCGGGCCGTATAAATGGAGCGATATGCCGCTGAGGCCCGAAGACAATTGCGGCAAACTTACAGAGTCCCAGCGTCAGGCCATCGGGGCCATTTGCTATGATGCCGGCCTCGCTGTCGAGACGTATTATGACTCTGACGGATCGGGTGCTTTGATGCCCGATGCGAGGGATGCGATGGTTAGCATCTTCCAATACGACAATGCAATCCTGGGACATGATTCCGACCGGAATATCCATGAGACTATGACTGAGATGATCAATCCGAATCTCGACGCGAAAGCTCCTGTTATCCTTGCGATTTCACATCCTTTTGATCCGAACACAGGG
Source organism: uncultured Pirellulales bacterium (assembly GCA_964608395.1). Taxonomy (GTDB): domain Bacteria; phylum Planctomycetota; class Phycisphaerae; order Sedimentisphaerales; family Anaerobacaceae; genus JAFGPJ01. Next base: position 11,288 of record CAZSOR010000100.1, read on the forward strand.
CATGCTGTCATTTGCGATGGATACGGGTATGAGTCTTCGACTATGTATCACCACCTGAATATGGGTTGGTACGGCGTCGATGACGTTTGGTATAATCTGCCGAACATTGATGCGGCAAACAGCAAATACACGACTGTTTTCGGATGTATCTACAACATTATGACTTCGGGTACGGGTGAGATTATAAGCGGTCGAGTCTTGGATCATGACGGCAGCCCCATCGCCAACGCTAAAGTCTCCGCCGAGCCGGGAGGGCGTGAGCCTCTTATGGTATGGACCGATGACAGAGGGATATATGCTCTTGAGAAACTGAACTCGAATACAAATTATACGATATGGCCGACGGTGGACGGATACGTATTCTCAAGCCAGACGGTTCGGACGCTGCGTTCGGATAACGATTCGGCCATGGTGGGGAACTGCTGGGGCGTTGATTTTTATGCCGATACCGTGCTGACTTCTCCCTCGCCTGACATTATTTATGTGGATGCTTATGCCCCCGGTGACACCGGCCCCGGTGATCCGGCCGTTTCCGATTCTCTTGAGGACGGCTCGGCTATACATCCATTTGACGCCATACAGGAAGCGATCGACACCGCTGCATCGGGAGACACGGTGGTTATTTTGCAGGGGACCTATAGCGGCGACGGCAACCGGGACCTGGATTTCAAAGGCAAGGCGATTACCGTCCGCAGCGAGGACCCGAACAATCCGAACCTTGTAATCATAAACTGCGAAGGAACCGCCGAGAGTCCCCATCGTGGATTCGATTTCCATCGGTACGAGACGCCTGAGTCGGTTTTGGCCGGCCTGACCATTACCGGCGGCTATCACGAGATGGGAGGCGGTATTTATTGCGGGGACTATGCCCGGCCGACCGTGACCAATTGCACGTTCCGCGGAAACTCGGCGTCCCTCGGCGGCGGGATTTACACTGAGAGCAGCCCAACACTAACCAACTGCATGTTCAGTGAGAACTCCGCGGACGGCGGCGGCGGAATTTACAACAGCGGGCAGCAGCCCGAGTGCAAGCCGGTCATAAGCGACTGCATGTTCATCGCCAACACGGCCACCCACAACGGTGGTGCGATGTATAATTTGGGACGATACGCCGAGCCGGCGATAACGTATTGTGAGTTTATTCGAAACTCTGTCTCCCAGGGTGGCGGGGGGGCGATACGCAATAACATGTCCGGCAGCCCGGCCCTGACCAATTGCCTCTTCGTCGAAAACTCGGCGGCGACGTTCGGCGGGGCGATACGCAACTCGAACAGCGGTACTACGAAACTGATTAATTGTACGTTCGGCGGAAATTCAGCAGGCAGCGGCAGCGCCCTGGCATGCAATCCGGATGACGCCGACTCGCAATCTCCCAGCGTTTGTCAAGTGGCAAACTGCATCCTAAGGAATGACGGCGACGAAATATTCATTGACGACAAGTCTATAGTCAATGTCACTTACAGCAATGTCCGGGGAGGCTCCGATAGAGGCCTCTGGCCGGGCAAAGGCAATATTGATGCCGACCCACATTTCGCTGACCCTGATAACGGCGATTATCATTTGACATCCAAAACGGGACGCTGGGACCCGAAGAGCCAAAGCTGGGTTCGCGATAAGGTGACAAGCCCCTGTATTGACGCCGGTGATACGAGCACTCCTGTATATCTTGAGCCGTCCCCTAACGGCGGTGTCGTAAATATCGGTGCCTATGGTGGTACAGCGGAAGCGAGCAAGTCATAATCCGGACGGCGAATCTGAAAAACGATTCTCGCCGGCACCGGTATTTATTCTTTCGCCGAGAGGTCGGCACAGATAAGTTCTTCGTCGTTTCTGACGAAGACGTGCTTGTAGGCAAATGCCGGGTGGGACCAGCAGACGCCACCGCGTTGACCGAGCTGCCCTTCTGTCGGATCGATAAGCTTCGTGCGGCTGATTTGGTGATAACCGCGGGGCGATAATTTGCTGATGATTAGTTCGCCTCGCTCGTTGAACATCCAGACCTTGTCTTCCTGCTGCACCAGGTGAACGTTGGCCCAGCGTTCTTTGGGGACGACTTCGAGATTCTCCCAGATGCGGTTGCCGGTAAGCAGGTCAAGGCAGCGAAGTTCGCCGTAGCTGTCGATGCCGTAAATGTAATCGCCCTCAAGGATGGGAGTGGATATGCAGCAATGCAGGCTGTCGGTGTTTCTTTCGCTGAGGCCCTTGCGCTGCCAGACTTTTTCGACGGCGAGCTTGTCGGGATTAAGTTTGAGCAGGAGCGAGCCGTCAAAGAAGCTGCTGACGAAAAGATAATTATTGCTGAAGACCGGGCTGGCGATGTTCTGGCTGATGCGGCCCGGCGTAAATTCGTGCTGCCAGTAGAGTTCACCGGTTCCGGGGGCCAGGCCGACGAGCCGCTCGGCGGTCCAGCAGAGAAGTACGCGTTTGCCCGCCTGGTCGATGACGATAGGTGCCGAGTATGAGACAGGGTCGTTCAGGGCCCGCCATTGTTCCTTTCCGTTGGCTTTGTCGAAGGCGACAATGCTGGCGTTGTCTTTGCCGCCGATGTGTGCTATCACCAGATTGTTTTCGACAATGGGGCAAGACGCAATACCCCATGTGGGCATTCTGATAGCGTACTCGGCGTCGAGATCTCTGCTCCAGAGGACGTCTCCCGTCGCGGCGTCGAAGCAATAGAAATGCCCCATTGTGCCGAGCGAATAAGCACGGTTCTCGTTGATTGTGACCGAAGTGCGGGGGCCGTCCCGGTGCTCGATTTTCTCGTATTTACATTCATATTCGTAAGACCAGATTTTGGTGCCGGTCATGGCGTCGAAGCAGTGAACTCGCTCGGTTTGAGTCGGGGTTGTTACGCGGTCGCTGACGTAGACCCGGCCGGCGGCGACTGTTGGCCCGCTGTAGCCGTTGGCGATTTTGGCGCGCCACCGGATATTAAGCTGTGGGGTATCGAATTTCTGGATAATGCCCTTTTCAGGCCATATGCCATTCCGGGCGGGACCTCGCCATTGGGGCCAATCCGAGCCCCGGGTTGGAATTGCCAAAAACAAGCCGAAAACCGTTATAAGTACCAGTTTTTTACTCATAAGAGCCTCGTTGAAAAGATTAAAGACCCATCATCCTTAGTTCAGATGGCTTCAGAGCGTCAGAAAATCCGAAGCGTGGTCCGAAACTATCGAATACAGCACCCATTTGAGCGATTGACTCTAACAAACACAGCGTCGAAAAACAATGTTATTTTGGATATTGAATTTTGCTGCAAATAAAATCCTTTTTTTGCAATAAAATCCAAATAAGGCCCGTCTTAAGCATTGTTATATGTGGATTTTATGTGGATTTCTGCGTAAATATTGGGCAGCATATTCCTGAAATAAACTGATTGC
>CAZSOR010000101.1:0-2977 GCA_964608395.1 uncultured Pirellulales bacterium
GTAGAGAGTTTCCGGCGTTACGGCGTGGCTGTGGCCGATTTGGAAAGGACCACCATCATGGTACCATTCCGGAATGAATTCAAAGGACAGCTTTTTAACCCAGGGAGCGGCCTGGCATAAACCGAGGCCTATCAGGGCGTAAAGGCATAAAGCGAAGCTGCCCGGGCCATCCGTAAAGTTTCGCAAATTCTGCAATTCAGAAGTTTGCCCTGTATCCGCATTTACCTCTGGGAAAAACTCGAAAGACCATAAGTCAAGATTAGTAACGCTCGGGTAATTAAATAGGCCTGACAAATCTGTGTGTCGGAAATTGGTCTGGTCGCAAAGAACATACGGTGACTGTCCGCGTCCAATATCCGTCGAGGACATTGGCATCATGTCAGCGTGAACACTCGCCGTAACGATCAACGCCCCAATAACCGATATAATTAGCATCTCCTTATTGGGCATCATTTAAAATCTCCGTAACTACCAACAGAAGCAAGCCCTCAACTTCGGCCGCTCCTCATGTCATGATACTCCTAAAAACCAATCTTACACTATTTCGATTCAAAAAACAATTGTGGTGACTACGTATTTTATCTATATCGCCCGTTTTTACGCCAAAACAGGCGGTATTTTTCTCGAAATAGTCCAATAAAATAGACTTATTTCTTGCAGGAACCAAGAATTGAACCCAGGATTCAGGTTATTCTCTTAATCAATCATCCTGAATTAGTGATTGCCTTAGCTCGCACGCTGTCTATTGTGGTGACTACGTATTTCTTAGGCACATATCCTTGTTTTTTAAGCCAAGAATGAATGTAAGCAGAGAATTATTTTAAGAACGTCCAAACCCTCTGCGACAATGGAGGGCGAACGAGTCGAAGAACTGGGGAACGAGGATTCGGACCTCGACTAACTGATCCAGAGTCAGTCATGCTACCATTACATTATTGCCCAAAATTTTTTACTGCTCATTCACTTTGGTATCAATAACAGGATCCGTCCCATTATCCCCCCCGGAGTTTTATGCTGTCTGTTGTGTAAAATATTTAAAGGGGGCAAAAATTCGGTATATTTTGCCCCCAACCTCGCGCGCGCGTAAAAGGGGCAAAAATTCATTTTCAATCTAACAACAACAATTTCGGATAAGAACGCATTTTCCTTTTCCCCAAAAAACCACGTACGAGAGCCTTTTGCTCGATAATATAGGACGTATGAGGGCGATTGATCCGGTCGGTCCCGGTGAATAGTCGCTATAACGGGAACCACATGGGAACATGCCAGAGAATCCTCAACCGCTTGGATCTTGCAGTCCTTCGAAAATAACTCTTGACAAAACAACTCCAAAAAGGTATAATACTCAAATGATAAAGTTTACATCGGCCCTTTTTGTGAAACTGTAGACGTTCACCTTGAAACGGCCATTGGTGGGAGATCATGGGGGCATCATTTTTATAGTTTGGAGGTTTATTTCTAATAGAGCCTCTTGTCTGCTATTGCCCTGTGTATCACCTGAATCTAAACCGGTGTTAGGACCAGTGCGAGCAAGATAATAGTGATGAAAGATATGAGGAGGATGAATAATGAAAAGGCTAAAGACAATTCTAAAAGCCCGGTACAGCAGGAAAGTTATCATATATTTACTGATGTGCTGTCTGGTTTTGAACACATCGCTTCCGGCCGTGCTGGCCACACCTACCGGGGCTAGTCCCGACATGAGGGATGGCGGCGGCTTGTCAATTACCTATGGAACTGGCCTAAACAATAATACCACACTGGTAAATGTTCATACCACCCGCACAATTATTAACTGGGATAGCCTGGATACAAGTGGTGGTGCCCCTAATGTGCGAGAGACTCTCGCCTTCACTCAGACCGGTATGTATGGTAATGCTGATTTGACCGATTCTGCTGTTCTGAACAGAATTTCCGGAGCCGCAACTCAATTTAACGGAGATCTGGTCGCTCCCGGAATGCGCATTTTCATGGTTAATCCCGCCGGTATTGTATTCGGCAGCGGCTCGACTGTTAATGTCACGCAGTTGGTTGCTTCAGGTCTGAATATGTCAAATCAAGCATTCAAAGATGTCCTGGACGACGTGGGTAACCAAATGGTCTTCTCCGGCGGTAACGGAGAAGTGGAAAATTACGGCACAATTAATGCCAATAACGTTATTCTGGTTGGCAAGAAAGTTATTAATGTTGGCCCGATTACTGCTAATGAAGGATTGGTTGTAATGGCCGCCGGAGATAAAGTATTTCTTGCTCAGGATGGCAGCGATGTTTTAGTAGAACTCTTGGCAGATCCCCTGAATACAACCGATGATGTCCTTAACGGTGGTTCAATAATTGCTGATAATGGGAAAATCATTCTCGCCGCCGGTGATACTTTTTCAAGAGCTGTCTCTAATATTGGTACCCTTGCCGCAGCGGGCGGCGAAGTAACGATAAATGCTTCAAAGATTAAAAATAAGGGTTTGATTGATGTTAGCAGCAGCACCAACGGCGGCAGCGTTGCCTTAACAGGGACTGAAGAAGTAATAATGGGCACAGGCGGTATAATCGAGGCAAATGCCGGAGACAACGTAGACGGCGGAGACGGCGGAACTGTAACGATACAAACTGACGGTCTGTTTCGCATGGATGAAGGCTCATCGATTACGGCTGTCGGTGGCAGTGTCTCAGGCAAAGGCGGATCCGTGACAATCAACTGTGATAAGTTTGAAATTCTCGGTGATATTTCCGTCTCGCCCGGGGATACAATCGAAGAACCGGGCAAGCTGGAGATTAATACCCTAACAGACGTTATTATTGCGGATGGTGCGAGTACCGGTGCTACGAACACTCTTTACGAGAATGATATCGAAGCCCTTTCGCAGTCAGCGACAAATCTTATTGTAAAGACTGAAGGGAACATTACCGTCCAGGACATAACCGATGATTGGGGTCCTGGCGAAATCACAGGCCAATTCGGAGATATTGAGCTTCATGC
>CAZSOR010000101.1:3077-14611 GCA_964608395.1 uncultured Pirellulales bacterium
CCGGGTCGGGTCTTGCTAAAATCGATGTCGATTCTTCCGGCAACCTTACAGTTAACGGTGACGTTATCGTTGGAAGTGAATCTGACATACGAAATGTTCTTAACGGCCAAAATGCTCACGCGGCGGTTTATCTAAGCGCCGCTGATAATGTTCAGATCAATGGTAATGTGGGTGCGTATGCTCAAGGCATAAACGATGAAATAACGGAAAACGATGTCACCACGGCCGAAGTCAGGATTCTGGCCGGTATAGATCAGGATCTGACCGGGGATGTTTTTATAGGCGGTGACGTTGTTGCCGATGCACAATCGTCGGATCAGGGAACCGCTGAAGCGATCGTCGAGGTGGACGCTTGGGGCGAAATTGAATTTGCCGAAGGAGCCGAGGTTCACGCTATAACCGATGGCGTAGAAGTCGAGGCCACCGGGCCGGAATATGAAGATGACGAAGCTTTTAGTGATGAGGAGCCTCCTGATCATGCTCAAATCATTATCAATCCACAGTATTATCCAACACCACCGCTGATAGGAGTTTCTGACGAATTCTCAACGCCTAAAGGCGATGCTATCTCTGTTGACGTTCTGGCCAATGATACGCAAGCTGGTGAAACCTTTGTAGGCGGCTCAATCAATTCTTACACGGATCCAACTGCCGGTACGGTGACACCTACTATGAACGGTGACAGAATCGTAGGACTTACTTATAATCCGCCTGAGGATCTCAGCACCGTAACATTCGATGAAAACGGCGAGGCCACGGTTACCTTTACTTACGTAGGAAAATTAGCCATAGAGGATGAGCAGCTTTTATCCGAGCCTACTACAGTTACTATTACTTTGATTAACGAGCTTCCTGAAGCTGTTACCGATTCGGCGAAGACCATTCAGGACCAGGCGATTACCTTCAACGTGACCACCAATGACATCGACTCGGACCTGGACGACATTCTCACAGTAATAGAAGGCGCTGTTACACCAAAGAACGGTACTTTAGTGCTGAACGAGGATGGCACGTTCACCTATACACCGAACAAAAGCTTTTTCGGAGGCGACAGCTTCACGTATTCGGTTACTGATGGCTTAAATACATCATCAGAAGTGGAAGTAATAATTAAGGTCACTGAAATACCTCCGATACCACTGTCAACGCTCCTTCTGCCATATAGATCTCCGGCACCGGGTCTCGATGGAATAGCTCCGATAGGGGTAGAAATTTCGGGGTGTCCGGCTTTGGCGAAATGGGTCGCCGAGGAACTTGGAGTAGACGAGGGAACGGTTGATATTTGGATGGCAAACTCTCTGGTCTCTACCAAAAGCATTCAGCCGTACGATGCGTATTCGCAGCTTATGAAGGCCGCGCTAATTCTGAAGGATGCCGATGGCACTCATATAGCCGCTCTGGCACAGGTAATTAATGAGTTCGGATCGAGTATTGCACCGCCGACCGAGGAGCAGATGGCAGCAATTGTAGATGCAATAAGAGGCAACACTGATGAAGACAGTTATTATGCTTTAGCCGATGAATACCTTGACGCTTTTGTGACATACATTGGCATCTTGAACAGCGAAATGGGTTTTTCGACAACAAGATCAGTACGATTTGTTACATATAAATATATTAATCGATTGCCTCAGGATCAGAATGTCGGCGTCGCTGCCTTCCTTGCAGGATGTTTAGCTGTTCTTGGAGGATAACAAAGCAGGTTAATATTCTAATTTACGAAGTTTAAGTTTGCCGTCAGGGACTATTCAACCGCCCCTGACGGCAACTTTTTTTAGAAACTATAATGCTTATTCGAAAGCTTGTGCAATCGGGGCATAATCCACATACAGTGACATCCCCATAAGCACCTCGCGGGGTAGAGAGGTATCTATGGTACCAGACGGGCGGAGGGGCGGGGGCATGGTTCGGATTTGTGGGTGGCGGAGTCCCACAAGTAATCCTGTCCCGGTATGAGCAAGCAAAAAAACAAGCCAGGGACAAGAAACTGGCGCCTTGCCCTCGGCTCTAATTTACCTGTTTCTGTAAGCCTTTCCCATTGCTACTGTCGTGGCAACTGGGGAACGAGGATTCGGACCTCGACTAACTGATCCAGAGTCAGTCGTGCTACCATTACACTATTCCCCAAAAATTTTGCTGCTTATTTACTTTTGCCTTTGAGCCTGCTGTATCCGAGCATTTTCCAGCCGGTCGGCAAAAGTATTGCAGCGAAAATTATTTTTACTAAATCACCAATTATAAACGGATATAAGCCCAAAGTCAAGACCATCGTATTGAATCCCGTCAGGCAGCAGAGCCAGAGCAGCCCGAACGAGTAAATGGCCAGATTTCCGAAAACCATTGCTAAAACCATCGTTCCGATCCGCCGGTCCCAACCTTTCTCCGCCAGCCGTCCTGTGATGTAAGCGGCGGGAATGAAACCGAACAGATATCCTCCGGTCGGCCCCAATAGTACAGCGGGACCAACGCCAACCGCAAACACGGGCAGTCCCGCGGCCCCTTCCATGATGTACGCAAGCACGGCCAGACAACCCCGGCGGGCCCCCAGCAGCGCTCCGATCATCAGCACGGCAAAAGTCTGACCCGTCACGGGGACGGGGCTGAATGGCAGCCAAACTTTGGCATGAGCGCAAAGGCCGATCAGCAGTGAGCCGCAAATAATCAAAGCAACATCATAAAAGCCGGCAAGCCTTTTCTCACAAGGCCGCAGAAGGTCGGCTACGGTAACGTTCGTCAACATATTTGTCCCATCGATAAATACAGGCGATTCCTATCGCTCTAATCCGACAATATAACAATCTGTCATCCGCCGGCAATTATATTGGAGGCTTGTTCCCGCGTCAAATACCATATCAGCAACCTTTTAAACTTATAAAGGGCCTATACCGAAGAAAACGGTATAGGCCCCAAACTTATGTAAATCTGCTATGTCAATGACTTAATTCTAATTACCGGCTAAATCCCAGCTTACTCCGCTGGTTCCGGAGCGGGCTTAAGCAGCCGAATGTCGTCAATGAATATCTTCCCTGCGCCTCCGGGGATTGTCGTATTGCCTTGTGTCCCCAGGCCAATCGCTATTTTGTCTACGTTGGTCAGAGTTACGCCCTGATCGGCTAAAGCCTGCAGGGGGATGATCCACTGAGTCCAGGTGTTGATCTGTGCCGCGGCCGGATCGTCATGGACCACTACGGCAGGAGTTCCGGCACTGTTGGAAACCGCCACGTAAAGCGGCTCGGCATCGTTGCTGGTTATGCCGATGTCCTGGTTCGCCCACTGTCCACTGACATTCCCGGTGGTCGTGACATTGCTGAATACCCCCTGGCACGTCAAAGCCGCATCATGGCTGGTCACCGCCAAACCTATATAGACATTTGCACCCATCTGAATTGGTTCGGCTACACCCAGCATCTGCCAGGACGAGCCGTTGGCAGAACTGTAAGCCAGAAAGTTGCCGGCCAGGGTACGCTCTATCTTCACCCAGTACGGTGCGGCTATGTCGGCGGTCGTATCGTCCGCACTGGCACCGCCCGTCTCCGGACGCCGCTGGAAGGACACACCGGAAGTTGCCGAGACAACCATCATCGCGTGCACGGAGTCTCCGTCGAGCGTACTGCGAATCATCACGCCGGCCTTGGCCCAGGCGTTTGTGTTTTCGACGCTCTCGATTTTTGCGACAATCGAGCCGGGGCCGGAGAGCGTCTTGTAGGCAAAGTGGAACTCATCATGAAACTCGCCTGCTGCGGGACCAACGTCCCAGATATCCGCGCCGGAAGCGGTCATTGTGAAGGTGCCGACCGGGCCCTCTGTAAAGCTGCCGACGGAAGCAGGATTGCCTCTGAACCACAGCGACAAATTTGCAACGCCTTCTTCAGTCCAGTCACGCTGGTTTGTCAGCGTCAGTTCCGTCTCTGAATACTTCGAAAAGCCCTGCTTATTGTTATCGTAAGAAATCGGCATAGACTGGTTGCCGCCATGGACGATAGTCTCCTCGGTATAAGAAGGGGTGGTTTCATCGCCTACTGCCGAGCCGGTGCCGTTGCCAGGAATGTAACCGGGAGTACCTGACGCGCCGGCGCCGAGTCCATCGTGCCATGCAAACCATATCTGGTTATCGCCGGCATCGTAGTCCTCGAAATCGTCTATGACAAAGTAATCGCCCGTCGTAAAGCTCCAGACGTTGCCCGGCCATGGACTATCGGGATTGACGGCGTTGACTTCATCGATTCGCCAGTAGTACGCCGTATTAATTGCAAGTTTGCCTGGATCGTAGCTCTCTTCGCCAAGGGCTTTTGTACCCTTATGCTCGGGCGATGCTGTTGTGGCGTTCTTGACGGCGTCCGCGTCTGAGCCGAAGTACACCTCGTGCGAATCGGCGACGGCTCCCGCAATCCAGCTAAGAATCTCGGAAGGCTTGACGTCCAGAGCACCGTCGGCCGGATCCGGGCCGCTGACGGCACCCAAAGTAGTAAAGCTCCAAACTTCGCCTTTATACGTCTCGGCGCCGTCGTACTCGTCGATACGCCAGTAGTAAGTCTTAGCCAATTCGAGCTGGCCTGGAGTGTATTTTGTGGTTCCGTTAGGAGTGCCAGTGACAGTGTCGTTCACTTCGTCAAAATCTTCGCCGAAGACTATATAATGCAATTTCGCACCGAAACCCGCCGTCCAGCTAAGCACTACATTAAGATCGACGAATTCAGTACCATCAGCCGGCTCGGGGAAATAGGCGCTCTTGGGTGGAACGGTGAAGCTCCAGACGGGGCCTTTCCACGGACTATTCGGATCTGCATCATTAACCTCATCGATTCGCCAGTAATAGGTTGTGCCATTGACAAGACCTTCCTCGTAAGCAAATCCGGGAAAGCCGGCAATATAAAACAATGTATCGGCGCCCAGGTTGCCTCGGAATGTATCGCCTGTGCCGTTGTTGACATCTTCTAAATTATCGCCCATATAAACATCATGCGAGACCGCGAAATCTCCCGGCTTCCAGGAAAGTGTCACCCATGTATCCGGATGTATATCGCCATCTTTCGGGGTGGGGCTGAAAGCATACGGATTTTCTCCGCCCATCATGATCGACTTGATATCATCTTGCGACAGGGCCTCGTTGTAGATGCGGGGATCATCCAACATTCCATCGAAAAAACGGCCGGTGGCCTGGGAATTCTCTCCTATAGTGACGGCGTGAGTTGCCGTTCCGATAGTCCCTGAATAGACCAGGTTGGCCGCCAATTCGCCGTCGAGGTAGAACTTCAGCTCGGACCCGTCGAATGTGCCGGCCATGTGGTGCCAGTCACCATTTAATGAGTCAAGCTCAGTCGTGTAATTAGTCGAGTGCCAGTCGCCGTCAAACATGAAAAACTCCAGATAATTCCCGGTCTGGTGTTTTATCGCGTATGCATTATCACCTTTACCCAGCCAACAATTGTGCTCGCCGTTTAGCATGTCGTTTGCGTTCACCCACACGGTAAGCGTAATTTCTTCGGTGATATCAAAAATTGCATCGTTGCCGCAATCAATATAATCACCACTTCCATCGAATTCCAGGGCGCCGCCTGTCACGCCGGCCACCCACTGGGGGTCGCCCTGGAGTGCACCGTCGTTCCCGTTGCCGCTTGAGTCGGCGGCAGTAGTGCCGGAGCCCTCATCGAGCCTCCACCAGCCGACGAGATCCGCCTGAGCCGCACTCGTCAGAACCAGGCCCAGCACCAAAACAAAACAAGCCGAAAAAATCAATTTTTTAGACATAATAGTCCTCCTTCAAAAATAGCTGCAAAAACCATGCTTTGATCACACACCAAAACACTCGTGATTTGTGATAGACATATCAATATTATTGCCGTGGCTAAGGATTTAGATTTGACACCACCTCCTTTCTTCAAAAGCCCAATATGAGTGGCCAATTGAAGAGTAAAAACTGATACAAACTATAAAAATTCTGCCTGCTGCAAGGATAAAACGGCATAGATGCTTACAATTTTACTTATACCAAATTAATCACCTTCTCGTCAAGAAAAATTTTCCGAATTGAGCCGTCTATACGGAATCGCATGGATCCTCAGCGGGGATTGTGTGCAAGTTTTGCTAATATTGATTGACTAAAAGAGAACAGAGGCCCAAAAGGGCGGTAAGCTGCCGTACTCACAGCCGTTGTCATGTTCACATTCTGATAAGAGGACTCCCTGCCGGTTTTGTCAATCTACGAGCTTGTCCTGGAGTTCTACAATTGCCGATTGAGCCTTTTTTAGATCGTCCTGAAGCCCAATGACCCTTTCCGTCTCAGACTGCAACTGAATTCCGAGCTTATCCATTCGCTCCTGGGCGACCTTTGCCTCGGCAAGAGCCGCCTGGCGTAACTTGGCAAGTTCATCCTCCCGCTTTTGCAGCTCTTCGCGAAAGCTGACAAATGCGTCGATCTGTTTCTGAAACTCGCTGAGCGAGCCGGTAAGTCCCATTACCTGTACTTCCGATTGCTTAGGAGTTTGCATGGCAATTTCCAATTTGGCCTGCAGATCGTTTCTTTCCATAAGGGCTCTGTCTAATTCCTCCTGAAGGCTTGCCACTTCGACTCTGCAGCAACCTGCCAGAGCTAACGGAAAAACCAACGCTATCATACATGTAAAAATCACTACCTGTTTCATCATTTCGCTACTCCTTCTGTTCGGCTGCTGCCACATTCGCAACCATATTGAATACAAGCGACTATGCGAAAAGGGAAAGCTTGAACAGGCCTCCTGCGGGCTTTCCATCACTACTCCTATATAAATTAAAAATAACACATCGAAAGGTAAATGTCAATAAGAAAAGAAATAATTTGCCGTCCATCCCCGGAAGATTGTAAGATTTAGAGTAAGTTGTGGTATTATAGGACTTATGGCAAGCGAACATGTTTCTGTGAAGTTTATATTTAGAAATATTCAGCTTAGAATCCTATTCAATCGTTATAATTCTCATCAAGAATATTAGAGGGCACAATGATTCCCCGGCAATGCAGAGCAAGCTGCTGACTCTTCTGAGACAGCCGGATGGGCACCGGGGCGTCCATCTGGAGGATGACAGCCTTGTGCGACTGGCCACATGGATTGATGTTTACACTCAGAGGCTCGGTTCCTTCAGCGAAGAGCAGGTACAAGATTTAATCGAGCTTCGCCGATATATTAGTGCCCTGTTGACAGAATAAAAACCAGGCTGAAAACCAGGACCGGATGGTGTGTTTTTTCAGCGCATACAAATGGAGCCTGCACCAAACTAATACGTATCTGGGAAAAACGCGAAATGAACCGCTTCAATCATAAAAGCACATAATTTATGTCGGATCAATTGCCGATAAACACGGGGATTGTATTAGAAGTGAGAAACATATTGTGCGGAACCGAGTGGCGGCAGAATTCATGGTAAGCATATCAGCGGCAAAAGCGGGCGATGGGGATCGAACCCACCTAGCCGGCTTGGAAGGCCGGTGCATTACCACTATGCTACGCCCGCTTATTATTCGTTATTGATTATAAGCCATCAATCATTTACAATTTCATAGTAATCAGTCAACAAAAAATAGTCAACAGGAATTTGAAAATGAATATTAGCGAAATTGCGGCGGCAGCCAAATCGGCCTCGATCGGCTTGGCTGCTGTCAAAACCGACATAAAAAATAACGCCCTGGCCCAAATCGCGAAGGCTCTCAAGCAACACAGCGTCGAAATCATCGCCGCCAATCAGCAGGACCTGGCCGAGGCGGCAAAGAATAATCTGGCCGGCCCGCTGCTCAAGCGGCTGAAGTTCGACAATGGCAAAATCGCCCAGACCGTCGCCGGCATCGAGAGCCTTATCGAGCTCGACGACCCCTCGGGCAGGACTTTGAGCGCTATCGAGCTTGACGCCGGCCTGGAGCTTTACAAAGTCAGTTGTCCCATCGGCGTGATCGGCGTGGTTTTCGAATCCCGCCCGGACGCCCTCGTGCAGATATCCACGCTCTGCCTGAAAAGCGGCAACGCCGTCCTGCTCAAAGGCGGCAGCGAAGCGGCCAAAACCAATCGCATCCTGGCCGAGACAATCGCTCAGGCGAGCGAAAAAGCCGGCCTGCCCAAAGGCTGGATTCAACTTTTGGAAACACGCCAGGACGTCGCCGAGATGCTGGGCCTCGACGAGTCCATCGACCTGATAATCCCTCGAGGCTCGAACGAATTCGTCCGCTACATCATGGACAATACGAACATTCCCGTCCTCGGCCACGCCGACGGCATCTGTCACGTTTACGTAGCTGGCGACGCCGACCTCGATATGGCCGTGAACATCGCCGTCGATTCCAAGTGCCAGTACGTCGCGGTTTGTAACGCCGCCGAGACACTGCTGGTCGATAGCGAGATTGCCGAAGAGTTCCTGCCCAAAGCAAAAGCCGCCCTGGAGCAAAACGGCTGCGAGCTTCGCGGCTGCGAGCGAACGGCCTCGATCATCGACGTAAAACCGGCGACCGAAGAGGACTTCTCAACCGAGTATCTCGATTACATCCTCTCGATAAAAATCGTCGACGGACTGGACGCCGCCATCGAGCACATCAACCGCTACGGCTCGAAACACACCGACGCCATCGTCACCGCCGAGACGAGCAAGGCCGAGCGGTTCATGGCACTGGTCGATTCGGCCAACGTCTTTGTCAATTGCAGCACGCGTTTCAGCGACGGTTTCCGCTACAACCTCGGCGCCGAGGTCGGCATAAGCACAAACAAAATCCACGCCCGCGGCCCCGTCGGCCTCGAAGGCCTGCTTATCTACAAATGGAAAATGTTCGGCTCCGGCCAAACCGTCGCCGACTACTCCGGCCCAAACGCGAAAAAAAAGTTTACGCACAGAAAGATAGAGAATTAGTGGATTAGCGAATTAGAAAAATATTTAGCCCGCCGATTTACTCGGCGGGTTTAGTTCCCATCTCACACAAGGTATACCAATTCTTAAACGATGGCTTGTCAAATGATTCTGCTTGTGTTAAACAATTTAATGTTGTGAGCAAATGTGCAAAAACCGTTGAGTATTGCAGAAACTCAGGGAATTGCTTAATATGTTCTCTGATGAGTTCAAACTAACAAATCTAATAGAAAGGTTTGATAATGCGGTGTTATATTGAGATTAGAAAGATGGTCTCCGGCGTGCGAATCGCGTTGATTTTGGCGATGATGCTTTGTATGACCGGCCCTGCAGGGGCTAAGATCGATGCGACTAAGTGGACGCATTTTACGATTGCCGATCCGCTGCCGGGCCCGGCCTGGGGGGTGGGCGGGATTCCGCTGGCAGATTTCGACGGCGATGGGGACGCGGATATCAGTCTGTCCCGACGCGAGGCCAAAGCCGCTTACTGGTTCCAGAGAGTGAACGACTCCACTTGGGTCCGGCATACGATAGCGACCGGCGAAGTCTTTAACACACAGCTCGGATCCACGGCGGTCGATTGCGACCTGGACGGCCTGGTGGATATCGTGTACTCGCTCGTATGGTTTAAGAATCCCGGCAACCTCGCGGCCGATCCCGGCAAGCTGTGGCAGGCTCACAAATACGCCGGTAAGGGCCACGATATCCTCTCCGGCGATGTTAACGGCGACGGCCATCTCGACGTGCTGGTCTACAACGGCAAGACCGCATCCTGGTTCGACCCGGCGCACGGCATGAAACAGACCGTGATCGGCAGGGCCGACGAAAATCATGGCGGCACAGCACCCAACGGCATCGGCGATCTTGACGGCGACGGCGACAACGACGTCGTGATACCGGGCTACTGGTTCGCCAATCCCGGCAATGGTGACGGCACGTGGCAGCCCCATGCCTGGCCCCACAAGCCGATCAAAAACGCATCGTACGGCACGAGCATGCGCTGCTGGGTAGCCGATATAAACCGCGACGGCGCAAACGACATCGTCTATAGCGATTGCGACACGGGCCATTCGCATGTTTACTGGGTCGAGAACGCCGGCAAGGGTGCTGCATGGGTGCGGCATCAGCTTGCTGATCCGCCGACAGCGCCCGGGGACGTGCCCGGCACCGGATCGTTCCATTCGCTGGGAGTCGCAGATTTCGACCGGGACGGCGATTCGGATATCTTCGCCGGCGAGCAGGAAGACCCCGATACATATATGGAAGCGCAGGGTAAGCTGGCCATGAAACCGCGCGGGCTAAAGGAACGCGGCGTGATATGGGAAAATTCCGGCTCAAAAATCCCGACCTTCGTTCCGGTTGTGATCCACGTGGATAATCCCGGCTGGCACGACGCCGTACTTGCGGACGTGGACGGTGACGGCGATACTGATATTATAACGAAGATCTGGAACAAAGACGGCGACACGTACCACGCCGACTATTGGAGAAACGAAAACGATTAGTTGAATAGTCGTTAGTATTTGACATTTAGTGAATACGATATACGAGATACTAAACAATGCGAGACTTTAGTAAGGCAAAGCGAATCGTTATAAAGATCGGCACGAATATTCTGACGAAAAACGGCGGCGTTGACGCTGCGTACTTTAGTCAAATCGCCGGGCAGGTTAATTCTCTGCTCAAGGCTGGCAGGCAGGTTGTCATTGTCAGCTCCGGCGCTATCGGGATGGGGCTTGGCCAACTCGATGCTGAGAGGGCGAAGAATATAAAGATGCGGCAGGCGTGCGCGGCTATCGGCCAGCCGCTGCTGATGGCCGAGTACCGCAAATCGTTTCTGCGTTACGGCGTGACAGTCGCGCAGGTCCTGCTGACCGCCGAAGTGCTCGATAACAGGAAAACGTACCTGAACCTTCGCCATTCTGTCGAAACACTGCTAAAGCTGGCCGTCGTGCCGATTCTCAACGAGAACGACAGCGTCAGCACGGACGAAATCGGCTCGGCCTTCGGCGATAACGACAAGCTCGGCGCGCTGGTCGCCAGCAAGATCGACGCCGACCTTTTGATCATGCTTAGTGACATCGACGCGCTTTACGATAAGAATCCGCAAAAATTCGCCGACGCGAAACCGATCACAACTGTTTTCGAAATCACCGACGAGATCGTTCGCAACGCGGGCGGCAAAGGCAGCCGGCACAGCACGGGCGGCATGAAAACGAAAATCGAGGCGGCAAAAATCGCTTCCAACGCAGGCTGTCGAATCGTCCTGGCGAACGGCCGGTTGAAAAACGTTATCGCCCGAATCATCGCCGGCGAAGAAATCGGCACCATCTTCATGCCGAAGCGAAAGCTCTCGAATCGTTCGAGGTGGATTCTCAACAGCAGCCCAGCCGGTACGATATTGATCGACGAGGGCGCGATGCGAGCGGTCCGGGCGCGCAAGAGCCTGCTACCGAGCGGTGTGGTTTCCGTCAGCGGCGCCTTCGAAGCCGGCGCCGTCGTGATGCTCTCCGTAAGGAGTCCCAGGGACAACGATAACGCCAAGGCCGTCACCAGCATCGGCAGCGCCCAGCTTAAAACTCTGGCTGGCAAGCACAGCACCGAAATCAAAAAGCTCCTCGGCCCGAAACACCGTGACGTTGTCGCCATCCCGGAAGACATCGTTATAATTGATT
>CAZSOR010000102.1:0-14600 GCA_964608395.1 uncultured Pirellulales bacterium
GTTCTGGAACTATGTAATGAGACATGGATGCACACTATGTTAAGCGAGCACCCTTCTGAAATGCCAGGCTTGAATCAACTCAGTATCGTTAGCCCAACACATTTTCCTCAGGCAAACCTGCGAAGATTTATTATTGCCGTACATGGAATTTTTTGGAGTTTGTCACCTGTTGTCCTATAAAAACAGGGCCTATACCGAATTACTCAGCATAGGCCCCGAACTAACACAAGACCTGATGGTATTGGCTACAAACGTCTTTACTCAGCAGCGGCATCTCTCGGCCGGTACAGACGAATATCATCAAAATACATTTTGCCCGCACCGCCGGGCGTGGCTATATTGCCTTTAGTACCCAGGCCAATTGCTATCCTGTCGACGTTGGTCAGGACTATGCCCTGGTCGGCAAAAGCCTGGAGCGGAATAATCCACTCGGTCCAGATGTTTGTTGTTGCTGCGTCTGTGTTTTCATTGATTACTACCGCAGGAGTACCCGCGGCGTTGGAAACCGCAACGTACAACGGCTCAGGACTGTTGCTCTCGATACCGATATCCTGGCTGACCCACAGCGAGTCGACGTTGCCGGTCATGCTAACATTAGAGTATTTAGCTTCGCAGGTGGCGTCTGCGTTGTGAGCGGTTAATGCTAAACCTATATAAACTTTCGTGCTCATTGAGATATTTTGCGGATTCCACGCCATCGACTGCCAGGAGGTGCCGTTGCTGGAATAGTAAGCTTTGAAGTTGCCCACGAGGTCCCGCTCTAACCTTACCCAATATGGAGCGGTGATTGCCATTTGCTCTTCCGTTGCTATCGAGGTGTCGCTCGTGACGCTTATGTCGGTATCACTTCTCATCTGGAATCGACATCCCATTTCGGAGGTGATATACACGGCGGCGAACTTCGAGCCTGCATCCAGTGTTTCGCGGATCATCACGCCGGCCTTGGCCCACTGGTCCGTATCGCCTACGCTGAGCACACGGGCCTCAATCGACCCGACGCCGATGAGCGTCTGATAGGCGTAGTGGAACTGGTCTGCGGTTCCGGCGATATCCGCGCCCGTAGCGGTAATCGTATAGGTGCCAACGGGTCCTTCAGTAAAGCTGCCGACAGAAGCCGGAAGGCCTCTGAACCAGATTGACAGTTCCGTTACGCCTTCCTCCGTCCAGTCACGCGGTGCTGTCAGGGTCAGTTCCGTTTCGGAATATTTCGAGTAGCCCTGCTTGTTGTTATCGTATGCAAGGGGCATTGACTGACGGTCGTTGTGGATAATGGTTTCCTCGGTATATGAGGCAGTCGTTTCGTCGCCGACGGCAGCGCCGGTGCCGTTGCCTGCAAAATATAGCTCGGTTCCGAGTGCTCCGTAGCCAAGCCCATCATGCCAGGCGTACCATATCTGGTTCTGGTCGGCGTCGTAATCCTCAAAGTTATCTATAAGAAGGAAATCGCCTGTCGTAAAGCTCCAGAGGGTGCCGGCCCACGGACTATCGGGATTTACGCTGTTAACCTCATCCACACGCCAGTAGTAAGTCGTCGCCCAGGCGAGTTTGCCAGGATCGTAGCTCTCGTCACCTACTGCCTTGACGCCTTTGTACTCGGGTGAGGTATTTGTGGCATTCTTCACTGTGTCTTCATCTGTGCCGAAATACACCTCATGCGAAGCGGCATAATCTCCCGCGTTCCAGACGAGAACCGGCGTCATTTTCGTACCGGTTGCCCTGTTGGCCGGGCTTGGGCTGCTGGCACGAATCGGTGGTGATAATGCCGCCTGGGGAACAATCTGTTCCAGTGTCGATGGACTCGACCAGAGCAGCTCTGCCACTGCACCATTACCACTTTCATAGTACTCCATTTGAAGGCTGTAAACATTACCGGCCACAAGATCGATCTTGCCGCTGTTCTCGGTGTTATCGTGGTCGGTCCAGTTGTCCACAAGCTTCTGACCGTCCACCCATAGACGCACGCCGTCAGCGCTATTTGTGTAGAAGATATAATTTTCTGTGAATGCCGCCTCGATTTCGCCTGTCCATCTGACCGAGTATGCACCCGCTCCAAGCGCATCATCCGGTGGCGCGCCGTCCGGCCAGTTGAAGTTGATCTGGGGATCTATACGGGTCAGCACATGATTGCTTAAATCCGTGCCTCGGAAGTACTCCGCTCTTACACCTCCACCGGGAACGGCCGTTGTGAAGCTCCAGACATCACCTGTATGCCTGGCCGATCCGTCGTACTCATCGACCCGCCAGTAATAGCTTTTCCCAGTTTCAAGAGGACCAGGAGTGTAGGTTGTTAATCCCAGCGGAGCCCCTCCGACAGCACTGCTGACATCGTCAAAGTTATCACCAAAATACACAAAATGTAGTTTTGAACCGAATCCTGCAGTCCAGCTAAGAGTCATATTCGGATTGATGAATTTGGCCCCGGTAGCTGGCTGGGGTTTGTAGGCTTTCTTGCTGGGAACCGTAAAGCTCCAGACATTGCCTTTCCACGGGCTATTCGGATTCTCGTCGTTGATCTCGTCGATTCGCCAGTAGTATGTTGTTCCCGGGACGAGCCCATCGGGAAGTGCATATCCGGGGAAGCCGGCAACAAAGTAAACGTCGGTTTGATTGCCTCTGAATGTATCGCCTGTACCATTATTCACATCATCGAAATTATCACCTATATACACATCATGTGAAACCGCATAAGCACCTGGCGTCCAACCTAAAGTTACCCATGTATCAGGATAGAGAACGCTATCGGCCGGACTGGGCCCCCAGGCATAAGGCCAGGGCTCAGCTTCCATGATAGCCTGAATCTCCGATTGCGATATCGGTCGGTCGTAGATACGGACATCGTCTATTGCACCTTGTAATAGCCGTTTGTCATCACCGGTTCTCTCATGGTCAAGGATCCCCAGGGCTACCCCAAATGTATCACCTGGATTGAACACGCTGTTGTCGGTGGCAGTTCCTGCTTCCTGTCCATCAATGTACAACCTGATCTGGCCATCTGCTTTAACTATCGCCGCATGATGCCACTGGTCGTCGTCGTATCTTGTAGTTGTGTAGATGTTGCTTCCACCACCGGTTCCCAGAGGATAACGATGCAAATATCGTAGGGTGCCGTCTGCCCTAACCTCCAGCAAAATACCATGTACCACACCGGGTGCATAGGCCGACAGCACGTCCTGTTCATCTCCAATATCGCTACCTGCTCTGAACCATATAGTGATCGTATAAAACGGAAGGTTAAAATCTCCATCGATAAAGGCATATTCCCATGTGTCCTGTGAGTCCACGGTTCCGTCTAACAAGAGAATGCCTCCGTATGGACTTTCCTGCCCCCATGAGACGTTGCCGGTTATTTCGGCATTGACGCTTTTTCCGCTAACGTCTCTGGCGAGAGCCCCGGCACCGTCCTCGAATGACCACCAGCCGACAAGGCCTGGATCAACATTCCCGGCGGTGCTTATGCCGGCCAGACCCAGTATTAAAATAATACAAAATGAATTGACCAGTTTTCTACTCATAATAATCCTCCTTCAAAAATAAGCTTATATGAAGCGACCAATAATGCTTTTCACTTACACGATATCCGATTTGTCTTCAGCCGGGACAATGATTTGTGATTTAACATCACCTCCTTTTCTTAAAAGCATGATGTACGTCGCTTATTGAAAAGTCAAAACCAAATCAAACGAAACAAAATTATGCTGCTGAGAGACTGAAAATTCGCAGGTTCCAGCAATCCTGTTTATACCAGATTATACACTCTTTTATCAAGGGAAATCTCTGGATTGTGCATTATAATAATTTCAGTAAGTATAAACCGATACCATGATTGTCAGGATAAACAACGAAAGTGCTGGATTCCCGCTCTCGCTCCGAATGACAGCAATGCTTAATCGGCTCTAATTAACTAAGTCTGATATAAAAACAGGGCCTATACCGAATTACTCGGCATAGGCCCCGAATTGGTACAAGACCTGATAGTATTGGCTACAAACGTCTTTACTCAGCTGTGGTTTCTCTCGGTCGGTAAAGGCGAATATCATCGAAGTACATTTTGCCCGCACCGCCGGGCGTGGCCATATTGCCTTTAGTGCCCAGGCCAATCGCGATCCTGTCAACGTTGGTCAGGACTATGCCCTGATCGGCAAAAGTCTGAATCGGGATGATCCACTCCGTCCAGGTGTCGATCTGTGCCGCAGCCGGATCATCGTATACCACAACCGCAGGTGTGCCGGCATTGTTGGACAAAGCCACGTAAAGCGGCTCAGCAGCGTTACTGGCAATGCCGATATCCTGGTGTGCCCACTGCCCGGTGACTGTTCCGGTAGTCGTGACATTGGAGAATACCGCCTGGCATGTTAAGGCGACATCATGTGCTGTAACCGCCAAACCTATATATACATTCGTACCCATCTGGACGCTCGACGGTAAATCCTGCATTTCCCAGGTAGATCCATTAGTAGAATAATACGCCATAAAACGGCCGGCTGCGTCACGCTCTATCTTTACCCAATACGGAGCAGTGATCCCGCCGGTCGTACTGTCGACGCTTGTACCTCCCGTTTCGGGACGTCGCTGGAAGGAAACACCTTCAGTAGGTGTGACGGCCATCATCGCGTGCGCCGAATCCGGATCAAGTGTTTCTCGAATCATCACGCCGGCCTTAGCCCAGATATTTGTGTTCTCGATGCTCTGGACTCTCGCTACAATCGAGCCGGCGCCGGTGAGCATTTTATAGGCGAAGTGGAATTCGTCGGCTTCCACGCCATTCACTGCCCAGATATCTGCGCCGGAGGCAGTCATCGTATAGGTGCCGACCGGGCCCTCAACGAAGCTGCCGACAGATCCCGGATAACCTCTGAACCACAGCGAGATTTCCGTAATGCCTTCTTCAGCCCAGTCTCGATGGTCTGTCAACGCATGCTCGACTTCTGAATAGTAAGCGTAGCCCTGCTTGTTGTTGTCGTATGCAAACGGCATAGACTGGCTGCCACGGTGGACGATGGTTTCCTCGGTATATGAAACAGTGGTTTCGTCGCCGACGGCTGCGCCGGTGCCGTTACCGGCAAAGTACGGATCAGTTCCCAGCACGCCGTAGCCAAGCCCGTCATGCCAGGCGCACCATATCTGATTATCACCTGCATCATAGTCCTCAAAATTGTCTACGAGAAGGAAGTTGGCCGTTGTAAAGCTCCAGAGATTACCCACCCACGGGCTTTCAGGGTCGGCAGTATTGACTTCATCGACTCGCCAGTAGTAAGTGCTGTTCCAGAGAAGTTTTCCGGGATCGTAACTCTCAGAACCAATCGCCTTAGCGCCTTTGTATTCAGGGGAGACTTTCGTGGCGTTTTTCACCGCATCTTCATCAGTGCCGAAGTACACTTCATGTGAAGAGGCGTTATCTCCGGGGCCCCAGCTGAGAGCAATTGTATGTCCTACATCAGTGGCGGTGTTGCGCGGATTCGGACTGCCAGCCTTCACGGGCGGCGACAATGCTGCTTGTGGAATCAACTGCTTTGGCGTGCTGGGACTGGACCAGCGCAGTTCTGCCATTGCACCACCATCATTCTCATAATACTCCATTACAAAGCCGTATGTATTGCCGGCAACAAAATCAATCTTTCCTCTATTTTCAGTGGGCGACTGGTCAAACCATCTGTCAACGAGTAGTTGGCCATCCACCCATAGACGCACACCATCGTTGCTTGTAGTATAGAAGGTATAGGTCTCAGTAAATACTGCCTCGACTTCGCCGGTCCATCTGATCGAGAAGCTATCATCGCCAATCGCCGGATCCGGTGAGCCGGGATCGCCCCAGTTAAAGTTGATTTGAGGATCGATTCGAGTCAGGACGTGGTTGTCGAAATTCATACCTTCGTAGTAATCTGCCCGAATACCGCCGCCGGTGCTCATAATAGTAAAGCTCCAGACGTCGCCTATAATAGTTTCGAAGCCGTCATATTCATCAATTCGCCAATAGTAAGTCTTCTCTAATTCAAGAGTGCCGGGACTGTATGTTGCAGTTCCCTGTGATGGTCCATCGGCAGCATTGCTGACAGTATCGAAATCGTCGCCGAAGTACACGGTGTGCACTTTTGCTCCATAACCGGCCTTCCAGCTAAGTTCTGCATCCGGGTCTATAAATTTAGCTCCATCGGCCGGGATTGGATCATAGGCAATTAAAGGCGGAACCGTGAAGCTCCAGACATCGCCTTTCCAGGGACTATCCGGCTCGGCTTCATTTACTTCATCGATTCGCCAGTAATAGGTCGTACCCGGAACAAGGCCATCGGGATAAGGGTATCCGACAAAGCCGACTATAAAAAACGTTAAGTCCTTACCCTGGCTGCCTCGGAATGTTTCGCTCTCGTTTGTGCCGTCGTTCACATCATCAAAACTTTCGCCGAAGTACACATCGTGCGTGACTGCAGTTTTTCCCGCCTCCCACGAGAGGCTGGCCCATGTATCCGTGTGTATGGAACCATCGGCCGGATTGGGGTTCGATGCCAAATTGCCACGGAGTTCAGGCGGGACATAGTCGCCTTCGTAAAATCTTATGCCGTCTATCCAAAGTTCACCGGCTGCAAAACCTACATGGAATACAATCTCTGCCGGACTAATGTTCTCGGTCATAACAGGAGTTGTTACGCTAAACTCTGTCCATTCTTCAGTCATAGTGAAGGTTTCCTCAGAAAATCCTGTCCATGGGTCTCCTGCCAGTTCCGGCTTATAATTGATATCCAGTGTACCTTCCTTGCATTTGAGAAAGGCCGAAAGAGTGTATTTCTTGCCGTTTTCAAAAACATGTCCTGATTGATTTAGGCCAATTTCCCACCAGTTTGTATTTCCTTCGGTAACCGTAATATGCAGGCAATATTCTCCCTCAATCGGATCTTCGGGAACCGCTGCATCCACCAGTTCGTCAACCACTTCTGAAGTTATATTGTCACCATATGTGCCCCATGGGGCAATAACACCGTCCTCGAAGCCGCCGTTAGTCAGTATATTTACGACTTCCTGTGATTGGCCTGGACCGGCTCCAATGAGTCCTATTAACAATATTGCTGTAAACCAGAATACTCGAGTTCTCATGATATTCCCTCTTTAATATCAGTCGCTATGCGACTTAACTCAATTGACTTCCACCGTAGGCCGCACTGCGGATTACTGCGGCCAATACAATAGCAAAAAGAATCAAGTAAACCACTTTTCTACGCATGATAATCCTCCTTCAAAAAAAGTTCAGATAAAGCGGCCAATAATGCTTTTCACTTACACGATATTCGATCTGTTTTCAGGCGGGACAATGGTTTGTTATTCAACATCACCTCCTTTTCTCTAAAGCTTGATATAAGTCGCTTATTGAAAAGTCAAAACCAAATCAAACGAAACAAAATTATGCTGCTGAGAGACTGAAAATTCGCAGGTTCCAGCAATCCTGTTTATACCAGATTATACACTCTTTTATCAAGGGAAATCTCTGGATTGTGCATTATAATAATTTCAGTAAGTATAAACCGATACCATGATTGTCAGGATAAACAACGAAAGTGCTGGATTCCCGCTCTCGCTCCGAATGACAGCAATGCTTAATCGGCTCTAATTAACTAAGTCTGATATAAAAACAGGGCCTATACCGAATTACTCGGCATAGGCCCCGAATTGGTACAAGACCTGATAGTATTGGCTACAAACGTCTTTACTCAGCTGTGGTTTCTCTCGGTCGGTAAAGGCGAATATCATCGAAGTACATTTTGCCCGCACCGCCGGGCGTGGCCATATTGCCTTTAGTGCCCAGGCCAATCGCGATCCTGTCAACGTTGGTCAGGACTATGCCCTGATCGGCAAAAGTCTGAATCGGGATGATCCACTCCGTCCAGGTGTCGATCTGTGCCGCAGCCGGATCATCGTATACCACAACCGCAGGTGTGCCGGCATTGTTGGACAAAGCCACGTAAAGCGGCTCAGCAGCGTTACTGGCAATGCCGATATCCTGGTGTGCCCACTGCCCGGTGACTGTTCCGGTAGTCGTGACATTGGAGAATACCGCCTGGCATGTTAAGGCGACATCATGTGCTGTAACCGCCAAACCTATATATACATTCGTACCCATCTGGACGCTCGACGGTAAATCCTGCATTTCCCAGGTAGATCCATTAGTAGAATAATACGCCATAAAACGGCCGGCTGCGTCACGCTCTATCTTTACCCAATACGGAGCAGTGATCCCGCCGGTCGTACTGTCGACGCTTGTACCTCCCGTTTCGGGACGTCGCTGGAAGGAAACACCTTCAGTAGGTGTGACGGCCATCATCGCGTGCGCCGAATCCGGATCAAGTGTTTCTCGAATCATCACGCCGGCCTTAGCCCAGATATTTGTGTTCTCGATGCTCTGGACTCTCGCTACAATCGAGCCGGCGCCGGTGAGCATTTTATAGGCGAAGTGGAATTCGTCGGCTTCCACGCCATTCACTGCCCAGATATCTGCGCCGGAGGCAGTCATCGTATAGGTGCCGACCGGGCCCTCAACGAAGCTGCCGACAGATCCCGGATAACCTCTGAACCACAGCGAGATTTCCGTAATGCCTTCTTCAGCCCAGTCTCGATGGTCTGTCAACGCATGCTCGACTTCTGAATAGTAAGCGTAGCCCTGCTTGTTGTTGTCGTATGCAAACGGCATAGACTGGCTGCCACGGTGGACGATGGTTTCCTCGGTATATGAAACAGTGGTTTCGTCGCCGACGGCTGCGCCGGTGCCGTTACCGGCAAAGTACGGATCAGTTCCCAGCACGCCGTAGCCAAGCCCGTCATGCCAGGCGCACCATATCTGATTATCACCTGCATCATAGTCCTCAAAATTGTCTACGAGAAGGAAGTTGGCCGTTGTAAAGCTCCAGAGATTACCCACCCACGGGCTTTCAGGGTCGGCAGTATTGACTTCATCGACTCGCCAGTAGTAAGTGCTGTTCCAGAGAAGTTTTCCGGGATCGTAACTCTCAGAACCAATCGCCTTAGCGCCTTTGTATTCAGGGGAGACTTTCGTGGCGTTTTTCACCGCATCTTCATCAGTGCCGAAGTACACTTCATGTGAAGAGGCGTTATCTCCGGGGCCCCAGCTGAGAGCAATTGTATGTCCTACATCAGTGGCGGTGTTGCGCGGATTCGGACTGCCAGCCTTCACGGGCGGCGACAATGCTGCTTGTGGAATCAACTGCTTTGGCGTGCTGGGACTGGACCAGCGCAGTTCTGCCATTGCACCACCATCATTCTCATAATACTCCATTACAAAGCCGTATGTATTGCCGGCAACAAAATCAATCTTTCCTCTATTTTCAGTGGGCGACTGGTCAAACCATCTGTCAACGAGTAGTTGGCCATCCACCCATAGACGCACACCATCGTTGCTTGTAGTATAGAAGGTATAGGTCTCAGTAAATACTGCCTCGACTTCGCCGGTCCATCTGATCGAGAAGCTATCATCGCCAATCGCCGGATCCGGTGAGCCGGGATCGCCCCAGTTAAAGTTGATTTGAGGATCGATTCGAGTCAGGACGTGGTTGTCGAAATTCATACCTTCGTAGTAATCTGCCCGAATACCGCCGCCGGTGCTCATAATAGTAAAGCTCCAGACGTCGCCTATAATAGTTTCGAAGCCGTCATATTCATCAATTCGCCAATAGTAAGTCTTCTCTAATTCAAGAGTGCCGGGACTGTATGTTGCAGTTCCCTGTGATGGTCCATCGGCAGCATTGCTGACAGTATCGAAATCGTCGCCGAAGTACACGGTGTGCACTTTTGCTCCATAACCGGCCTTCCAGCTAAGTTCTGCATCCGGGTCTATAAATTTAGCTCCATCGGCCGGGATTGGATCATAGGCAATTAAAGGCGGAACCGTGAAGCTCCAGACATCGCCTTTCCAGGGACTATCCGGCTCGGCTTCATTTACTTCATCGATTCGCCAGTAATAGGTCGTACCCGGAACAAGGCCATCGGGATAAGGGTATCCGACAAAGCCGACTATAAAAAACGTTAAGTCCTTACCCTGGCTGCCTCGGAATGTTTCGCTCTCGTTTGTGCCGTCGTTCACATCATCAAAACTTTCGCCGAAGTACACATCGTGCGTGACTGCAGTTTTTCCCGCCTCCCACGAGAGGCTGGCCCATGTATCCGTGTGTATGGAACCATCGGCCGGATTGGGGTTCGATGCCAAATTGCCACGGAGTTCAGGCGGGACATAGTCGCCTTCGTAAAATCTTATGCCGTCTATCCAAAGTTCACCGGCTGCAAAACCTACATGGAATACAATCTCTGCCGGACTAATGTTCTCGGTCATAACAGGAGTTGTTACGCTAAACTCTGTCCATTCTTCAGTCATAGTGAAGGTTTCCTCAGAAAATCCTGTCCATGGGTCTCCTGCCAGTTCCGGCTTATAATTGATATCCAGTGTACCTTCCTTGCATTTGAGAAAGGCCGAAAGAGTGTATTTCTTGCCGTTTTCAAAAACATGTCCTGATTGATTTAGGCCAATTTCCCACCAGTTTGTATTTCCTTCGGTAACCGTAATATGCAGGCAATATTCTCCCTCAATCGGATCTTCGGGAACCGCTGCATCCACCAGTTCGTCAACCACTTCTGAAGTTATATTGTCACCATATGTGCCCCATGGGGCAATAACACCGTCCTCGAAGCCGCCGTTAGTCAGTATATTTACGACTTCCTGTGATTGGCCTGGACCGGCTCCAATGAGTCCTATTAACAATATTGCTGTAAACCAGAATACTCGAGTTCTCATGATATTCCCTCTTTAATATCAGTCGCTATGCGACTTAACTCAATTGACTTCCACCGTAGGCCGCACTGCGGATTACTGCGGCCAATACAATAGCAAAAAGAATCAAGTAAACCACTTTTCTACGCATGATAATCCTCCTTCAAAAAAAGTTCAGATAAAGCGGCCAATAATGCTTTTCACTTACACGATATTCGATCTGTTTTCAGGCGGGACAATGGTTTGTTATTCAACATCACCTCCTTTTCTCTAAAGCTTGATATAAGTCGCTTATTGAAAAGTCAAAACCAAATCAAACGAAACAAATTTCTGCTGCTGAGAGACTGAAAATTCGCAGGTTCCAGCAATCCTATTTATACCAGATTATACACTCTTTTATCAAGGGAAATCTCTGGATTGTGCATTGGTTGCTTTTAGAGCTGGATTTTTGTTTTGACGCTGCTGTCGCTTGCGGTTATTTTGTTGCCTGAAAGACGATACCTGCCTTCAAGAAGATTTTTTCGCTTTCCTATCCGGAATGCTCTACGGACATATCCATTATGGCCGAATCCACTTCCCGAATTGCCGGTGAGTTTCCTGCAGAACCGGCCTCTGAAGATAAGGGTTCTGATTCCGGAAAATAGTGAAACGCTGAGGTTAAAGTCCTCGACATAGCAATCCTTCATTCCTGGATTTAACGCTTTATTTTGTGACGGATATGCGTATAATGCCGCTATGCTGGAAAAAGGACTTGTGCAGATTTATACAGGTGATGGCAAGGGTAAAACGACCGCTGCGTTCGGCTCGGCACTGCGTGCTGCCGGTCAGGGCAACAAGGTGCTGATCTATCAATTCCTGAAGCCGGCATCCCTCGATATCGGGGAGCGTTTCGCACTTCAGTTGGGGGCTGTGAGAATCAGAGTCGAAACGCTCGATGTGCCGTGGGATATGTCCGGGTCTTTAGAGGACGAAACAGCCGTCACTAAGATACAGACCGCAATCAGCGATGTCCTTAAAAGAATCACGCAAACAGCGGAGAAAAGATTTTACGATGTGCTGATACTCGATGAGATCGTATTTTGCCTTGCGGAAGGCCTGGCCAAATTTGAAGATGTCAAGAATCTCATAGATAAGAGAGATTCGTTAGTGGAAATAATTTTGACCGGCCGGGGTGCAACCGCTGAGTTAATGGAATTGGCGGATTTGGTAACGGAGATGAAAAATATAAAGCATCCGTACGATAAAGGCCAGCAGGCAAGACGGGGGATTGAATATTAAATAGCCCAATCTGTCATTCCCGCGAAAGCGGGAATCCATTAAAACTGATACGTTCCTGGATCCCTGCTTTCGCAGGGATGACAGTACAAATCGGTCAGTTTGAGAAATTAAGATTAACTCATAAAATTGAACGTATAAGGGACCTTTGCTATGAGTCAAAATGTTGCTGCGATTATTTGTGCTGCCGGGGCCAGCAGCCGATTCGGGGGAAAAAGAAAGAAGGCATTTGTCGATGTAGCCGGCAGGGCGGTTTTCTTGCGCAGTGCAGAGCTTTTCTCCAACCGCGACGATGTGAAACAAGTTCTGTTAGGCATAACTTCCGAGGACGAAGAGCTCGTGAGCGTAAAATGGGGCCCGAATCTGAAGTTCTTTGGCGTATCAATCTTCATAGGTGGTGACGAGCGTTTCGATACTGTCAATAAAGGGATCAAGCTTATCAAAGACGAGATCGATCTTATCGCCGTTCACGATGCCTGCCGGTGCTGTGTGACAGAAGAAATCATAAATTCCACTATCGCAGCCGCCGCCAAAAGTGGAGCAGCGATACCTGCCTGCCCGGTTACGGCAACGATTAAACAGGCAAAGGATAATGTTATTACGCAAACTGTCGAGAGAACCGGTCTCTATGAAGCTCAGACGCCGCAGATATTTTCCGCTTCCCTGCTCAGGAAGGCATACGAAAACCTCGACAATCTCGACAAGAGCAAAATCAGCGATGATTCGCAATTAGTCGAAGCGTTGGGTCACAAAGTAACAATTGTGGATACGGACTCTTCGAATATTAAAATTACCCGCCAAAGTGATATTGCCGTTGCCGAAGCCATCCTGAAGTCTCGGCCGAAATCCATACCCAAAGGTCCCATCGGCCCCTATATTGAGGCCCAGTGGTAATAAAATTGATCGTTGCATAGGTAGAAAGTAAGGAGAACTCACAATGAGAGCAGTAACCTGTTTTAAAATGGCTGTTGCTGGGTCAGTATTGTTGATTGTGGCAGCCGGGTGTAATGGACCGGCCGGAACAGGCGTCGGCAAGAAAATGTCACTCGTGTTCGAGACGGATTTTGAGGATGGAAGTCTCGACGACTGGCAGCCTACTGATCCGGAAGCGTGGCGAATTGAAGATGACAGCGGTGGCAAGGTATTAGCTCTGTACAAACAGAGTAACTATAAGCCCGAGGTTAGATCGCCTGTAAATATCAACCTTATCAAGGGCGTGGTTGTGGGAAGCTTTGTGCTGGAATTGAAGATGCATTCTACTACTAAAGATTATGGCCATCGGGATATGTGCCTGTTTTTCGGGCATCAGGATCCATCGCACTTCTATTATGTACACATCGCAAACCAGTCTGATGCCCATGCGAATTCAATATTTATCGTTAACGGCCAGCCTCGCGTTTCAATAGCGAAGAGACGAACCGAAGGTACAAAATGGGACGACGACTGGCATACCGTTCGCGTAGAGCGGGATGTTGAAAAAGGTACGATTGAGGTCTTTTTCGATGATGGGGTTAAGCCAATCATGACTGCCGTCGATGATAACTTCAAGTGGGGCAAAGTTGGAGTCGGCTCATTCGATGACACCGGTCAATTCGACGAGATTCAGCTTCGGGGTCTGAAAAAGTAAGATTTAATGAAGTTTTAAATCAGAATTCTGAATGTATAAAAAAAAGAAAACATCGAGCAACGGTCTGCTACCCGATGTCTTCCGGAGGGGAGAAAAAATCGTTTTATGAACTTTCATATCTTATCGGCACTGGCATAATTACACTTGAACTAAAAATCAACAGATTCACTTCTTAAAGAGTATTCTATTTTTCAGTTGCCTATGCTTTTTTTACGCTCAAAGCAGTTAGAAGTTCGGTTTTTTTTGACTGAGGTGGATATTTCATCCTGGCGTGCTTTGCAATCTGAAAAGGGCAACGGAGACGGATAACAAACATTATCGGCCGGTAAACGTCGATATTGGCCAGAGATCATCAAACTTTCCAGTCCGACCATCAGAATGGGTTGATAAGGATCCTGGAATGTAAGATCGCATGTAGTCTGTTCAATGTGATTTAATAATCTGGAAGGGTGGCAGTAGGGGCAACCCTATGTGGTTGCCCAGGGCGGGCACATGGGCCTGCCCCTACCGGGATGGCTTCTGCCGTATTGACCATCCCCAAAGCCTTCGGCTTTGAGGCTGCCACCCAATCACAGGTAGACAATTTACAAATTCATGTTTGACAAACTACTATTGTTCCATGCCCCTTGCAGATTGCCGCTTGCCATAGAACCGTCCAAAAGGGTAAACTTAACATGAAATGGCGATGGTCTTTTCTCAGGAGCAAAGAAGCTTTTCTATGGAATCCGACCAGGAATTGATTGAATTGGCAAACAAGGGCTATTCCGAAGCCTTCGAGGCCCTCTACCGCCGATACCGGGATTGGGTTTACCGATTGGCCTGGCGATTTACTCACAACAGGGCCGATGCGCTGGATGTCCTTCAGGAGACTTTTATCTATCTGCTGGGTAAGTTCCCCGGTTTTGAGCTTACCTCTGCTATGACGACTTTTCTCTA
>CAZSOR010000103.1:0-9451 GCA_964608395.1 uncultured Pirellulales bacterium
CCACTTTGCGTTCTGCAGGATGGTTTCGCGATAATCCGTTGTCTTGTCCCGCAGAATTCCCGCTACGGTCGCATCACAGCAAAGCTCTCTCAAATGCTGCAACCGCCGACGGAGCAGCCAGAGCAGAGGATTGAACCAGTACACGATCTGCAGCAGCATATACAGGCTGTTGACCTTAAGGTCTCCACGCTTGATGTGTGCAAGCTCGTGCAGCAGGATGTGCTCGGTGCGATTTTGAGAAAGATGACGAACCGTATCGGCGGGCAGCACGAGCACCGGTCTGAACGTTCCGAAAACAGCCGGAGAAGCAATATTTTTAGATAAAACTATCCCCGGAAGCTTCTTAAGGCCGAGTTTTTTCGCCGTATTCGTAAATAAAGTCCCAAACCATTCAGGCATATCTGCATCTGAAAATTTGCCGTTATGGAGCTGCCGGAGTTTTCGAAACCTGACTGCCGCCCACAAGCCAAGTACGATTACACCTGCCAGCCAGACGGCCATCGCGCAAACCTTCCAGTGCAATCCGACACGCCCAATTGATGCCGCAGCACTGATAGAAAGAATCCGCCCGGCAGGTTCGGCGGCCTTACTGCTCATCATACCATCACGATCAGGAGCCGGCTCGATGCTGTCGCCCGTAGCAAGCGAAGGTATTTCCGTGCTCGTCCGAACGGTTGGCATAACAGCCGGCATGTCTGTGTCACTGAGCTGTACAGCCGTCCGGCCAGCCAGCATCCGAACCTGTGAAACAACGCTTGTGGAAAGCGAAAATGCCGGCGGTAATATCAACTTCACCAAAATCAGCAGCCAAAGCGTATACCTGACCTGAGGCCAGATTCGCTTTCGGAGGAGAAGATCGACTGCTCCAACAAAAACCACCAGCACACTTACCTGCCAGAACATCGGCCACATCCAATTCCACCAGCCTTCAGCGACACTATTTATTTGTGTAATCATTTTCGTTCTCCCTTTTTCTGCTTTTTACCTGAAAGTATTTTGATTAGCTCTTTGCGTTGTTCGGCCGACAGCTTCTCATCTTCCACAAGGAAGTGCATCATAGGCCCGAAGGCCCCGTCAAAGGCCTGGTCCAGCATTATCCTCATTGCGGTTCGACGAGCCTGCCGGCGTGAAACGAGTGGTTCGTAGAGGCCGATATTGCCGCGTTTGCTCTTGCCGACCGCTTTCTTCTCGACCAGCCGGTCCAGCATGGTCTTTACGGTCGTATATGCCCAGTTCACTGTGGACGGCAGCCGCTGGACCACGTCTCGCGCCTTGACCGGGTGCTTTTCCCACAATGTGTTCATGATCAGCCATTCCGGTTCGGTTAGTTTCATATTCTGCTCTCCTTACTACAAACGTAACAGAATTCTACTACATGTGTAGCAATAGTCAACAAAAAAATAAAAGAATCTGAAATTTTTTTTACCCTCTAAAGAAGGCGAAAAAACGCCACCGCCAGACTCAATTCGCCACATTCTTATCGAGAACGGCTTAGAAAATAGCCAATCGCCAGCAAGGTGTTGGTTCCTAAAATTGTTATTACGTTTATTTTTAAGGCAGGCATGAGTTCCTGAAAATTGTCGTAGTGTTTGAATGTTATGCTAATCGCTTTTAAGGCAAAAGGTACCGAAGCAAGCACAACGAGACTTGCCGGCGGCATTAATTTCAAGACCACTCCGCCAATAATACTGAGGTACGTCAGCGCCATAAGCCCGGCGTACAATCGGCCGGCCGTTTTAGGCCCCAGGGCAATCACCAGGTTATACCGGCCGCCTTTTTTGTCCGCTTCAACGTCGGGAAACTCATTAAGTAGAAGTAAATTCGCGGTTAAGAATCCCGGCGCCAGAGAGGCGACAACAGCTTCAACGTTGTAGCTGCCGGTTTGAACGAAATACGTCCCTAAAACAGGCAGCATTCCCAATCCGAGGCCCGCCCAGAATTCTCCCGCCAGCCATTTTGTCAAATGAGATGTGTAAAAGTAAATCACCGGGCCGCCGAGTAATATCAAAGGTAGAAGCTGCCAGCCGGAAATAAAAGTCAAGTAAATACCAATCACTAAAGCCGCCATCAAACAGCCCACACCATATATATATACGCCCTTCGGTTTGAGAAGTCCGTTAGGGAGAACTCCGCTGCCTCCGGAAAAAGGCGTTCGAGTCGTTTCCAAATCTATGCCGCTTTTGTAATCGAAATAATCATTGAGCACATTGACGCTCGCATGAGCCAGCAGCAGGCCGATCAGAGTCAGCACGAATTTAAGCAAGTCAAAACAGCCCTCGTGCCGGGCTATCGCCGTACCAAGCAGCACCAGAACCACCGAGAGCAGAAGAAACTGTGGCCGTGTCTCTAATAACCAGATTTTAAGCTTCATTCACACATAACTCCTATAGAATTCTAATGTTATTGAATTATTCATATTTTAGGAATATTGTCACGATTTTTCCCATTTGACGATTATAGCAGTCATAAAAACCTGTCTTATACTCAATCTGATTTGCCCGTTCCCACCAACCTCTTTAAAGGTTATAATGCAAATTCGAATACTCACAGAGGTTTAATATGAGGATTAAATAATGTTCTATTTTACTGCTCCTTCAAAAGCTTCGTCGAATAAGTCAACATGTCACCATGTCCCGCACATCAGGGCAATAAACGTTTTCATTCTTTTAATGACCGCCCTGCTTTATATAAGCCCGGCCAAAGCCGCAGCAGCTTCGAACAGCGATTCAGTTAAACCGCTCAATCGATTTCCCCGTATGGTACAGGAATATTTCGTTCGGTCAGTGCGTCGCATCGAGGATCGAGCGAACGAGCGGCGAGCCGACCTTAAAACAAAGGCCGACGCCGAAGCGTATGTTCGTGACGTTCGCGAAAAGATCCAGCAGAGCTTCGGGCCATGGCCTGACAAGACGCCGCTCAAGCCGCTTATTACCGGCGTCGTCGATCGGGACGAGTACAAGATAGAGAACATTATTTTCGAGAGCCGGCCCGGCTTCCTTGTAACCGCCAACCTGTACATCCCCAAGGGCCGGCCGTTCCCGCTGCCCGGCGTAGTCGGCACGTGCGGCCACTCGGCTACCGGAAAAATGATTAATGTGTACCAATCCTTCGCCCAGGGACTTGCCCGCCAGGGCTACGTCGTTCTGATCTACGATCCCATCAGCCAGGGCGAACGCCTCCAGTACCCTGACGAGAATCTGAAATCGAAAATCGGCGCCGGTGTCCGCGAGCATTTATACGCCGGCAACCAGCAGTTCCTGGTCGGCGAGTTCATCGGCTCATGGCGAGCATGGGACGGCATACGCGCCCTGGACTACCTGTTGACCCGGGACGAAGTCGATCCGAAGCACATCGGTGTGACCGGCAACTCGGGCGGCGGCACGATGACGACGTGGCTGTGCGGCGTCGAGAGGCGCTGGACGATGGCAGCCCCGAGCTGTTTCGTTATCACATTCCGCCGGAACACAGAGAACGAACTGCCCGCCGACACCGAGCAGTGCCCTCCTAACGCATTAGCTCTCGGCTTGGACCACAGCGATTTTCTCGCCGCGATGGCGCCCAAGCCGGTTATCATTCTCTCAAAGGAGAAAGACTACTTCGACGCCCGCGGAGCCGAAGAGTCATATCAGCGGCTTCGTCAATTGTATGGACTCCTGGAAGCCGAAGAGAACGTCGGACTTTTCATCGGTCCGGGCTACCACGGCTACTCCAAGGAAAACCGCGAGGCCATGTACCAGTGGTTCAATCGTGCTACCGGCGTCTCCGACGCGACGAGCGAGCCGGAACTGGTGATCGAAAAAGACGAAACGCTCTACTGCGCGCCGCGCGGGCAGGTCTGCGAGCTGAATTCGCGCCCCATCTATTCATTTACAAAAGAGCTTTCTCAGCAACTGGCAACACAACGGCGAAAAAATATTCCCGCTCCCATGCTCAAGCGGCGTATCGCAAAGGTGCTGGGATTTCGAGGACCGGCAGCTTTCCAGACCCAGGAGCCGCCCGAATACCGCATACTCCGCAACTGGCGTTCGCGCCGATTCCCGAAGCCGAACTGGACGACCTACCTTGTCGAGACCGAGCCGGGGATTCTCGCCGTGGTGTATCGTCTTTCCGACGAACGGCTGTACTCCCGGCCGCCCAAAGGGCAGAAGCGGGCCATCCTTTACATTTCGCACCAGTCCAGCGATGCCGAACTGCGGTCCGAACCGCTTATCAAAGAGCTGATTGCCGCCGAGCCAGATGCGGCTTTCTACACGTGCGACGTACGGGGTATCGGAGAATCCCAGCCGGATACGTGCGATGAGAATTCGTATCTCGGCGCCTACGGCAGCGATTACTTCTACGCAATTCATTCTATAATGCTCGGCAAACCTTATCCGGGTCAAAGGACCCGCGATATTCTCCGCGTGCTCGGCTGGCTCAAGAGCAACGGCTACGAGGAAGTGCACTTAGTCGCTAAAGGCTGGGGCACTATCCCAGCTACCTTCGCTGCCGTGCTTTCCGACCAAGTTAAGCAGGTTACGCTGAAAAACGCCCTGACCAGCTATTCCGATATCGCCGAGTCGGAAACATATTCATGGCCGCTCTCAGCCCTCGTGCCGAACATCCTGAAGTCGTTCGACCTGCCCGACTGCTATAAAGCTCTTCAGGACAAGAACCTAAAGCAGATTGATCCATTGGGCCCCGACGGCCCAAAGGCCGTAAAATGAGTTCGAGTGCCATTAGAGTGTTGGAAGCTCGTAACCTTTTCTGTATTGCTTGGTCAGGTAAGTGTTAGCTTCAGCGTTGTCGATGAAGAGTTCGTTTGTGGCGTCGAATTTTAGCCGGTGGCCGACTCGCATTGCGATATTGGCCATGTGGCAAAGTGTTGCCGAACGGTGGCCGACCTCAACGTCGGCGTTAAGGTCGCTTGACTTGCGGCTGCGGATGGCTTTGATGAAATTCTCGGCGTGGGCGTAGCTGCCTCGCGGGCCTCCGGGGCCTTCTTTGCCGTTCTTGAATGTGACCTGCCAGCCTTTCCTGCCGATGGACATTGTGCCTTCGTCGCAGTAGAAGATATCGCCGTTATCGTGGCCTTCGAGGCCGTACGGCGTCCACAATCGCATCTCATACATCAGGTACACATCGTCGTACTCGAACGTGGCGACCTGGGTATCGGGCGTCTCGTGGTCGTCGTCGTAGAAGAGTTGCCCACCGCTGCACGTAACGGCCTTCGGCATTTCGACACCGAGTCCCCAGCGGGCGATGTCGATCTGGTGGATGCCGTCATTGCCAGTATCGCCCGTGCCGTAGTCCCAGAACCAGTGCCAGTTGTAGTGGTAGCGGTTCTTATTGAATGGCCGTTTCGGTGCCGGGCCGAGCCAGAGGTCGTAATTGACGCCGGGCGGCGTTTCACTGTCGGGCTCGCGGCCGATGGGACCACGCAACTGGCAGTCGATTGCCTTGGCCATTCGGATTTTGCCGAGCTTGCCCGATTTGAGGTATTCGATTCCTTCCCTGACGCCATCGGCCGAGCGTGTTTGTGTGCCGTGTTGCACCATCTTGCCGTGCTTGCGAGCGAGATTGACCAGCAGACGACCTTCGGCGATAGTGTGGCTGAGAGGTTTTTCCACGTACACATCCTTGTCGGCAATGACCGACGCCGCCGCGATCGGCACGTGCCAATGGTCGGGCGTGGCGATGGCGATGATATCGATGGATTTGTCTTCGAGCATCCGGCGATAATCACCGTAGCCGGCGACTGTTTCGTTGCGGTCCTTGAGTTGTTTTACCCGCTTATCCAGAACCTTGCTATCGACGTCGCACAGCGCGACGACATGCACGCCTTCGAGGTCATGGAATTCACTAACGAGTCCGCCTCCCCGGCCGCGAATCCCCGCTACGCCGACGCGAATGTTATCGTTGGCGCCCCGTACCCTGGAGAACGGTATCGCCAGAGCGGCGCCGACCGCCGCGGTACTTTTAACAAAATCTCTGCGTGTAAGGTTATTCATTGTCAATCTCCCTTCACTGAAGCGAATTTTTTGAATCTTTCTTCAATTTGTTCGTTTGTTCGGAATCCTTCGTAGACTATCACTAGAAACCTGAAATGTGCCGTCTCGCCCTGTTCGAGCGTCAGCCTTAGCGGTATGACTTTGTTCTTACGATACTTTCGCGGCCGCTGTCTTTGGAAGTCTGCCTGGCCGAGCGGGTTTGCCGAGAACAGGCCGTAATTTCTCGCGTGCCAATACGTGGGGTAGTTTATGCCGGCCGGGTGGTTAAGAATGGCAACGCCGACGACCTTGCCCCGCCTGACGCCCTGCAGGGCAACCCAGCGTGCCCTTTTGCCCCAGACATTCTTTGCCGTCTCGTCGCCGTTGGAGCTGAAATATCTGCCGGTGCCGGATAGTGATTCATCCGGCAGCGGCCTGCCCGGCTGCGGCGAGATTTCAGGATCGCCCTCTCTCAGATAGTCGCTGACGCGGATCGCGAACATGCCTTCTTCGATATCTTCGAACACGACGCGGGGGCATCTGGCCGTCAGATCGATACCCAGGTCGATAGCATATTCATTCTCATGTTCGCTGGCGAGGAAGACCATAGCACGTCGTTCCTCCAGCATTACCTGCCGCTTATCATCTATCCAGTGCGAAACGGCTGAAAGTTTTCCGGTGCCGGGGCCGTCTAACATTTCTGTGATCTCCACGTGCCTTATTTGCGGCGGTACATCGGTGTTCTTCCAGAAGTTGACGCCGTTGACCTTATCGACGGCAAAGAAAATGCCGACGTGATGCTCGTGGTCCATACTGCCGCCCTCTACATTGGTTAGCGGAAAACGCCGGCTAACTTCGATTCCGGAAGGCGTCCGCACCGGAACCAGCAGCGGCTTGGTCAGGTTGTTGCCGTAGAGATAGCTGGTGAAAGGCTCCCCGGCAATAACCACCTCGATTTTGTTTTCGCCCCGGATGAGTTCGACTTTTGGCGCCTCAGCCATTAAATTGGCGGCAAACGTGCTGATTGTTAAGACAAGAACAGCCTTTTTCATAATATTCCTTTCCTGCTAATAGCCACGCAAAGAATACCACGAATCCACAGGCAAATCATCTAAATATTTCTATCGAAATGCCGAGCAGAATCCGCAAACCGGCAGAATCCTAAAAAATCCGGAAATTTTTGTTGCAATCCGTACGCAACGACGTTATATTACGACAATTGTATTGAAATAATCGTTATACGTGAGCGCTGAAATAGCAGAAACGGCGTTTGCTAATGTTGGCATCTTGGCTTACTATAAGCGTTATTTCTTTTATTTTGCAAAACTTTTGTTGGAAATAGTACGCCATCCGAACTGAGAGCGGCATATATTCCAGGAAATATAATATGTACCGGCTTTTTCTCTATGGGAAAATGTGCCCTGGTGCGAACAAGTAAGTGAATAAGGAGAACAGAATGAACATTTATGTAGGAAATCTGTCCCATGATGTAACGGACGAAGACTTGCGCCAGGAGTTTGAAACATTCGGGCAGGTTGAATCGGCTACGGTGATTAAGGACAAATTCAGCGGTGAATCGAGAGGATTCGGATTTGTAGAAATGCCCTCAAAAGAAGAGGCTACAGCGGCAATAACCGGTCTGGAGGAACGGGAGTTGAAGGGCAGAAAGATTAATGTAAACGAAGCCAAGCCCAGGCCGGCTGGCGGCCGTGGAGGCGGCGGACGAGGCGATTCCAGACGCGGTGGACGCGGCGGCGGCGGTGGCGGCGGCGGATATGGCGGCGGTGGACGCGGCGGCCGAAGTGGCGGCGGTGGCGGCGGTGGCGGACGGCGATACTAACAACTCGCCCGGCCATTTACTGTTGCTCAGGTACTTTGTGACAAGACAAGATTCTCGTATTCATCGCTGGTAAGGTGGTGTATCCGCTATTGCTGTGCATTCTTTGTGAAACGCAGGTGACTACCCGGCGTCGGTTCTTTATGTGCCGAGACGGTTAGATACGCCAGCAGGATGATGAGGACGGGAATCAGCAGCCAGCTTATCCAATGTCGCATGCCGGATTTCCAGATTTTATCGGAGGCGGCAATTTGTGCTTCGGATTGGATTCCGGGTTTGTCTGATAATCCAAGGACGATCAGGGAACAAATCCCGGCGGTGATCCAGAACGTCACATGTACGAAGAATACTCCCTTGCCGGCCATAGCCGGGAGGGCCTGCGTGAAGGCTCCGGCAACGGCAATCCAGAGAATAACAAGAAACAACAACTGGCCACGTCCGAAATCACCGGAAGGCGCTAAAGGCAAATCCTGACGGTGACGCCGGACGATCGCCACTAATATCATTGCCGAAAGTATAAGCCCAACCAGCAAGAACCACCATTCGGCCCGGATGCCTAAGAGACTTTCCGGGATGTGTTTGCCCTTTGCCCAGTTCAGAACGTTTTTATGCAGATTGGTCCACATCACGACCAGAAGCAGGAAAATCAGTCCAACGGTATTAAGGTTTCCTCCGCTCCGATCTTCCGCAGGGGAAACAAGCTTCGGCTTTACTCTTCGAAGGAAAGCCAGGCCAACTCCTATGCCCATAATCAATCCGAAGAGCTGTTCCATCCATTTCCAATAATCCAAGCCCTGCAACGAATCGAAGCGGCCAATCGGCCCCCACTGTGCGCGACCGAGCATATTAACAAAACCTCCAACGGCAAAACCTATCCCGCCGGCCAGCAAGCCACTGAGCGTAACATTTAATGCCGCCCGATTGTGTTGACGAATCAGGTAAAACACAATAGCGACGAACAGACCGACGCAACCCGACCAATTATCGCTGCGAGGTGGGGTCATGCGCAGTTTCAGCAGGAAGGTCAGGATTATGTATCCGGCCCACCAGCCGCCGGCCAGCAGCATGATAAAAAAGCAGGCCGGCCGACTGCGAGGAACAATAATTGCGTATACGCCGGCTACAAGCAGAGCCGACAATGCCGCGAACCAGTCGGTGTCATTTAAATACCACGTTCCCGCAAGCCACCCGGTCAAGCCGCTCAAGTCCATAGCAAACCATACGAGCCACAACGCCACCAAAGGTCCTGCGAAACTCTCCAGATGTGAACGGGATTGGGTTACGCTAAGAGCGAGAATCGCCGAACCAATCCCTGCCCACAATCCTCCGATCAGGAACAGGCAACCGTAACCATAGGCGACATCCGGCAGTGAAAAGCTTGCCGTGTAGCCGATTACCCGCCCGTAGCTCATCTGCCCGCCGAACGCCCACCCGACAGCGCCGCACATAGCCA
This sequence comes from uncultured Pirellulales bacterium, assembly GCA_964608395.1. Taxonomy (GTDB): domain Bacteria; phylum Planctomycetota; class Phycisphaerae; order Sedimentisphaerales; family Anaerobacaceae; genus JAFGPJ01. The sequence goes on from CAZSOR010000103.1 coordinate 9,260, forward strand.
TAATGGTCGAGCGATGCCACCAGTCCCGCCTGCCGGAGGCCAGGCAGATTGCAAGGCCCAACAGCGCGCCCGGAACCATCGCGCCGGCCTCATGGCCGTAGTCGCCGCGAAAGCCCCACCCGACCGACATGGCCAGACCTGACAATATAATACCGATTAACGCTGAATTAGATTTGCCTGTTTTCGTATCCA
>CAZSOR010000103.1:9551-14452 GCA_964608395.1 uncultured Pirellulales bacterium
TGAATCGGTTTTTCGCCGTACGGCTTGGGGACGAACATATCATCTTTTGTCAACCCGCACTGCTCAGCCACGTCGAGCGAGTATTCCAGGTGCCCCAGTTCTCTACCGCCGTTATTGGTCCCGAAGGCAAACTTCGCCCCGGCCTGTTTTGCCAGCTTGATGAATTTCACGCTGGGAATGCGATACCTGGCGTTAATTTCAATCGCAACTCCGTTTTTAACAGCAGCCCGGGCGACTTTCCGCATCCGCTGCTGTGTCCATAGCTCGTCGTACCGCTCGGCGATCACGGCAGGCAAGAACGTCGGATTTACGAAGATGTCGATCGGCTCGTCGGCCAGTATCGTCACGATCTTGCCGACGTACATATCCATAAACTCCTGTTCGTCATCGATGAATACTTCGTTTGCCATCCACAGCCGGGTCCGGCGGCCCTGCTTGTCGTGGAAGGTCAAAGCATCGGAAAAGACATAATCGAACTTTGCGATCATCTCGGGCGAGAACATATTAACCCACTCGCGTCCCTCGGCCTGCATCGCTTTTAAGACAGGCCGGCCCTCCAGCCGGTCGAACGACTGCTTCAACTGCTCGTCGTTTGTCACGGGAAATCCCAGGCCGCAGTTTTCCGCGATGCCGTAAGTGATGCCGGCGGCTCTGGATTTTTCAAGTGCCTGTTCAAGAGTCAGCCCCCCTTTCAGGTGCACATGGTAATCGATTAGCGGCAGGTCCGCGGCATGAAACGATGAAATTCGCTTCTCGTATGCAATCTGTTCTGCTAAGCGAGAATCCTCGCCTCGCCCGCCGGTCGGCAGCGACTTGACGCGGATATTCCTGAAAGCAACCACGCTGCCCTCGCCGAATCCCTGCAGGGCGAACTTGCCTTGTGACAGCTTCTTGCCCGCACCGGGTCCAGCCCGTACGGGATCATCCGGCTCGATGTAATCGACCAGCAGCCTGCCGTCGATACTAACTCGAATCCGCCGGCCTTCGACGATAATATGAACCGTGAACCATGCTTCGTCTTTAGCGCATGAGGCGAAAACATCTCGGACCCCGTAAAGGCTGCCCGTTTTTCGCAGCTCCCGATAGCCCTCTGTTCCGTGATAGGTATTGTTTATCTGAACTTCGTAACCCTTTTCCGGAAAGCCCGCTTGCTGGTATTCAGTGTGAAAATAAATCCCCGAGTTGGCCTTCGGCATCGTTTTGACGTCCGCCTTCAGCTCGAAGTTGGTGAAATTATGGCCCTCGATGGGACCGGCGTAAAACAGATGGCTCCGCGGCCCATTGGCCACGATCATCCCGTCTCGAACGCTGAATGTCCCGCTATTGCCGCCGGCTTTCCAACCGGCCAGAGTCCTGCCGTCGAACAGCGAGAGCCACTCGGCACCTGCCGTCGCCGAAACTACAGCCGGGCTTGAGTGAGCTATAATCAGCAGCAAAAATAAACTTAACAATTCAAATGTTGATTTCTTCATATCCTGATTCCTAAATATAAGCGACTGTTAGTCACACCACATCCCAGAATTATATCCAGTTACCCCCCTCAGCGTACTTTATCGCCGGTAAAGCAGCTTGTCAAATCGTTTACATACAACAATTTATAAGCATCAAAAATTTTACTTGACAGACAGGCAGACAATCTTGTATAAATAATAGTGGAAGTTTTTGGGTGTTTTAGTCCCTGAAGCCGAACTTCTATAGGCTTTTTATACCTGTGGATTCATATTAAATGCTCGTGGTCTGCTTTTGAAGGAGACTTACCTCAAGTCATAAGAAATTGCACTGCGCAGACGTGGAATGAGCGAAGCAAAACTTAAGTTTGTTGTCAGCCGCTTTAGTACATGGCTAAAGCGTAATCATTCAAACTCTTTGATAAGGAGGACTATTATGTGTAAGAAATTAATTCTTTTGGTTTCTGTTGTTCTGGTGCTGGATATGGTTCTAATAAGCGGAGCCGGCGCCGCCGACCCCGATCTTATTGGATGGTGGAAATTAGACGAAGGCTCCGGTAATACCGCCACTGATCTGTCCGCCTCCGGCAATGACGGGACCATCAACAAAACCGCCGGCGGCGGCCTGGGCGATGGCGGATCGGCCTGGGTCGATGATCCGGAGCGAGGTATGGTGCTGAGTTTTAACGGAGACGACGGCACAGGTGCGTATGTCAACACCGACCTGATTCTTCCGGCTATGACCATGGAGAACGATTTTACATGGGCATTCTGGGTTAAGCAGGATTCCGACCAGGCAACGGATAATGATACGATGCTGGGCAATCGCTACGGGGGCACGGCAACGCCGCTTCAGTTCATCAAATTCACGCCGACAAGATTCGAGTTCTATAACGACGACGGCAGCTATTTAGAGGGTATTAATTACGATCCCCTCCCGGGTGACGTATGGATCCATCAGGCAGTTGTCAAGGATGGGACATCCCTGACCTATTACCGCGATGGCGAAGTAGCGTTAACCAACACGATCACGAAGACCATCGATGAGAATCCCTTTTTCATGGGCGGCGACGCTCTTAATGTCGCGGAGATGTGGCGAGGCTGTTTGAGCGACGTACGCCTATACACGAAGGCGCTATCGGCAGCAGAGGTTATGGCCGCTATGCAGGGAATAGGTGGACTATGGCCATACGCATCGAGTCCGACCCCGGCTGACGGAGCTTTATACCCGGACACATGGGCGAGTATGTCATGGAGGCCGGGAGCTTTTGCGGTTTCACACGATGTGTATATGGGTGAAAATTTCGACGATGTGAACGACGGCACCGGTGATACATTCCGAGGCAACACGACTGATGAATATATTGTTGCCGGCTTCCCGGGATTTCCTTATCCCGATGGGCTCGTTCCGGGAACGACATACTATTGGCGGATAGACGAGGTCAATGAAGCCGACCCGAATAGTCCATGGAAAGGCGATGTCTGGAGCTTATCGATTCCACCCAAAACTTCGTATTTCCCCGATCCGGCTGACGGTGCCGAATTTGTTGTCTTGAATGTGCAGCTAAAATGGACGGCAGGTTATGGTGCAAGATTGCACTATGTATTCCTCGGCGAAGATTTCGACGAAGTGAGCAACGCTGTTTTGGGTGTTCCAAACGGTACTACGACTTACAATCCCGGCCCGCTTAATCTTGCAAAGACTTACTACTGGCGTGTCGATGAGTTCGACGGCATCGAGACATATAAAGGCGAAGTCTGGAGCTTCACTACCGAGGGTGCCGTCAGCGGCCCTAATCCGGCCGATGGTACCGTGGACGTAAAGCCGTCAGTGGTGCTTGGCTGGGTTGCCGGAGCCGTCGCCGATTCGCACGAGGTGTACTTCGGCTCTGATTCGGACGCAGTTAAGAACGCTACAACAGCCTCGCCCGAGTACAAGGGGACAAAAGCCCTTGGCGAAGAGAGCTATGAACCCGGCAAGCTTACTTTTAATACGACATACTACTGGCGGATCGATGAAGCCAACGCCGTCAATCCCGATAGTCCATGGCCGGGCAACGTCTGGAGCTTTACGACCGGCGATTACTTTGTCATAGACGATTTCGAGGACTACGATGCCGGCGTAAATCAGATATGGTACTCTTGGCACGATGGGCTTGGTTACGGCGCGCCGGGTACCGCGGATTACTTCGCCGGAAACGGAACCGGCGCTGCAGTAGGCGATGAAACTTCCGCTTCTTATACCGAGGAGACTATCGTCCATGGCGACAGCCAGTCTATGCCGGTTGCATACGACAACAACAAGCAGGGCTACTCGAAGTATTCGGAAGTAGAGCATACGTTGACAGACCAGCGTGACTGGACAGAGCAAGGCGTTACGGAATTGTCACTGTGGTTCAGAGGCTACCCGGGAGCCGTCGGCAGCTTCGTCGAAGGCCCGGCCGGCACCTATACGATGACCGCTTCCGGCGCGGATATCTGGTTGGTTAATGGCGTGGAAGCTGATGAGTTCCACTTTGCTTACAAGATGCTAACCGGCGCCGGCTCGATTGTAGCAAGAGTCCAAAGCGTCGATAACACAAACGTCTGGGCAAAGGCCGGCGTGATGATTCGTGAGACGCTCAATCCGAACTCGGCGCACGCGATGATGATCGTGACCCCCGGTTCGGGTGCTTCCTTCCAGCGTCGGCCAAGTACGAATGGGACCAGCGTCGACACGACGACCAGCGGGATTACCGCACCGTACTGGGTGAAATTGGAGCGTAGTATTTCCGGCAGCTTTACAGCGTATCATTCAGCTAATGGCTCGACATGGACGACGCAGGGCACAGAGAACGTCCCGATGGGTGCGAATGTCCACATCGGTTTGGCGCTGACCAGCCATGACGCTGCTTTAACGTGTCAGGCCGTATTAACTAACGTCACGACTACCGGTAATGTCACCGGGCAGTGGACAAGCCAGGATATCGGCATACTCAGCAACGATGCCGAGCCACTGTATGTGGCCGTGTCCAACAGTACCGGCACACCTGCGGTGGTGGTCCATGATGATCCGGCTGCGGCACAGATCAACACCTGGACGGAGTGGGTCATTCCACTCCAGGCTTTTGCCGACCAGGGCATTAGTTTGAATAATGTAGATAAGATAGCAATCGGTCTGGGCACCCAGGGCAATATGACGATCCCCGGCGGTTCGGGCAAGATGTACATCGATGACGTCCGGTTGAATCAACCAAGCACTGCTCCTTAGAAGTAATTGCGGCATTTGTTAGAATGACAATAGAATTTGTATCGATTAGGGGCCTATGCTAATAAATTTGGCATAGGCCCCTTTTGTCTGATTACTCATTATTGTATTCTTCTCAAATATTTTCGGGACACTTAAGTCATTCATGAGGTCTGGGATTTCTCTTGAATGCTCGCTCGCGATTATTACAATGCTCTCCATGGCTT
>CAZSOR010000104.1:0-14417 GCA_964608395.1 uncultured Pirellulales bacterium
GCACTGAAGCGGTCGAGACGGCCAGCTCGAAAATATCGTCGCAGTGGCCGTGCAGGAGTCCCCGCAGACCAACGTCACCGTACTGCGTCAGAATCTCGTCACGATAGAGCGAGGAGAACAGGATGGGATGGCCTTGCTTGCCCTCATAGAGCGGCACGAGAATGCTTTTTTCAGTCACCGATACTCTAAGGCAGTCAATGCTCATTTTTCACGCTGTAAAATTACTCGTTCGTCAAATCAATCTGACCTGAACGATGGTTCCCTTTGGAATTTCAGCCACGCCGACATCCATACAGACCAATCCATCGGCGCCGCATAGCGCGTTAATGTGGCCCGAGTCATGATATTCGACTTTTCTCAACGTTCCGGCATCCGTTATTATAACGGGAATACAACCCCGCCGCTGCGTATCTTTTCTCCCGATGGTTTCATCCAGTGGCATTCGAACGTTCGGCGGTACATAATCGTGGTCCATCAGCTTGTACAGAAAAGGTTTCACCAATAATTCGAACACGACAAATGTCGAGACCGGATTGCCCGGCAGGCCGAAGCAATATACCGGTGTCGCGGGCATCTTGCCCGCGATTCGAGGGCGGGACGCCCTCGACACGACGCCGAAGACTGTGGGTTTGCCCGGCTTCAGGGCGATTTTCTCGAACAGCAATTCGATATTGTTTTGCTTCAGTATCCCAGGCACGAGATCGAAATCCCCCATGGAAACTCCGCCGGACAGAAGAACCACGTCGTTTTCTGCGGCGGCTTTTTTGAATGTCCGGTCGATCTCGTCGGTCGAATCTTTGGCGATGCCGTAATCGGTCACAGCCGTACCTACACTTTCAAGCTGGGCGGCAAGCTGGGGGCTGTTGCTGTTTCTCAGTCGCCAGGGACTTGGCTTCGCTTGGGACTCTACCAGTTCGTCGCCCGTTGCAATAATCCCTACCGTCGGCTTTCTTGCTACGAGTATCTCAGTATGACCGACCATAGCGAGAACCGCGATATCCTGGGGCCTGATGCGGGTGCCGCTTTGCAGAACGACCTGGCCGGCTTTGATGTCCCGACCCTGCGGGCGGATGTTGTCGTCCGTCTTTTCGCCGGTAAAGCGGACCGTGTCGGCTGTGGGATTTTCTGTAAATTCCACCATGAATACACAATCCGCTCCCGCGGGCACCGTGCCGCCGGTCATAATCTTGGCGCACTCGTTCGGCCCAATCGTTTTTTTAGGGGGCATTCCAGCACGAATCGTTTCGATGATCTTCAGTTCATTGGAAAGGTCTTCACGGCGGCAGACGTAACCGTCGAAAACCGACCTGTCGCGGGGCGGCATATCCATGTCCGATTCGACGTCCTCGGCCAATACCCGGTTTGCCGCCTGAGCAATATCGACGTACTCGCTGCCGAGCTCATGGGCCGAATCCAACACAATTCTGAGAGCTTCATCGAAAGGCAACATTTTCTCTGCTCGCAATAATTTCCCTGTACCGGATCAAAGTATTAACTCAAACTGACCGTTTTTGAGTAGAACGCTACAGCAAATCGTTCAATGATAATAACATAGCACAATCTGTCATTCCCGCGAAAGCGGGAATCCACTAAAACCGTTACGTTCCTGGATCCCTGCTTTCGCAGGGATGACAGCTATAATCGGTCAGTCAAAGTATTAAGACTTCTAACCGGCTATTCTATTGTTATGCCCTTGTTTTTCAAGAAATATCCTCTGCTCCGGTTCTCCTGGGTGCTGAAAATCGAAACAGTGCTGGTCGAAGCAAGCGATTCGCCCGCAAGATGCGGCGGCGAGCTGGCAATTATCTGCATGGGAGCAGTAATCGCCAACGCCATCCACGATGCAACCGGCGTCCGCTTGTTCCAGTTGCCAATGACCCCGGAACGAATTAAGCAGGCATTGGCCTGAGCCTTTCTTCATCCTGAGCGGAGACGAAGGATGAGCGTGGATTCTTGTTGTTTGTCATTCCCGCACCTGCTTTCGCAGGCATCAACTCCGTCGGGAATCCACTCGCAGTCCGCAGAACTCAGAATGCTGAACGAAAAAATTGGCTTTGTTTGGCTTTGTTTTTCGCAGCCCAAACCGCTACTGTTTCTTCGTAATTCCCTTTCACATAAGACTTTGCGCCGATTTGCCCACCCAGCAAATTGGCTTTGTTTTTTCAAAACCCCCAGATAAATCTGGGGGCTAAATAAAATTGGCTTTGAATTGGCTTTGTTTTTTTGCCGACTCAAAGCGTAAAAATCTTCATAATCACCTTTCAAATAGACACTTACGCCCATTTTGGACTTTCATAAATTGGCTTTGTTTTTTCAACTTAACCATGAATTAACACGAAAAAGCACTGGATTTACTCTCATTTTTGCCTTATTTAGTTTTATATATCTCTGTCATCCCGTTATCCTGTCATATAAATTCATTTTGTTATCTATTATACGAACCGTATCCCAAAAAGGCGGGCAAATTCCGTCATAATCCAAATAAATCTCCGTGAGACGGCGTTTTTAAGCCTTCTCATGGAAGGACACGAAGAACCACGAAGGAATCAAACGCAGATGAACGCTGATAAACGCGGATTTCGTGCAAAAATAGTCAATCGACAATCGTAAATAGTCAATGGCAAGGTCTCCATTACACGGCGTTTTCATGCCCACTACGAAGAACACGAAGAACCACGAAGGAATCAAATAATCAATGAAAAAGACAGGTAGGATGGCGCAGCTTCGCTGCCCATGCGGTTTCTGAAGCATATTAACCGCTGATTAACGCTGATAAACGCGGATTTATAAGAAGATTTTTATTCTGAATTCTTTCTTTTTCCCTCTTTTTTTCGAAAAAGTCAAAAATAACTAACAACATTTTGCCGCCTAAGAAACGCCTTAAAAATAAATAGAATTGGTTAATGTTTGCACTGAAATGCATGTAGCAAGCCTAAAGATGGAATTTTTTTATAAAGAATAACGTTTGGATAGTATAGAATTGTAGTCAATTAGCAATTAGGCGAGAGCATACTTGATTTATGCTTATTTATAATGGATGGATATATTGCAAAGAAATCCACACCAATAGCGGTCAGTTGCTCTTGATAAATCTTGCTTAAGGGATTTGGATTGTTTATCTTAAAGCATATAAATAGGGATTGGAGGAAAGCCACTGTGAAGGCTAAAATAGGAAAAATTCTAAAATCACCTTACTGGCAACTAATGAATTCTGCTGTAATAATTGTTCTCCTATCAACAGTTATTTCGACCTGTCAAAAGACAAAAGAATTGGACATTGCTATAAACAATTCGAATAGTGTTGCCGTTTCAAATCAGAACGAAGTTAAAGTAATTAATCAATCAGTAACAAAAGTCCAAAAAGAAATAGCCAATATTACAGAAGCCATACACCAACACTACAGTGAGGTTATTACTGAAGTTTTTCATCAACAGGACAAAGACGTTAAAATAAAGCTAATCTCCATCCCTGATCACGAACGTGATTCCGCTCTCTTTCTCATGCTAAATAGGATTCCAGAACCGAATTCAATTCGAATTACTACAGATAGAGGAACTAGCGTCCCTTTAACAACCCTCAGAACATCTAGAAATGTAATTATGGTGCAGATAAGTGGTTTATCGAAGTTGCTTCCGAGTCCTTCGAACTACTTTGAGGTTTCATATACACCGAATTTTTTTGCAAAAGGATCTCTATTTTCATTAGAAGATATTGAAATGTCAAAGGTGGCTTATGGAAGATTTGGCTTTAAACTAAGAGAGAAATAATTAGAGACGTCTACTCTTTCAGACTTTGTTCATGACCAGAAGGCCATGCGGAAAAGAAACAGGAGGCCGAAGCCGCAAAGAACCAAAAATAGAAGAGCTGAATGAAGTAGGATCAATAGGCAAACGTTCCTATTTTGTCCAACAATGAGGTTCAAGAATGAAACCAGTACTCAAGGCCCTAAAACTCAGGGAATCACTAAGCAGAACATCTCAGAAGACACTGGATCGGTTTTATGACATATTAAGGGAGCCCAAAAGACTTCTTGAATTTATCGAGGACAAGACGCAACGTAAGGAACTCATTCAGGAGGCCCGGAAGAATTATATCGTTGCATTAGCCACTGCCTTCGAGGTCTTCTGGAGAGAATTTATCAGAGAAGCTGTAGATTCAACCGAAATCAAGAAAGCAAAGCTTAGTAAACAGAAGTTCTCCTTCGATGACCTAGCAAAGATACTTGGGCATAAGTTGACTTTGGGAGAGTTGGTGGCATCAGTTATTAATTACCAAGGAATTGAGGCGCTGCAAGAAGTATCACAAGAGGTGTTCAGTTTTGATTTCATAGAACGTTTTTCCAAGGATGAAATTGAGGTATTTGAAAAGGGCGAGCTTTTGTGGAAGATCACGGGGAAAGAAATATTGAAGGACAAGCCACACATTGATCAAGGCTTTGAAATGCGCCACCAGATTGTGCATGATGCCGGATCTGGATTGAGTATTTCAAAAAGGCAAATTGATAGAATTGAACGTGCTATGGGTCTCTTCTGTGTCTTTGGTGCGATTAGCTGGCAGAGAAACAATCCTAAAAAACCAGAAAACTAGGGACAGCGGTGCAGTAGCAAAAGCTGCTATTTTTCCTTCATCTCGCTGATTATTTGTCACTTCACGTGATTGTGAGGTAGAAATTACTCTTTAACGGTGATTTGCACTTTCTGGATTGCGTTGTGGCCTGATTTTTGGAAGGGGCGGGGCATGGTCTGGGCTATGTTGTTGGCGTCGATGGTACGGTAGCGAAGGTCGTACTTGCCCAGTGACTCGGAGGCGGCCGGGTAGCAATTCAAAAACCGGCAGCATCAGCGTTGACAATCTCGTGCTGCGGGTCTATATTCGAATGCGAAATGAATAAGGTACTGATTATAATCGGAGACGCCACCGAAACGGTCGACACGCTTTATCCGTACTATCGTTTGCAGGAGGACGGTTTCGAGCCGGTGGTGGCTGGGCCGGAAAAGCGGCGATATCATACGGTTCTGCATGAGATTCCGCCGGACTGGGACGGCCAGGTAACGCGGGAGTTCGAGGGCTACACGCTGCAGTCGGATATTGCTTTTAAGGATGTCAGGCCGGAGGAATATCTTGGTATATTTTTCTCGGGCGGGCGGGCGCCGGAATATATTCGCTACGATGAGGACCTGGTGCGTATAACCCGGCATTTTTTCGAGGCTAACAAGCCCATCGCCAGCGTGTGTCACGGCGTGGAAATACCCGCTTACGCCGGTTGCGTCAAGGGCCGGAAGATGGCGACCGTAACCAAATGCAAATTCGATCTCGAAGTGTGCGGCGGGATTTTCGTTAATGAGCCTTGCGTTGTGGACGGCAACCTCGTCAGCGGGCGAACCTACCATGACCACGGCCGCTACGTCGGCGTATGGATCAAGATGCTGATTGAAGCACGCAGGGAGGCTGAAAAGGCGTGATATTTTTCCGGGCACCGACCATGAGCCAGATACATCGAACAATTTCACGGCGTGGCTTTTTGAAAAGCACCATCCCGGCCGTTGCTGTGCCGTATATTGTGCCGTCCCTGGCTCTCGGTGGGGATAATCGGCCGGCTCCGAGCAGCCGGTTGACGATGGGCCTTATCGGCCTGGGCAGTATGGGGATGCGTCACGTTAAGGGATTCCTGCAGGAGGACGATTGCCAAATCGTCGCCGTATGTGATGTCGATGCCGGTCGAAGGCGTCAGGCCGTGCGGGAAATAAACGCTCATTACGGCGGCAGCGGCTGCTTGCAATACAACGATTTTCGCGAGCTGCTTGCCCGTGGTGACATCGATACGCTCTGTATTGCCGTGCCGGACCACTGGCATGCTGCCGTTGCGATTGCCGGGATTCGCGCGGGCAAAGACATTTACGGCGAAAAACCGCTGGCGCGGACAATCGCCGAAGGCCGGGCAGTCGTCGAGGAAGTTCATCGCTATAATTGCGTCTGGCAGACCGGAAGCTGGCAGCGATCGACGGAGCATTTTCGCTTCGGTTGTGAGCTGGTTCGCAACGGGCGTATCGGCAAGCTGAAGCGGGTCGAAGTCGGTATCGGCGGGAGCTTCAATCCAGGCGGCGGTCGGCCCGCAGTCAATCGAATCGATCCGGAGCCGGTAATGCCGGTCCCCGACGGTTTCGACTACGAGATGTGGCTCGGCCCGGCCCCGTGGGCTCCGTACACCGAGAAACGCTGCCACTGGAACTTTCGCTGGATCCTCGATTACTCCGGCGGCCAGGTCACCGACTGGGGCTGCCATCACATTGACATTGCCCATTGGGGCATGAATTGTGACGACACTGGCCCGGTTGAAATCCACGGCAGGGGGGTATTCCCCGAAGACGGGCTGTGGAATGCGGCGGTGGACTATGACTTCGAATGTACCTACGGCAACGGCCTTGTGATGCGCGTGGCCAGCAATAATCACATCCCGCAGGGAGTGAGGTTCATCGGCGATGCCGGCTGGGTCCATATTACGCGGGCCGGCCTGAAAACAGAACCGGTCGATCTGCGTAAAACACAGATCGGCCCGGACGAAATTCACCTGCCCAGGCCTGCGGGCGACCATCGCCAGGGACATCGGCGGGATTTTCTGGATTGTGTCAAGACGCGGAAGACAACCATAGCGCCGGCGGAAGTGGGGCACCGCTCCGCCACGGTCGCCCACCTGGCGAATATAGCGATGCTTCGCGGGCGAAAAATTCAATGGAACCCGAAACGAGAGCGGATAATTGGCGATCCGTCGGCTAATCGCATGCTCGGCCGGGCCATGCGCTCACCGTGGCATCTTTAATGCGGCCGGTTCAAGTTGATTTGCTTCGGTTTGGGATTTGCTACGATTTGCCTACGGAAAATTCCTTTTTACGGGTGTTCATCTGGGCTTTCAGGCGTGCGATGATGGACGAGTGCATTTGTGAGACGCGGGATTCGGACAGGTCAAGCGTTGCTCCGATTTCCTTCATTGTCATCTCTTCGTAATAATACAGCACGACAATGAGACGTTCGGCCCGGGTCAGCCCCTTGGTCAGAAGGTTTTTAAGGTCCCGCTTTTGAGCCTCGATGACGGGATTCTTGCTGCGTTCATCTTTAATGATGTCTATTTCGCGAATATCTTTTTCGCCGTCGCCGTCGGTATATTTGGTGCTCAGCGAAACGAGGCTGGCCGCGTTGGCATCCCGCTGGAGCCTGTTAAATTCCTCCATATCCATCTCCAGTTCTTCGGCGATTTCCTTTACCGTGGGCTTTCGGCCAAGATGCGTTTCGAGCGAATGTGTGGCCTTTCCCAACTGGTGGGCCCGGGCGCGGACTAAACGCGGGACCCAGTCCATGCTCCGAAGCTCATCAAGAATGGAACCACGTATCCGGGGCGAGCAATATGTCTCAAATTTGACACCTATAGAAGGATTGAACTTTTCAATGGCATCCATCAACCCGAAAATGCCGGCACTAATCAAGTCGTCCAGTTCGACCTTGTCGGGTAATTTGCTGTGAAGACGCTCGGCGCAATATTTTACCAAAGTCCTGTAATGTTCCATAAGTAAGTTGCGAGAATTTTCGTCGCGGGTTTTATGGAACTGCTCCCATATTTGTTCGATACTGAGTTTTTGCCCGGTTTTCACAGTTTTCCTCCCTGAAAAGGATCCCGCTTTGCGGTAATCCGGATTCTATGATTCCAACAGATTTTTCGGAGCCCTGGTCACTTCCATTAAATAAACAACATAACCTTCCTTTGCTTTGACGGCTCTCATCCTGTACAGACAAACATAGCACCCATCTCCATTTTTTATCGATCTTTTGGCCGATAACTTAAGAAGAACCGATCAACAACTTTTTTTAAAACCTCAATCTTCAATCATTTGTTACAAAAACAGTGTTTCGTTACCCCATTATTTTCAATCGCTTTGAACGTAATAGTTGATGGTCAACGATCGATCGGAATAGTCCCTTGCTTTTGCCTGAGTAATTCCGCTGCAAGCTTCTGGTTTAGAGAATTTTCCCAAAGCTTGTGTATTTGTCGCACAATATATTCATCTTGATTTTCTTCAAGAAGTTTTATGCCGTGTTCATCGACGATTGATTTTAATTCTATGCTGCCGCGGGCACCGAATTTGATATTTTCAGTGTCTTGCAGGACAAGCCGCCGATTTAGAACGTGTTCGTCGATAGCGTTGTTAAGCACAACGGAGAACTCATTGACCTCCAGCTCTTTAGGCACAAATCCGGGATTCTGTACGTTGATTATATTTTGGATAAGGATTTTCTGGCGAGTTTGCGTGAACTTGACTATCTTAATCAATATCTCGGTGATATTATCCGTTATCAGTGACATCAGATCCATGCTCGATCCTTCCTTTTTCAGTTGTTTTCCTGATTTGTGAATCCCTTCTATCTTTTATGCTTAGAGTTTCTCTTATTTCCGAAAGAGTTTTTGTTTTTCTAAGCCGGATGATTTCTGACAATCTCTCAAATACGGACTCATCGTATAGTCGATGTCCACCCTCGGTCCATTTTACTTCGCGAATAAGACCCATTATCGTGTAGTTATGAATTGTCTGTCTTGAAAAGGGGGTATAGTCGACAATCTCACCAATTCGATAAAGCTTGGCAGGTATCTGTAATGTTTCGTTATTAAGTTCCGGTTGCATCGATATAATTATTCTCTTCAAATCAACGCTTAATTTGTCATCTCCCATTGATAATTGATCGAAACAAAAAGGGCTGTATTCGAAATCAACAACATCATATTTGGGAACAATTCATATTCGGTTCTGGATTTTGATAAGCCGGTACTACTCTGGAACATTTACACGGGGCTAAGCTCATTAATTTATGCCAAACCATAGACAATTAAATCCTCTTGAAAAGCCAAAATATAATTTGTATTTTGCAAAATGTAAAATACATTTTAGTTTTTGTCAACGTTTTTTATATTATTTTTAAAATTTAGTCGGTTTTTGTTCTCCAAGATCTTTCGGGAGAAGACCTGAACTTACAAACCTTTGAACCATCTCTGTTATGTTTCAATCCAGCCCTGTGGAAGAAATGTTGAATTTAAGGCAATAAAATACGGAATATTCGAAGGCGATCGGCGTTTTATTATTCCTTCACGTACTCAGGGCAGGCTCTGAACCGAAAGCGAATGATTTGGTTAATGAATTGCAGGATCAACAAATATTCAGTCCAGATCCTTCATTCCGCTTCGCTATGTTCAGGATGACAACCTATGCACGAGAACTAATCAGAAATCATTTAAGATGAAAAAGGTGCGTATGTTACTTTTGCCAGGTTATTAGTATTTGCGGACCATTTTATCGGATATTTATCTGAAATGGGGTGGTAAAAGCGTAATAGCACTCACCTGTTATAATACATAGCCTGATTCTGTATCTGGAGTATGGAGCAGGCAATCCGTTCGATTTCGCTGAGCATATAGCTTGACAGAAGCTCTGGTTCATTTCAGATTTAACTACTGCTTTTTGCCAAATACGCGCAAAGAAATATCCGATAGAAGTGTAAGAATCTGGTTTTTTTTCTATAAATTGAACGAATGAGACAAAACTGAATAACTTTTGAAATATGAATAGAACCGATAAAAATCGCGCAGAGGCCGTTAAAAATCAAGGCAGCAACATCAGTTTGCTTGAACAGGTTACTCCTTTGGCTCGGCAGATAAATTGTCTTGAAATCGATCGAATAGCTGATGTTTGCATTAAAAGCATTCCTAATCTGGTTCATGCAAGTTTTGCTTCGCTATACATACTTGATGAAACGAACAATATCCTGCACCTGCATAAGCACAATCATCCGTTCCTAATAAACAAAATAGTTTCGCTTAATCAAACTCCGACACCTCTTATGGTTATGGCTGTAAGAAGTAAAGAGCTTATATTAGTGCCGGACATAGACACCCATAAGAAACCCATAATCAGGAAATCACAAAGAGTGTTCGCTGAAAATTATAGGACCAGAAATTGTGCTGTCGTCCCTCTCATCTGCCAGGATAGGGTAGTCGGTGTGCTCAATTTGGCGGATAAAATGGACAGCGACCACTTCGATTCCGGTGACATTGCCCTGATCGAGCTATTTAGCCAATTAGTCGGTGCATCGATCGGTAACATAAAGTTATTCGAGAAGATACAGCGCCAGGCCACTACGGACGGCCTGACCGGTCTTGTGAATCATAAAACGTTTTACGAAATTCTGGAAAAGGAACTTTGGCGGTCACGCCGATATGGTGGGCGAATTTCGCTGATCATGGTCGATATCGACAACCTCAAGAGTATAAATGATGTTTACGGCCACCGGGCCGGCGATAAGGCCATCCGGAAGATCAGCAAAATAATAAAGGAGTGCATCCGCCAAATCGACACGGCAGCGCGGTACGGCGGCGATGAATATGCGGTCATTTTGCTCAATACTTCGCTCGACGATGCGATTATTGTCGCCCAGCGTATGGTTGATGCGGTAGCGAGTTCTCAGGTAACATGGCAGAAGGAGCAGATTCCGTTATCTATTAGTGTGGGTCTGGGTCAATATGATGCTGATACTACACCTGAGGATATTACAAGCCGGTCCGACCAGGCGCTGTATATGGCCAAGCAGGCGGGGAAAAATACAGTGCGAATCTTCGAATCGGCCAAAAACGACCGGTAGCCTTTTCGCATCTTCCGCCTGGTTCATTCCTTTACTATTCTCTGCTTTTGGATTCTCCCGGAGCATAATGCCTTCTTAAAGTCATAAGGCAGGCGGGCAAAAATACATACTGCTTGAACTGCTTTTACAGCTTCCATGCTGATGGAACACACCATCTGATTGCTCAATCTGTCATTTATCCTGCGATTTTTCTTAACGTGAAGGTGGATAAACTGGTATATATGAACAATATAGGCATCTTCGATCTTACAGCAACGGGAATTTCTATTATCGATTTTTGGATTTTCACTTTTTGATTTAGTGCCTATAATGGATTTTGTAAGAGAGAAGGTAATATCAAGCCATAAAATGCCTTAGGTGAATATAGATAGAACTTCTCATCCGCAGCCCCGATGCGGCCGTGCCGGTGCTCGATGGTGTCGTGGACAAGGTATGGTACTTTTCGACAGAACAGTCGATAACCACCACTCTCGCAGGAACTGAACCGAGTTCGCGGGCTGATTGCTCCGGTACATGGTGGGCTCTTTGGAACTGGGAATACCTCTACGTGCTTGTCGAGGTCTTTGATGAAACTTTGGTGCAGGATTCAGACCCGTCCCAGGGATGGCACGACGACCGTATTGAGGTCTTTATTGACGCGGAAATCAACAAGACGACTTCTACCGATGATAAAAGGGTTGGGTGGATATCTCGCTATGCTAATATGTGCATAAAAGCAAAATAGAGCAAATAAATAAACAGATAACGTATTTTCACAAAATATTGCCTATCACATGGGTTTTTTCCTTGACGGGAAAGCGAATAATTGGTATAGATAGTATAATTAGTCAAGCTTGTGTCTGTAGAGGCAGATACATCGATTTTTGTCTCCGGGAGACGAGTTCTTTATTTGTAAATAATACGGAGGAGTTGTTATGTATTGCACCAGCCGTAGAGTTTTAAGTAAGAACCTGGCTTTGTGCTTCGCAACTTCATATTCGTACTTCTCAGCAATTAACAGCTCTTATAATGAGAAAAATCCGTGGAAGTCGGACTTCGGTGTGTGGCCGGAGCGAAATTTCCTATCAGTTTTCAGTTGAAATTAGGAGGAATAAAATGTTAGCTAAGAAATGCCTTTTCGTGGGAATTTTCACTTTGCTCAGCTTGAGTTTGGCGATTGCGGACCCACCTGCAGTACACCCAAAGACTGGAGAAGAACTGGTGATAGAATGTTTCAGGGGTACTCCTGATGCAATTGACGGGGATCTGAGCGACTGGGATCTTGAATCTCTAACCCCGGCAGTTCTTGATGTGGAAGAGCAATTGAATTCTGGACAGGACAGTTGGGACGGTCCTGGGGACCTTAGCGGAGAATTCTATATGCTATGGGACGACGAGAACATCTACATAGCTGTGGTGGTGAAAGACGATACGTTATCCCAGAATAAAACCGGCGGCGATATCTGGAATGCGGACTGTGTAGAAGTATTTTTCGCTACCACAAACACTTGTCCAGATTGCTCCGAACATTACCAGTACGGCTTTGATTTCACTGAACAGACATGGAACTGGTGCAACATGGATGGTGCCGGTCAGAGCGCGATTGATTACCTACAGGTAGCTTGCACCGAAACTGCCGATGGATACATCTGCGAAGCCTCTATCGAATACGGACAAATGCTTTCATTAGACTTTTCAGTAGGCAATAATATTGGTTTCCACCCCGTTTTTGACGATACTGACGACACTGACCGGGAAATCCAAATGACCTGGACCAGCCGTGAAGCTCATGACCAGAGTCTCGGATATGGGTATCTGTTTCTCTCCGGCGCTTCAGTCACACCGGGATTCAGTAGTGGTCCCAGCCCCTCCAACGGCGCCTTGTACGCAGGTACGTGGGTCACCCTTGGCTGGAAGGCCGGAGAATTTGCAGTATCGCACGATGTGTATTTGGGCGAGGATTTTGACGACGTCAACGAAGCCACGCGAGATTCGGAAGTGTTCCGAGGTAACCAAGGCCTGGATTTGACGTTTTATGTTGCCGGCTTTCCCGGATATGCTTATCCGGACGGTCTTGTTCCCGGGACAACTTATTATTGGAGAATCGACGAGGTCAATGAAGCGGAACCGAACAGTCCATGGAAAGGCAAGGTCTGGAACTTTACGATTCCCCCCAAGACTGCGTACGAACCCATTCCGGCCAACGGTGCTGAATTCATAGATCTGAATGTGCAGCTTACATGGACGGCAGGTTTCGGAGCAAAATTGAACTATGTTGTCTTCGGCGAAGATTTCGACGAGGTGAGCAGCGCAGAGACGGGTGTTCAAATCGGTCCTGCGAATTACTCCCCCGGGCTGCTTCAATTAGCTAAGACTTATTACTGGCGTGTCGATGAGTTCGACGGCGCCGATATGTATAAAGGCGAGGTCTGGAGCTTTACAACCGAGGGCGCTGTCTCTGGCCCGAATCCGGCCAATGGCACCGTGGACGTAAAACCGTCAGTGATTCTGAAATGGGTTGCGGGAGCCGTCGCTGCTTCGCACGAGGTGTACTTCGGCTCGGATGCGGACGCTGTCAAGAATGCTACGACAGCCTCGCCCGAGTACAAGGGACCAAAGGCGCTCGGAGAGGAGAGCTACGACCCCGACAATCTTATATTTAATACAACGTACTACTGGCGCATCGATGAAGTCAACGGCGTCAGTTCCGATAGCCCATGGGCGGGCACCCTCTGGAGCTTTACGACCGGCGATTACTTTGTCATAGACGATTTCGAGGACTATAACACCGGAGCGAACCAGATATGGTTTGCCTGGCACGATGGGCTTGGCGCTGGCGCGCCGGGTACTCCCGGTTACATTCCTGGTAACGGCACCGGCTCTGCTGTCGGCGACGAAACTACTGCCTCTTATACCGAGGAGACAATCGTCAACGGTGGCCTTCAATCAATGCCGCTATGGTTCGACAACAACAAGCAGGGCTTCTCGAAGTATTCGGAGGTGGAGCTGACGTTGCCAGAGCAGCGTGACTGGACCCAGGAAGGCGTTGGGGAATTGTCGCTGTGGTTCAGAGGCTACCCGGCATTTGTCGGCAGCTTCGCTGAGGGCCCGACCGGCACCTTTACGATGACCGGCTCCGGCGCGGATATCTGGGCGGTTGACGGAGTAGAAGCCGACGAGTTCCATTTTGCATATAAGTTGCTGACCGGCCCCGGCTCGATTGTCGCAAAGGTCGAGAGCGTCGATAACACCAACGCCTGGGCAAAAGCAGGCGTGATGATTCGTGAGACGCTCAATCCGGACTCGGCGCACGCGACGATGGTTGTAACGCCTGCTTCGGGTGTGTCCTTCCAGAGACGCCCAAGCACGGGCGGCACCAGTATTGACGATACGACCGCTGATATCACTGCACCCCACTGGGTGAAGATCGATCGTAGTATTTCCGGCAACTTTACGGCATCCCATTCAACCAATGGCTCTTCGTGGACGCTGCAGTACGCAGAGATCATCCCGATGGGCGCGAATGTCCACATCGGCTTAGCGCTTACGAGCCATGATAATGCCTTAACCTGTCAGGCCGTATTTTCCAACGTTACGACTACCGGTTATGTCACCGGGCAATGGATGAGCCAGGATATCGGCATAGCCAGCAACGCCACAGAGCCGCTGTATGTGGCCGTATCCAACACTGGTGGACAACCTGCAGTAGTGGTACACGACGATCCGGCCGCGGCGAACATCGCCGAATGGACCGAGTGGG
>CAZSOR010000105.1:0-11459 GCA_964608395.1 uncultured Pirellulales bacterium
TGGAGACGTTGCTCAATCCGACTCAGTGAAGAATCGAGCTTCTCCGCCGCAAGAATATTGCCCGGCCCCGACCGCAGCGCCCACAACACAATAACTGTTAAAAATATCATTCTGTGGATTTGCTTCATTTTCATTTTGTTCTCTTTCTTAATTTCAAAATTTCCCGGCTTTGGAATTTATAATTGTTTCGGATTTCCCCTCTCACCTCACATCGTATCGCAGGAACGATACAAAAGCCCCTGCGAAGAAGACCAGGTTAAATAACGCCAGCACACCGATATCCCATATTGCTAATCTCAAAGATTCTCCAATCCCAAGGTCCCGCTCCTGAAATTTCGGTACGCTGTCGAAGTCCACGGGATGATGAGAAATCGTCCGCCACATCTGTGCAGTGAACATTTCGTCATAGAGAAGGTGAAGGCTATTCGGATCCTCGGCGTCCCTGCTACGAATGTAGTCTTTCAAATCAGCCTGATACCGGATGATCTGACGACGCAATTCCGAAAAGCGTCCGATACCGGTCCCGGCAATGGTCTCACACGCCTGTCTGTAAATCGCGGTGGGTGAAATTCGTATGAACCGCCGCCCTATAGCGACCTGGTCGATGATTTGGTTCATATGCTCGTCGATCATCTTATTATTTTGCTCAGTTAAAGCCGTGTAGGCACGCGCTCGAGCAGGGGGGTTGCACTCTTCAGGATTCGGGCTGGTGCTGCCGGCGTTCTGTCCATACTTGCCCGCCAGGAGATCCTTTTGCCACTGTTCCTTCATCTCAGTCACTCTCCTGTTCATTTCGGCCTGCGTTGGGACCTTTCGCAAGGTCTTCGCAACAATCCTGCCGGAACTTGGAACCACTATGACCAGGCCGACCCAAAGAAACAGGAGAATGACCATACTGCTTACCGATCGACTCGTTCTACTGGATATAAACATCCCCAGAAGCACAAAAACAGATAAATACAACAAGGACAGAATGATGATGCTAAAAAACTTCACCCACTCGCCTCTCGCGAAGGCCACGTCTTTGGAAAGCGTTGCGATGATCAGATTGACCAGAAGGCCGAGAAGCAGAGGCACTCCGACCATGAACATGAGAGCAAGATACTTGCCCAGAAGAACTTTGTGCCGAGGTATGGATCCTGCCAATATGAGTCTCAGCGTTCCGTTCTCTTTTTCTCCGCAGCAACTGTTATAAGCAAGAACCAAGGCGGCGAAGCTCAGAAACAGAGAGATGATGAACACCCAATCCACGTCATTGAAACCAGAGAGCAGAGCATTTGTTCTGCCTTTGATTTCAGGATAGTCCCTTGAAAAGGCATTGAACGAGAAGCAATTGGGGATGGATTTTTCGAAGCCCTCCGCACAAAGAGTCAGTGCCTTGGGCTTTCGATAAAACCGGTGACTGAGGGTCGCTATCCAATAGAGTCTTTCGGCGTGCCCCTGGAAATATGCCAGGCTCTGGTTGGTGTCCTTCGAGTAGTCCTGCACTTGCTGCTCGTATTTCCTTACAAAAACAAAGCCACTGATTGCAAAGACGATGACGACGAGGATCAGCGACAGGATGAAACGCAGACTCAAAAAGTTCTCCAATATCTCCTTACGAACTATTGGACCAATCATTTTATTCTCCGAGTTGTTTGAGTTCCTGTGCAATGTTTTTACAGCCTATCGCACGTCGTATCTGAGAAACGCCGCGTAAGATAACGAGAAGAACAGAACACCCGCGACAACCAATAATCCCAATTTGGGAATTACTTCCCGAAGAGTTCCAGTGATACTTGGTGGCCGATTAGTGAACTTCGGAAAATCTTGCAAGCCAAGAGAAGGTGTTTCTTTCAGTATTTGCTCATATCGCGCCACAGCGGCTTTATAAAGTTCAGCGTTCTTTTCTTTGTCCTTGGCCTCAAGAAACGGTTTATAATATTCTTCGATCACTCTCTCGTAATCGCCTTCTTGGGACGGTGTGAAGTAGGAGGTCGAGGTGAAATTCTCCGTCTCGGAGCGAATATAATCAACAACCTTATTTCTATACGCTCTTAGGTTGTCTCTGAATCGCTTGAAGCCTTCAGAATCTGTCCCCGCCAGTATAGACATCACATTCTCATATAGGGCGATAGGTGAAACCGCCGCGATGGTCTCTGCAAGCTGTTTCTGTCTTATGAGACCATTCGTGTGCATTTCTTTTACAGTGAGAAGCTTGTCCCCGTATTTGATTTCGATGGGTTCCGTGACAGTGTATACTTTACGACGGTAGTCCATTTCGCTTTTATTGCAGAGAACAGAATAAGTGTGCCCAAAGGCACCAAGTGCGTTGGATACAGTTTCGCTGCCATCCTTCTTAATGTCTTTGGTTAATTCATCGATCTCACTCTTACTCGCCTCTGTAACCGCCTGAAGTTTTCCCGAAATCTCGTCCGGCGAATCGATCGATCCGAACTGAGAGGCCACGTAGGCGCTTGAATTGGGAAGGAGAGCGGTAAGAAACAGCCAGAGAAACAATCCAAAGACCAGCGAGGTTGCAGAGCTTTTGCTTAAGCATGAAAGCAACAATCCAAGATTGAACATCGCAACAGTAAAAGCCAAACAAGCAAAGTACATCAGTACAATGTAAAACCACTGCGCCCCGGTCAAGCTGACCATACGTGAAGGCAGAAGGGCCAAGAGCCCCACGAGGAATGCGGCCGTTACGGGCACGAGCAACGTCATCCATCCCGCCACGAGTTTCCCAAGCAAGACCTGGTGACGGGATAGCATGCCTGTGAGCAGGAGTTTGAGTGTTCCCTGTTCTTTCTCGCCCGATATGACATCGTAAGCCATCAGAAGCGCTAAAATGCTCACCACGATCTTGAAAATCAGTGTCACATCCAAGGCAGGAAATACGGAAAGCAACGTATTTGTCTCGCTGATCGTCATCCCAATTTCCGACACCTGATCAATGTCGATTTTCTCTGAATTATCTATTTGGTCGTCTACACCCTTGCTAAAGACGGATAAGACATTTGGCGGCCGGTAAACAGTAGGCGTTATGTTCTTGTAGACTTTGACTTTTCGAAGCTCAGCTTCATTCGCGGTCACATTTTCATTATAGTCCTTCAGATGTTGCTGATAATCGCTCACCAGTACGGGCATAAACACGGCCATCAAGACCATACATACTATGACACCTACCGCAAACTTGAACGTCATCAGGTTCAACAAGAATTCCTTTTTAGCGATTTTCCAAATCATTTTCTATCCTCGACCTGTTTACCTTCGACTTAGTTTTACGCCCATGAAGATTATAGACTCTCAATTAATCCTTTACACCGATTGGATTCACTGGTCCTATAGTTCTTGCTTTCGCAAAAACCATGCCAAAGAAGATTTGATTCTGTGCCACCTTCTCAAGTTGTTGTCTGGCAAGGAGATAGAGGCTAAACAATGCTTCTGAGAGATGCGGCTGTTGTTGTGTCAAATGGGTCATGGCTGACACTTATGGGTCATGTATGACACATTGATATCAAATGGGCGGATTATTCTATTCCGTAATGCCTTAACTTGCGGTAGAGGGTTTTTCGACCGATACCAAGCAATTCGGCAGCTTTTTCACGATTGCCCCCCGTTTCCGAAAGGGCCTTGTTGATCGCTTCCCGCTCGGCTTTCGCTGTGGCCTGGGCGGCAGTCTCCGCGAGCGATATTCGCCCTGATATTATACTGGTCGGCTCAGGTGCTTCCGAATCGGAATAAATTCGTCTCGGCAAATCAACTGGTTCAATGGTTGGCCCGCCTGCAACCGTTATCGCGCTGTAAAGGCAGTTCTGCAACTCTCGCACGTTGCCCGGCCATTCATAAGCCATTAATAACTCTACCGCTTTCTCAGAAACATTAGGCTCTTCAATCCCCAATGGCGTGGCATACCTCTCAAGGAAATGTTCCACCAATAATGGAATATCTTCCTTGCGCTCACGTAGCGGACAAATATTCAAACTCAGAACGTTCAATCGCCAGTATAGATCCTCTCTGAATTTCCCTTCCTCAACCATTGTCGCCAGGTCTCTATTCGTTGCAGCCATTACCCGGACATCAACGGCAATCGGCTCATTGCTGCCCACGCGTGAAAAAGTTCCTTCTTCGATGACCCTCAAGAGCTTAACTTGTGCTTGTAAAGTCAGTTCACCAATTTCGTCAAGGAACAAGGTTCCGCCGTCAGCCGATTCAAATTTGCCTATCCTGAGTTCCTTGGCATCGGTAAATGAACCCGCCTCATGGCCAAAAAACTCGCTCTCAATCAGATTGGAAGGAATGGCACCGCAGTTAACCACAACAAACGGCCCTGATTTGCGATTGCTGGCCTGATGAATGGCCCGCACGATTAATTCTTTGCCCGTGCCGCTCTGGCCGTAGACCAGCACCGTACCACCCGTGCCGGCGAACCTGTGCATTAAAGCGAACGTAGACTTCATCTTATCCGAGACACCAACAATATTCTCAAACCTGTAAGTCTCTTCAAGCTGGTCTTCCAATTCCTTGACCCTTCGCTTGAGAGTTACCATTTCCACCGCGCGCGAAATTAATGCCAGAAGCTCATCATTATCGAAGGGTTTTTGGAGATAATCGAAGGCCCCCTTTTTCATGGCCTCTACGGCGGAACGAACCTCCCCGTGAGCGGTCATTATGATAGTTTTACAGTCGGCATTCAGCCGCTTGTCCAGAACTTCCATAACCTCCATACCGTCGATTCCGGGCATCTTCAAGTCCAGCAAAATAACAGCCGGCTTAAACTGGGCATATACATCAAGCCCCGACTCCCCGGAATCGGCAGCCTGCACGTGGTAACCATTTTTTTTCAACAACGTGGACAAAATGGAACGTATGCTGGCTTCGTCATCAATAATCAGTACTCTGGATTTCTCCATGTAACCGGCTCCAAAACACAGCATTTAGCTTATAGGCAAGGAAATATTCACTTCTGTACCACCGCGGCTGGCTTGCTCTATCCAGATTTCACCATTATATCGTTTGACTATACTATTGCAAATGGCCAGCCCGAGACCTGTCCCGCCGGCTTTGGTCGTGAAGAAAGGCTCGAAAACCTTTTGCCGCAGGTTGTCGGGGATGCCGGGGCCCTCGTCCTCGATCTGAATCAATATCCTCTCACTGCCCGCAACGAAGTCACGGGCTTCTTCTACAAGGTAGCAGGCTGTAATTAAGAGCATTCCACCTTCCGGCATTGCCTGTAAGCCATTCATCATAACATTCAAAAGTACCTGTCGTAACTCAGCCGGATCGAATCTAAGTTTCGGTAAATCCTTCTCGATATCAGTTTGAAGCTTAATGTTCTGGCTCTTGGCTTTAGCCTCGATAAAATTCGCACAGCGTTCAATCTCCCGGCGAATATCTATTTCCTCGGGATTGCTCTGGGCCGGTCGGGCCAGTGACAGCAGATTACCCACGATATTATTCAGTCTATCTACGTCATCCAAAATGTCATGGGCGAGCTTTCGCTGGTCTGTGCCCTGGTCGAATTCATTCTCAAGGTACTGTATCGTACTGCGAATCGCCGTCAGCGGATTGCGAAGCTCGTGTGCAATACCCGCGGCAAATTGTCCCATCGTTGCCAATTGTTCGGCACGAAACATCCGTTCGTTCTGGCGCAAGCGCTCTTTAAACAGCAGAGCATTCTCGAAAGCCAGGCTTGTCTGTCGGCCGAGAACCTGCAAGTTCGCAATCTGAACTCCGCTCAACGGAACCTGGCTTAAATGCAGGAACACCATGCCAATCAGCCTGTCCATTGAAATAAGGGGAAAAGCGAGATTTACGGACAAATCCAAAAAAGGCTGAAGCTCGGCACGCAGGTAGTCTGTCACTTCTTCGTTTTCCTCAAAGAGCAAAATTTGACGATTAGCACGAAACCACTGGGCGATGATGCCATTGGCAGCCAAAGCCGGCAACCGGGATTCGCCCTGACCGGCCTTGTCCACAAGTGAAAAAGTGCGGGATGATTCGCTGCGATCCGCCAGATACACAAAGGCCTTTTCCACGTCCATCAGTCCCTGCAATTTGCTAAGCAGATTATTCGTGAGCTGCTCGGGATCGACTATCAGCATCAGACTGTCCTCGAACTCGGTTAGCAAAGTTTCATCCTCTGCCGATCTACGAAAAAGCCTGAGAATTCTATCCCACATGGAAAAATCCCTCGAAACAATGAGAGAAACCGATTCCGTCATACAAACCAGACAATATTATATATCGCTGAATTACATAGTCAATATAGAGCAGCCAAACTGTAAACAAATAGACTTTCTATCTTTGAATTCTCACAAGATACCACGGAGTCGCAGGTTCCCCAATAGGTATTTCGAAACCATCTGCAACTACTCGTGCCTGAATTGACCGCCCCATTCTCTTGCCGGCACCATTTAGGGGGACGGCTTCTACACGTTGAAGCCGTCCGATGTTCCGGAGAGTCACGCTGCCCTTGACCGGTTCGATAACGATTGGAGCCGAGCCCCAGCCGGTTAGGGACGTTCTGTCTTCGTTCCAGGTCATGCCTTTGTTCGCTGAGCGGGCCGTTGCGACCAGAAGGAGACTTTGGGAGCTGGAAATGGGCTCTGTATTTAGAGATGTTACGATGATTGAGCAGAATTCGTTTTCCGCCGTAACAGAAATGTTCTTCGACGCTTTGTTATTGTCTTTGACAAAACCAATAAGGGCCTGCGATTTTTCCGTCTCAATCGTAACAAGCCCTTTTCCCTGCTCTGAGTGGTACCAGGAGAGTTCGCCTGTGTCGGAAACAATTGGACTGTCCACGTCAACTTTCGGATACTGCCCCGGCCGAGCGTCAAAAGCAGCGATTCGCGTCGCGTGCCGCAGAGCTGTGGAAAGTGAGAATCCGGGCGTAAAATATGGCCGCTCCGAAGATGCCAAACGGATGCTCTGGCGCACCTGTTCCAATGAATATGACCTCGATACCGTCTCAATCGCCGGCCGCACGTCACTTCTTAAAAACATGATGGCACAGGCAGCGAGATTTGTCATTCTAACCGGATCCGGGCGAATCTCGAAATGTCCGGGCATTTTCGGCTCCCATTGCTCGGGATTTTTATGCTCGAACGTGTACAAGAAAATGCCGTCCCAGTCATGGAAGGCCGAGTACGCCGCGAGGATGCCGATACCTTCACAAGCATATTTGTTCGGAAAAGGATGATTGGTTTCCGAAACGGTGTAAGGCTTGCCGGCTACCGCAGACCTCGAAAGCTGAACCACCGTGGAGTTCAAGGGGTCATTGACCATCGGAGTGTTCGGTATGGAAAACGTCCTTCGTCTCGTCTTGGGATCGGTTAGATAACTTGGATGCTGCCAATATACATGACCATCCACAACATCCAGCCTGGAGGTGGAAGTCAGCAGAGGATAGCCGCTCTTCCAGTGGTTATGATCGCTCGTGCCAACAATTAATGCCTTTACGCCAAGCTCGTCCTTCAAATGCCGGTACATTTGCCCAAAGTAGTTTTGTTCCAATTCCATATAGAACGTTGCTTCAAGGTGGAATCTCTTTTCGGGAGCGGCGTCAAACTGGTCCTTTGTCAAACGAGGTATAAACTCATCCCCTTTGACGCCGGCCAGCGTACGGAGTTCTTTCAGTTCGGCTTCAGATAGGCGTGCCTGCAGCCAGGCGTTGTACTTCTTTGTCAGTTGACCCGCGTACCAGGCCGTAATGTCGGTCCATGTACCGGGATTCTTCCCCTTGTTCGTTCCTACCAGCCGGTCGCTGAACCATGCTTCGACAATGGAATTCTCATTAACGAGTTCGACAATCGCAATTGCCGGTTCGTTGCGGTACTCCGACTTCGTATAGGGATTATAGTGGGTTAAAAGCTGCTGAGCATATTCGGCGTGCAGCATCTGAATATGCTCGTCGAAGTAATTCACAACCTTCGCGAGCCCGAGATACTCATAATCCCTTACTCCGTCACCTTTTCTGTAGTTTCTCCCTACATTGAGATTGAGATTTGTGTAAATTCCTCGCTCCTTCAATTCGGCAATAAAATAATCCAGCCGATCAAGTTGTTGCCGGTCCAGGACACGCGTGTCATCCCGGTCTCTGGCAAAAAGACTGCCCGACCAGTTCGAATCAAGAAAGTGGAATCGGACACAGTTGATGCCGAATCGGGCCAGATGTTCGGCCACAACCGGGGCATCCTCTTTGGACGGAAAACATGCCGCACCTGTGAAATTGACGCCCCAAATGCGAAACCGCTCGCCGTTTGGCTTAATGAGGTGGCCGTTATCTACGCGGATAAATCCGTCTTTGCCGGCCGGTGCATCTAATAGAAAAGACAGATTCACAAGCGAATCCGCATTATCACGCCAGTCCATGGTAAAAGGCTTCATTGGAATATTACCGGCAGAAGCATAACTTGAAAAAAGTACCAAAGACAAAATCCAGGTACATATATCTCTTGATGGCATTAGTTTCTCCTTGAAAAAGACCGATATAGCTCCAAAAACATAGTTTTTAGCATCAGATTTCCTGAAACCGATTATGGACTTATGTTAGTGGAGAAAAAGAGCAAAGTCAAAAGCGCAGTTGAACTACTAAAGGAGTTATCCCTCTTGCTTTTCCATTGCCCCGTGGCATAACGAACAAAACAAGCTCCTGCTTTTAACGCCTCCTCCATGTGAAGCAAACAGGCACTTGGATTTATTGACTCATTTGCCCCAATTTATCTATATTAACAGCAATGTCAAGGACTTAGTTCTTTTTTTAGTATATTTTTTTGAGTAGAATAGTCGCTATAATGGACCGAGCGAAGGATAACCGGCAAAATAAATAATATGTATATGGCATAAGGACAATATTATGAAGAATGGAATTCCACGCTTATTTTTTGTCATCACGGTTCTGGCTGGAATATCTTTGCCGGCACAGGAATCGAATCAGCAGACAGCCGAACCGGTAGATCACGGCCGGGCGCTCGTCAATCCGCAGATGGGCTGGACAATGCACTTTTATTCGAACATTATCAGCAATTACGGGTCGAAACTCAAACCTTCCGATACGATCGACGACTTCCCCGGCCTTTCGTGCGCCTACCTGCGGGTGCCCTGGTCGTTCCTTGAGCCGGAAGAAGGCAAATTCAACTTCTCCCTGCTGGACACGCCCGCCCAGCGATGGATCGATAAGGGCAAACAAATCGCACTTCGCATCAGCAGCACGGAATCATGGATGCGCTGGGCAACGCCGGAATGGGTGCACGCCGCCGGCGCGAAGGGATACAATTTCACGGTCGGCAAGGGCGTCGATGAAAACGGGCCCTACTGGGAGCCCGACTACAAGGACCCGGTCTTCCTCGAAAAGCTCGACAATTTTCTTAAGGCTTTGGCCGAGAGGTACGATGGAAATCCGAACGTCGCGTTCATCGACATCGGCTCATTCGGCGTATGGGGCGAAGGCCACTCATGGGCCAGCTCGAAGCTGCCCTTTGACTTGGAGAGTCGTAAGATTCACGTGGACCTGTACTGCAAGCACTTCAAAAAGACGCTACTGGCCATCAGCGACGACTTCGCCGGGCCGGGCGAGCCGGGGCGGCATTTTCCCATAACCGATTATGCTCTCTCCAAAGGTGTAACACTTCGGGACGACAGCATCTGCGTTCAAGCTCCGCCAAACTCGTGGTTTCACGCCGAGATGGCCCAGGAGTTCTGGCCGAAGCTGCCCGTCGTCCTGGAGCACGAGCACTACGGATCGAGCAAGCGGAAAAATGCCTGGGGCGACGGCTCGCTCCTGCTACGGTCCGTCGAAGAGTACCACGCCAGCTACATGTCCATCCACTGGTGGCCGCGGATACTGCTGGATGAGAACCGTGACATTATCGATAAGATCAACCGGCGGATGGGATATCGCATTCAACTAAAGAAAGCGACTTTCCCCAAACGTATTCACCTGTCCGAACCTTTTACAATCACAAGCATCTGGGCCAATGCCGGAGTAGCCCCCTGCTACCCGGGAGGCTTCATCGCGTTCACTCTCAAGGACGAACAAGGCGGCATCGTCGCAGCATTCTGCGATGAATCGTTCGACGTCCACGACCTGGCCGTCGGCCCACGAACTGAAGCGCCGACCAGAACCATCAGCTCAATTTTTACTGTAGCCCTGAAAACGTATGGCTTCGCACCGAACACCCAGCCGAGCACGTACGATTTATACGTCTCGGTCGGCATGCGGGACGGCACACCCATCATCGCCCTGCCGCACGAAAACGACGACGGCCATCGCCGATACAAACTTGGAACCATTCAGCTCTTGCCGTCAAATAAATAAAAACATTAGAGTCGCCGGCTTCTGAGATGGTCATCGTTACAATTCGGCCGGGTCCTGCTGGTAGAAATTTTTCATTTCATTGTACAAATCCGGATGAAGTTTCTGCAGTTCCTTCGCCTTCTCGAAAAAACATTCGGTAGCGACGGCAAAGAACTCGGCGGGATTTACGGCACCATATTCATCCAGGAAAGTATCGCTGTTACGGCTAACGTCACGCCGGAGCTTCTCGTAATCTTTCTCCAGGATGCGGGCCCAGGCGATATAGGTGGAACGGTCCTGAATGACCGGGGTACTGTCACCTCTGGCGCCGGTGCTGTCAAGCTGATGCGCGAATTCGTGAAAGACAACGTTATGACCATCGTGAATATCGGCGGCACTGCGGTAAACGTTGTCCCATGACAGGACGACCGACCCGCGACGCCATGATTCGCCCAGACGAACATCCGGGCCTTCGACGACAATTCCACCAATAAGCTTCGGAACCCTCGGAGCTATATATGACCGGGGGTATACCAGAATGTAGTGAAGGCCGGGATAATAATCGGTCCGGCGGTGCAGCAGAAGCACGCAGGCCTGGGCCGCTATGGTGACTTTTATTTCATCGGTTATCTTAAGACCGCCACAACCTTCGAATCTTTTCTCACCAATAAAGATTTGGATATGACTCTGCAGCTCCTTTTGGTCAGCCTCGGGCAGCAACCTGTAGAACGGCACATTTCTTTCTATAACCGCCATCCACTCTTCAGGAAACGGCTGAGCTGCCAGTCTGTTTCGCCGTCTTTTTTTAAATCCGAACATATACTCCTTAGCCCGTCTGCAAATCCAATTTTTTGTCTTTATACCAGATTTACGCGATAATCTGAACATTGATGTAAAATATATAGCAACGAATACTGCCTGATATGTCTTTAGCCTGCCTGTTTTTTCTATGGTGAGCACAAATAATTTTCCGGAAAAGTTCACGCCGGGTGTAACCTTTTTCCTGCCGGCGCCACTATCCCCATAGAAGAACCCCAATAAGGGGCCCAGATATGCAGCAAAATGAAACATTAATGAAAGGAACCGAAAATGAAAAAGACAGGAATCAAAGCAGCAATCATTGTTGTGCTGGCTGTGACGGTTTTGGCCGGTGAGGCGTTTGCCGGTCCGGGCGGAG